>UQKU01000011.1 GCA_900541675.1 uncultured Collinsella sp. | reverse complement strand
TCTTTTCGCATTTTCCGGAATCGTCGTCGGCCTGGGTACGTTGTTTACCACCGAGGCGATCTTTGGCGAGATGGCCACTGCGGGCCATCTTTGGTTTGATTGCTGGAATGTGCTGCTCCAGGGTGGTTGGACGCTCTTTAACCAGATGCCGTTGCTGTTTTGCGTAGCGTTGCCAATCTCGCTCGCGAACAAGCAGAACGCTCGCTGCTGCATGGAGGCTTTGGCCATCTACCTTACCTTCAACTACTTTGTAAGCACAATCTTGGGGCAGTGGGGCCCTGTCTTTGGGGTCGACTACTCTGTCGAGGCGGGCAGCGGTACTGGTCTTGCCACTATCGCAAGCATCAAAACGCTTGATATGGGCATCATGGGCGCGCTGATCATTTCTGGTATCGCCACGATGCTTCACAACAAGTACTTCGACACCGAACTTCCTGAGTGGCTGGGCGTGTTCTCGGGCTCCGTGTTCATCTATATGATCGGTTTCTTCGTTATGGTTCCGGTCGCTATTATCGCCTGCCTGGTGTGGCCGCATGTTCAGGCTGCTATCGCCGCCTTCCAGGGATTCATCCTTTCCGCCGGTACGTTTGGCGTGGGCGTCTTTGCGTTCTTCGAGCGCGTGCTGATTCCTACGGGCCTGCACCACTTTATCTATACGCCGTTCTATTACGACAACGCGGCGGTCAACGGCGGCATCTTTGCTGCTTGGGCCAACATCCTGCCCCAATTGGCTGCCGATCCGAGCATTGCTCTTAAGGATGCCGCACCCTGGGCTGCCTATACCTGCCCTGGTTGGACTAAAGTCTTCGGCTCGCTTGGCGTCGCCATTGCGTTTTATATGACCGCCAAACCCGAGCGCAAGCAGCGCGTCAAGGCTCTGCTAATCCCGGTCACCCTTACCGCTATGCTTTGCGGTATTACCGAGCCGCTTGACTTCACCTTCCTGTTCATTGTGCCCGGCCTGTTCGTCGTCCACTGCGTGCTCGGAGCGCTCGGCTGCATGGCTCAAAACCTCCTTGGCGTCGTGGGTATCTTTGACGGCGGCATCATCTCGATGCTCTCGTGGGACTGGCTGCCCCTTTGGGCCGCACACGGTCTGCAGTACGCCATCTCCATCCTTGTCGGTCTGTGCTTTACCGCCCTTTGGGTCGTGGTCTTCCGTTTTCTGATCGTCAAGTTCGACTTTAAGACCCCCGGTCGCGAGGATGATGATGTTGAGGTCGAGCTCAAGTCCAAGGCCGACTACAAGCAAAAGCAGGGCGGTGCTGCTGCTAGCAAATCGGTCGCCAAGAGTAAAGATGATGAGCGCTTGGTGCTTGCCGAGAACATCCTCGATCTACTCGGTGGCACGGATAACGTCATCGACGTAACTAACTGCGCCACCCGTCTGCGCGTTAACGTCAAGGACAAGGGCGCCGTTGCACCCGAGGCCTCCTTCAAGGCGATCGGTACGCATGGCTTGGTGGTCCAAGGCCAGTCAATCCAGGTCATCATCGGCCTTACCGTCCCGCAGGTTCGCGAGAAGTTCGAGAGTCTTCTGTAAACCATCGTCCATCGAAACAATCGGCCTTGCAGAGCCGGTATGCACCGCAAGGCCGATTCTAGAGATAAAAACTCCACTTCTAGGTAACAGTTCCAAACCGTGCAGGCCGCGTACGGGGATGGATTGAGCAAGCGGCCAGAATGAGGAGGACATCATGTCCAAGAAAAACTATGCCGTGACCATTGCCGGCGGTGGCTCTACCTTCACCCCGGGCATCGCTCTGATGCTGCTTGAGGAGCGCGACCGCTTCCCGGTCAACAAGGTGACCTTCTACGACAACAACGCCGAGCGCCAGGAGACCGTGGCCAAGGCCTGCGAGATCTACTTCCACGAGAACGCCCCCGAGGTTGAGTTTAGCTACACCACCGACCCCGAAACCGCATTCACCGGGACCGACTTCGTCCTTGCTCACATCCGCGTCGGCCTGTACGCCATGCGTGAGCTCGACGAGAAGATTCCTCTCAAGTACGGCTGCGTTGGCCAAGAGACCTGCGGTGCCGGCGGTATCGCCTACGGCATGCGCTCCATCGGCGGCGTTATCGAGATCCTCGACTACATGGAGAAGTACAGCCCCAACGCCTGGATGCTCAACTACTCCAACCCCGCGGCCATCGTCGCCGAGGCTTGCCGCGTGCTGCGCCCCAACAGCCGCATCATCAACATCTGCGACATGCCGATCGACCTCATGGATAAGATGAGCCGTATGTGCGGCATTAAGGATCGTCGCGAGCTGCAGTACAGCTACTACGGCCTTAACCACTTTGGTTGGTGGAGCAAAATCTACGACAAGGACGGCAACGACCTCATGCCGCAGATTAAGGAGCACATGGCTAAGAACGGCTACCTGGACGGCATCGAGCACGAGGCCGGTAAGGAGCAGCATGTCGAGGAGAGCTGGATTCACACCTTCGGCAAGGCCAAGGATGTCTATGCTGTCGATCCCGAGACGATTCCCAATACCTACCTCAAGTATTACCTGTACCCGGACTATGTCGTCGAGACGTCTGACCCCAACTACACTCGCGCCAATGAGGTTATGGACGGCCGTGAGAAGAAGGTCTTTGGCGCTTGCCGCGACATCATCGCCAAGGGTACTGCCAAGGACGGCGGCTTTGAGCCAGATGTACATGCCAACTACATCGTCGACCTTGCCTGCGCACTGGCCGAGAACACGCTCGAGCGCTTCCTGCTGATCGTCCCCAACGATGGCGCTGTGCCCAACTTCGACCCGACGGCCATGGTCGAGGTGCCTTGCATCGTCGGTTCCAACGGCTTTGAGAAGATCTGCCAGGGCCCGATTCCGCAGTTCCAGAAGGGCCTGATGGAGCAGCAGGTTTCCGTCGAGAAGCTCGTTGTCCAGGCTTGGGTCGAGGGCAGCTACCAGAAGCTTTGGCAGGCACTCACGCTCTCCAAGACCATTCCTTCGGCGAGCGTTGCTAAGCAGATCCTGGACGAGCTCATCGAGGCCAACAAGGATTTCTGGCCCGAGCTTAAGTAAGGACTGCAGTCTCGAACTCTCACTCATCTCTGCTTCATTTGCGCCGCCGTGGCGTCCGGGTTCGCCCAGATGCTGCGGCGGCGCTATACTTATGCAGTTTGAAGTACCTGTACCAAAAGGAGCTGTCGTGTCCCTTTCCATCGGTATCGTGGGCCTGCCCAACGTGGGCAAGTCGACGCTGTTCACCGCGCTTACCAAAAAGACCGGCCTTGCCGCCAACTACCCGTTTGCCACGATTGACCCTAACGTGGGTATCGTCGATGTGCCCGATAGCCGCCTGCAAAAGCTCGCCGACATCGTCAACCCCGGCCGCATTGTGCCGGCGACGGTCGAGTTTGTCGACATCGCAGGTCTGGTGAAGGGCGCTAACGAGGGCGAGGGCCTGGGCAACCAGTTCTTGGCAAACATCCGCGAGACCGACGCCATCTGCGAGGTCGTGCGCTACTTTAAGGACCCCAACGTTATGCGCGAGGTGGGCCGCACGGGCGAGTTCGTCGACCCTGCCGGTGACGCCGACACCATCATGACCGAGCTCATCCTGGCCGACATGGGCACGCTCGAGAAGCAGCTGCCCAAGCTCGAGAAGGAGGCCAAGCGCGACAAGGAGCTCATGCCCAAGTTTGAGGTCGCCAAGCGCCTGCTTGCCTGGCTCAACGAGGGCAAGCGCGCCGCGTCCATGGAGATGACCGACGAGGAGCGCGCCGCTGCCAAGGGCTTGTTCCTGCTCACCATGAAGCCCATCCTGTATGTGGCCAACGTAGACGAGGACATGCTCAACGAGGACCTGGCACCCATCGACGGTGTCAAGCCGCTGCCGATCTGCGCCAAGATCGAGGCCGAGCTTTCCGAGCTCGATCCCGAGGACGCTGCCGACTACCTGGAGAGCCTGGGCCTGGAGCAGCCCGGCCTGGACGTGCTCGCGCAGGCAGCCTACAAGCTGCTCGGCCTGCAGTCGTTCTTTACGGCTGGCGAGATGGAGGTCAAGGCCTGGACGGTGCGTCAGGGCGCGACCGCCCCGCAGGCCGCCGGTGTCATCCACACCGACTTTGAGCGCGGCTTTATTAAGGCCGAGGTCATTGGCTACGACGACTACATCGAGCTCGGTGGCGAGCAGGGCGCCAAGGCTGCCGGCAAGCTGCGTATTGAGGGCAAGGACTATGTCATGGCCGATGGCGACGTCGTGCACTTCCGCTTTAACGTGTAAGGACGACGTATATGTTTAAATATGGCAAAAAAGCTGGCTACATGGGTATTGCGCTGCTCGTACTTGCGGTGATTCCGCTGGTGGTCGCAGCGTGTGTTATTCCCAACATTGGTCCCGAGGTGGCAACAAAGTTTAATGCTGCCGGCGAGGCGACGCGCTGGGGCAAGAGCTACGAGTTGCTGGCGTTGCCGGTGCTCAATCTGCTGCTGAGCGTGGCGACGTACTTTACGGCGGGACGCCAGGCAAAAAACAACGATGACTCCGCCGCCATGGCACGCATCGTGTGCGAGCGCTACCTGCGCAACGGTTGCATCACGGGTGTATTTCTCAACGTAATCAACGTCTACTTTATGTATTCGGCGATTACCGGTATGGGCTTTGGCCTGGGCTTTTAGCTTGCGCCTTTAGGCAACGAGCCTGCAAGCATATTCGATGGCTGCTGCGAGGCCGCCGCTCGATTGTGGTTGAAAGACCATGTCGGCGGCGGCCTCGTTTTCGTATCCGGCACCGCGAAGGGCGAGCGCGATACCGGCTTCTAAAAGGAGCGGCAGGCCGCGTTGGCTGGTTGCTATTGCTACGGCCTGGTCAAGGGTGCAGCCGTGCGTTCGGCATTGAGAGGCGAGCTCGCCTCTCGCCGGGTTGGGGAGCAGTGCGGTCGCAACACGGCTCGATAGCAACGTAAAGGCTGTTCGTTCATCCGGGGAAAGGCATTCGGCCTCAACGACGACAAGCTTGGGCTGCACGCCGTCTGTGCAGCGTGATTTTTGACGCATGCAAATTGAGCAAGCCGACATAGAAAACTCCTGTATATTCGGCAAAACGTAAACTATAGTTTACGTTTTTGTTTTGCTCCATTTCAAACTCGTCTGCATGAATGAACATGCGAGACAGATTCTTGGCGAGCGAGTTGAGCGGACGCGCAAGGCCCTTGGTATCTCCAAGGTCGATTTTTGCGTGGCGGTTGGAATCAGCCGACCGTATCTCGACCAAATCGAAAGCGGAAAGGCAAACAGTACGCTCGAGATTTTATTTAAACTTGCGCCCGCGCTTGGCATGACGGTGTCAGAACTTCTCGAGGGCATCGAATAGGGGATGCCCGTCGACAATTGAATTACACCATCGGGATACGGTCGTGGTTGACTTGGCTGTAGAACAGGCGCTGAATCTCGGCCGCATCACGTGACTGGCCGAGCGCCCACATGGTTTTGGCCACGAGCGTTTCGGTGGTCATATCGTCGCCGCGCAAAATACCCGGATGGTCGGCGTAGGCACGGCCGACCTCATAAACGCCCAGATCGAGGCCCTCTTCGGGGACCTGCGTGGTCATAACGACGGTGCGGCCCGAATCGACCCAGCGGAAAATCGCCTCTTGGAACGACTCGCCCGACTCACCAAACTCGGGGATACCGCCAATACCAAAGGTCTCCAGAATCACGGCGTCGTAGCTATCGGCAAGGGCGTCGAGGATGCCCGGGTTTACGCCGGGCGTAAGCTTGAGTACAAATACGCGCGGGTCGATGCTGTCGTAGAAACGCACCGGGTTTTCGCCCTGATGCGTGCCGTGAAGCCCGTTGCGCACGATGCGGTCGTTGCGGATATAGGCGATGGGCGGATAGTTGACGCTAATGAACGCGTTAAAGCTCATGGTGCGCTGCTTGCGGGCACGCGTGCCGGCAATGGCTACGCCGCCAAACACGATTGAGACGTCGTGCGAGTGCTCGTCGAGCGCATAGAGCAGGCTCTGGTACAGATTGAGCTTGGCATCGGTAAAGGGGTTGCCCATGGGCTTTTGCGAGCCGGTGAGTACGATGGGCTTGGGGCTGTCCTGGATCAAGTAGGAGAGCGCCGCGGCCGTGTAGCTCATGGTGTCGGTGCCGTGCAAAATCACGAAGCCGTCGTGGTCGGCATAGCCTTCGACGATGACGTTGCGGATGCGCATCCAGTCACTGGGGCGCATATTGGTGCTGTCGATGTTCATGGGCTGCACCACGTCGAGCTCGCAGAGGCCCGAGATCTCGGGGACGCTCTGGGCGAGCTCCTCACCGGTCAGGGCGGGGGAGAGGCCGTTGCCGTCCTCGGTCGATGCGATGGTGCCGCCCGTGGCGATGAGAAGGATGCGCTTCATGCTGGTATTCCTATCGTATTTGCCGCCGCAGAGGCGGAGTCGTTCGGCAGTATTGTGGCACAGGGCGTCCAATGTTCAAACGTATTACATCATCTGTAACGTTTGGTAACGCTTCAATTGCCGTCAAATAGGGGCTCAGGTCGTGCGTTTGCCGTGCGCTGATGGCTGCGAGGGACGAGAAACCCCATATAACGTGTACACTATGGAAGTTATTTTCGTTCATTCGCGCGGGTGGGCACCGGCTCCCCGCCAACAGGAGGGGGAAACCATGGATCAAAAGGCTTCCGCAAAGGTCCTCGTACTCGACTTTGGTGCGCAGTACGGTCAGCTCATTGCCCGTCGCGTCCGCGACCTCAACGTGTATTCCGAGATCGTTCCCTGCGACATCTCGGCCGATGAGATTCGCGAGATGAACGCCTCTGCGCTCATCCTTTCTGGCGGCCCGGCTTCCGTGTATGCCGAGGACGCTCCGTCCATCGACCCCGCCATCTTTGACCTGGGCCTTCCCGTCCTGGGCTTTTGCTACGGCCATCAGATCACGGCCGTAACGCTCGGCGGCAAGGTCGGCCACTCCGAGGTGGGCGAGTACGGCCGCGCCACCATCACGCGCACGGCAAGCGCCAAGCTCTTTAACTCCACGCCCATGGAGCAGACCGTGTGGATGAGCCACCGTGACGCCGTCTCCGAGGTGCCCGAGGGCTTTACCGTTACCGCCAGCACCGACGTGTGCCCGGTTGCCGCCATGGAGTGCGTCGAGCGCAAGATTTTCACCACGCAGTTCCACCCCGAGGTCAAGCACTCCGAGTACGGTCAGCAGCTGCTGAGCAACTTCCTGTTTGAGATCTGCGGCCTGGAGCCCAACTGGAGCATGGACAACCTGGTCGAGACCATGACGGCCGAGTTCCGCGAGAAGGTCGGCGACGACCGCGTGATTCTGGCCCTGTCCGGTGGCGTCGACTCCTCCGTCGTGGCTGCGCTGGGCGCTCGCGCCGTGGGCAAGCAGATGACCTGCGTGTTCATCAACCATGGTCTGCTGCGCAAGGGCGAGCCCGAGCAGGTGGAGGAGGTCTTCACCAAGCAGTTTGACGTCGACTTTATCCACGTCCACGCCGAGGACCGCTACGCCGAGCTTCTGGCCGGCGTGACCGAGCCCGAGGAGAAGCGCCGCATCATCGGTACGCAGTTCTGGAAAGAGTTCTTCGCCGTGGCGCAGCAGCTCGAGACCGATGGCAAGCCGGTCAAGTACTTGGCTCAGGGCACCATCTACCCCGACATCATCGAGTCTGGCGCTCGCAAGACGGGCGGCAAGACGGCCACCATCAAGAGCCATCACAATCTGATTCCGTTCCCCGAGGGCGTGCACTTCGACCTTATCGAGCCGCTCGACCACTTCTTTAAGGACGAGGTCCGCGCACTTGGCCTGGCGCTGGGCCTGCCGGGTCACATCGTGTTCCGCCAGCCTTTCCCGGGCCCGGGTCTGGCCATCCGCATCATCGGTGCGGTCGATAAGGAGAAGCTCGAGATTCTCAAGAACGCCGACGCTATCGTGCGCGAGGAGCTCGACGCCTACAACCAGCGCCTGTTTGAGCAGACCGGCGAGCGCAACTCCGAGCACAGCTGCTGGCAGTACTTTGCGGTCCTGCCCGACATTAAGTCCGTCGGCGTTATGGGCGATGAGCGCACCTACCAGCGCCCGATTATCCTGCGTGCCGTCGAGTCCAGCGATGCCATGACCGCCGACTGGGCCAAGCTGCCCTACGACGTGCTGGCCCGCATCTCCGGCCGCATCGTGGCCGAGGTTCCCGGCGCCAACCGCGTGTGCTACGACATCACGTCCAAGCCGCCCGCGACGATCGAGTGGGAGTAGAACGAACAAACGTTCGATATAATACTATAGTACCAGATAGCGGGCGCGGTTTCAATAGAGGCCGCACCCGCTGCCGTATACGGGATGATGCTCCTGATCAATGCCCACGGTGCTTCTGCTTGCGCTTCGGCTTTCGCTGCTCGAAACGCTCCTCCACCTCTTCCGCGCGGCATTGTACCTTCCTTCCTCGGCGCGCTCCGCCAACCCAACACAAAATTGGTCATCGTAATATACAGTCAGGATTGACGACAAGCTGATCTGCATGGTTGATTCCCCCCCCTATGTAGACGACCATGCAGACAAGGAGCAACCGAGGAGGCGGGTTGCTGATGCTAACTCCTGCACGCCCGCCGCTACTCGACGGAGACCGTGTTTTGTTTCCAGTGGCCGCGTTGAAGGACACCGGAATCATCCAGAGCATGCCTAAGAAGATCGATACTCTCAGCACCAGAACATGACCGTGCTAAATGAAGGTTTTTTTCGACTTTTACAGGAGGAATGAGTCTTCGCAGTTTAATCTCATAATTGGCAATCCTCCGTACATTAGTTATCAGTATCTCGAAAGCGCCCAGCGCTCTCTCCTATCCTCTATATTGACCTCGCACAACATGAAAGCAAACAAGTTAGTCAAACAAGCTAGTTAATGCTTGGGTTGGATTTGTAGTCGATTGTACCGATATGCTTCGTAATGATGGAACTCTGGCTTTTGTTATGGGGTTGTTTTGGACTGTGTTGATTCCGAAATCCTTGTTAATCGACTTGGACTAACACCCGAAATGTGCAATCCTGCCGACGAGTTTGGAAAACACCCCAGAAAAGGCGTCTACTCTGAGCAGAATAGTCTCCTTATCCAATAAGTATCGAAAAGACTCACAGAGGCAAAGATGGCAATATCAGCACCAAAATCAAATGACACGAATCTTTCCGATTTGCTGTTCAGCATACATAAGGGAGAGACACAGCTTCCCGACTTCCAACGCAAATGGACCTGGGACGATAATCGAATTAGAAGCTTGCTCGCAAGCCTTTCGCAAGGTTATCCAATGGGCGCATTGATGCAACTTGAATATGGTGGCTCGGAGGTTAAATTCAAATATCGCACCATCGAAGGAGCTCCTTCCTCAGAAGCAACACCTCGTTATTTAGTTATGGACGGTCAGCAGCGGTTGACTTCGATGTATCGATCCCTGTACGGGAAGGATGCAGTTGCTACAACCAACGACAAACGCGTCGCCATCTCACGTCTCTATTATCTGGACATGAACGCTTGCCTTGATCCGGAAGCTGATAGGTATGATGCCATTGTTTCCGTTCCCGAGGACAGGAGAATTAAGGAGAATTTCGATCGAGACGTCAAGCTCGACTTATCTACCCGTGAACTCGAATATGAACATGAGATGTACCCTGCAAACATCCTTTTTGACTCCAGCGCTGCAACGCAATGGCTTCTTGGATACATGGCTTTTCATCAATCATCTCCGGATGCTATTGCCAAGTTCAACAAGTTCCAGCAAGATGTCATCGAGACAATCACCTCATATAGACTTCCTGTAATAACCATGGATAAAAGCACGCCGCGCGAGGCTGTTTGCAAGGTATTCGAGAACGTTAATACCGGAGGCGTATCCCTCACCGTATTCGAGCTCGTTACTGCCACTTTTGCCACATACGAGTTTGACCTCCGGGGCGATTGGGAAGCCAACAAGCGCCGAATCCATGCGCTCGACAAGGACATTCGCACCGACGTTACGGAAAGCGTGGACGAAACCGCGTTCCTGACCACAGTGACACTGTTCACGAACTACAAGCGCAAACGCGATGGTTTGAGTGGAGCCGTCAGCTGCAAAAAGAAAGACGTGCTGGACCTGCGATTCGAGGATTATCAGGCAAACAAGGAAGTCGTCATCGAGGGCTATGAGCTTGCTCGCGAATTTTTGCTATCGCAGTCCGTATTTAGGAAGCGCGATCTTCCATACACAACCCAGATCATTCCATTGGCTGCAATTGCAGGCTACGTGGGCTCCAAGCTGTTCAAAGACCCTAAGAGTCAGAAAATTGTTGCGCGCTGGTTCTGGTGCGGAATCTTCGGTGAGATGTATGGCGGCTCGAACGAAACTCGCTACTGCTATGACATCGAGGATGTAGTCGCTGAAATTGAAGGCGCTGAATCCGAGATGCGCACCGTGAACAATGCCCACTTCCAATCCACCCGACTTTTGGGACTCCAGTCGAGGCAATCGGCAGCATATAAGGGAATCATGGCTCTTCTCTATAAGGGTAAGGGTCTAGATTTCATGCGTGGTATATCCATCGATATCGTGAACAGCATGGAAACGGCTCCTGATATCCATCACATCTTTCCGCAGAGTTACTGTGAAAAGATGGGGTACGACAGGCAGAAATGGAATTCTGTCATTAATAAGACGCCCCTACTTCCTGAATCGAATAGAGTAATCGGAGGTGCGGCTCCTAGCGTCTATTCAGCGAAAATCCTCAAGAAGGCTGATATCGAACAAGATGAGCTTCGTAATCGAATCGAGTCGAACCTCATCGCATGGGACGCCTTTATTGTGGATGATTTCGACGCTTATTTCAAAGCTCGTGCTATTGCCTTGCTTGATGCGATTGAGCTTGCTATGGGCAAATCTATCTCCGACAGAAGCACAGAGGAAACGATAAAGAGATTTGGTTGTTCGTTGGAATAACAAGTTATTAGAGTTTGTATTATTCACGGAAAGAAGGCTTGATGACCGATTTCGAAGCTTTGCAGCAGTTATGCAACACAGCCGATCAGTTGTCCAATAGGTATACCAGCGCCAGCTCGCCTGACTTCAAAGCATGGAAGACGAAAGCCGACAGACTTTTGATAAGGCGATTCGGCGAAGACAGTTATGAATTCAAGAGCTTTAATAAAATCAGTTATTCTCTGTCTTTCTTCACTACCAGCACACCTGACTCAGCGTTCGTTGAAGCTTGCACAAGCGGCCTGCGAAAGGCGAAGGCCGTACTTGAAACATACCTCGATGAATTTTCGGACCAGGAGGAGTCTGCATCGATAACAAACATAGGTGACTTTTCGAAAGTATTCATTGTTCATGGTCATGACGGAGAACTTCGAGAGAGAGTTGCAAGAATCATCGAAAGGCAGGGCTTGAAAGCGGTAATTCTAAACGAGCAATCAAACCACGGTCAGACAATCATTGAGAAATTAGAGACAGAAGGAAACGCCGCTGGTGCCGTATGTCTCTTTACCGCAGACGATGAGGGAAAATCACGTGTTGAACAATCAGCAAGGCTCAGGGCACGACAGAATGTCGTCTTTGAAGCGGGATATTTTATCGGTCGGCTGGGCCGAGAGAACGTCACCATCCTCGTAGATAAAGGAATCGAAATCCCCTCCGATCTTCAAGGCGTCGTATATACCGGAACAGATAATTGGGAATTCAGACTCCTGAAAGAGTTGAGATCGATGGGATACTCCATTGATCTCAACAAGATGGACTTCTAACTAATCCAGTAAGCCATTCTTCGCGCGATAAACTTTCGCTTCATAATGCGTTCGCCGTTTGATCCAGGAGCAAATCGTGACCCACCGTGGCCCACGAAACCGCCCTGCCCCGCCCCGAAATCTGTGACCCAAATTTGACCCCATGGACTCGCGATCATTTTTGAGACTGGATGCAAATGGGACAAACTGCAACAAACTGGAGGCAGTTTTTTAACCATCGAGTGGGCGTGAGCGATATTCGTTGATTTCAAGCCCTCGACCTGCGACAACAGGTCGGGGTTTCTTATTTTGCAACCTCTGCGCAACCTTTGCGGTTTCGCGCCCCGTGAACAGGGGAGTGAACAGGGGACGTAGCACCGTTCACGTCTGGGCACATGTCGGCACCAATCAATGCCCGCGATGCTTCTGCTTGCGCTTCGGCTTTCGCTGCTCAAAACACGCCGCCCGGGTTCCTCGCTGGAGAAGAGGGGATCGTTCCTTGCGAAACCGCGAGACCAGCTATATCCGCTTGCTGCGGGCTTGCTTAAGCCAGTTCCTCTTGAAAGAGCCAATTCCGCCGAAGAATTTGTTATACGTCTCGCCGTCCTCCTTGGCCTCGTACTTGACCAAGGTGAGCTCGATGGTGCAGAGATAATCCGCCACTTGCTCGAGGCAGTAGTCGGTCATCGAGGTTTTGCGTCGACGAACGACCCTTCCTTGAAAGGACCTTGCCCACCGAGCGGTCGAGCGCTTGCTTGACGATGCCCTGGCCATTGTCGTAATAGACCTTCACGTCGTCGAATGTTTGGAAGAAGTCCAGGTGTTCAACCATGGCGGAGGAGATATCGCGCCCCATGCGCTCCATTAACCTTGCCGGGTCTTCGAACTGGCTGCGGCGGTAGACGAGCGTTGTATAGGAGATGGGAAGCCTGCGGACAAACGAGGAGAAGTAGGCGAGCATGGCCTTGCGCTGCTCGACGCCGAGAAACTCATAGTCCTTGTGCCCGTTCATGAGTGGCTCGGAGTGGAACGGGATGTTGGGGAGGTCGGCCCTGGCGAGCTTGGCCTCATGGCCCGTGACCGCTTCGGCGATGCTGTCTGCCTGGTTGTGGAAGACGAGCGTGAGCAGATAGTAGCGAGCCTTGCCGCCGCGGTCACCGCTCTCGTCGACAAAGATGCTGAGCTCCTTGGCCAATGGGGACTCCTAATGGAATGGATAAAAAAATAGCCGGGGGACTCCCCCGGCACTTGGAGGTAGCTTAATGAGCCATCAATAACCTTATAGCATGCGCTGGCGGTGAATGCAAGGGGGGGGCGAGCCGGTACATTGCGTCGCGGCTGATACGCAGCATCGCGCACGCCTCGTCGGCGCCGAATATCGCGTTGGTCGATGCGATGAGCCTCACCTGGCTCCCGCTAATGCTCTTGGTCATGGTCGTCCTCGAGCTCCTTTCGTCTCGAGGCTCCCTCGCGTGCCCGGCCGCGGGCGGCTCCCGGGGCGGTCGCCGCCGTCATTTCCTCCCGCTCCTCGACTCGATGTAGGCGTCCACTGACGCCCTTGACACCAGGAGCTTGCTTCTGAGCCTGTACGAGTCGATCTCTCCCGACCAGATGAGGTCGTACGCCTTGCTCCGGCTTGCTCCCATGTACTCCTGCATCTCTAACACCGTCATCCGTTCGTCGCGGCCCCGGTTGCCCTCGGGCGCGGCGCATTTTGTCGTGTTCGCCATGGTCCCTCCAATCATTCCGCGCGATGCGCTCGCGCGGTCCCGCGTGCGTTTTCGTCTGCGCGACGATTGAACCGTCTGATTGCGGTTGGCGCGCTCGACGGGAGCGGAGATGGGTCGAGGTGGGTCGAGCCGGTCGGGCCTCCATGAAACGGCCATGAGCCGCGCTTCTTAGCCCTCAGCTAAGTCTCTGAAAAGTAAAAGGCGCCCATGCGGGCGCCTGCTTAGTAGCTGGAGTTGTTCGGTTGTGGTCGGAATGCTCGTCTTCCGCGGTGTTGTCATCCGGGGTCCGGCATCTGTCGTTCGCCTCTTATGTCGTGTTTGCTGTTGCATGTTCTGCGAGCGACCTTGCTCAGGTTTTTCAGCCCGTTGTCCCAGGTGCACACGGATAAATGGTACCCATCCGTTGGGATACGGACATTGTGGGAGGGCTGTCTGGGTAAGCTGGGATGTACGAGTGGCGGGGCTCTAAAAGCAATAATTCAAGCTAAAGGGCCCTGTGCTCTATTTTGTAAAACGCGAGGGCGCAATCAACTCGACGATTTCCCCGAACCTTTTCTGAACCATATAGCGACTTGCGCTTTCGTCTCGAACCAGGCGGTTTTCCTCGTCGTAGCAGTCGTCGATGGCCTTGCTAATCGCCTTCACCGCCTCCATGAATCGCGGCCGCTCCTCAGGCGATACCCCGGCCGACTCGAAAACGGCCTCGTTGATCGCTTCTACCTCATGGAGCTCTTCCTCGGGCGCGTCGGGTCCGGGTGCGACAAAGTCGTCGCAATACCTAAGGGCCCTGTTGACGAGTTCCTCCCCGTATTCTGCAACGACGGCCTCCGTTATATCGTCTCTCTTGTCATTAAGCTGAGCCAAGCTCGCCATCTCGTCTAGAAGCTCTGGGAGGATGGGCGATTTTAGGATTTCGCTTATCATTGCGCTGTTCGAGCCCCGGCTTTCTCCGAGGTGGTACTTGCGTTCGAAATGCGTGATTTTGCGAACTTCCTCGAGGGCGGATTCTTCTATCCCCGTGTACTCATGGGCATCCTGCGCCTTGTAGGTCTTGCATTCGATATCGCCTATGAGATAGCCGAGATCGACCTCGAGCACCGCGGCGATTTGAAGCATGATTTCGAATTTGGGAAAAGGCCGCACATGGCCCTTCCTGTCCGGAAGACCAGCATTGACCCACGCGCTGACGTTCTTCTGCGTAAACTGATCGCTCTCGCCATAGAACCGATTGTTTATCAGCTCCGCGAGACCATTCTGCGTTAGGCTCCGCTCCCTCATGAGCCCAAGGAGATTGTCTCGCCACGATTTAAGTCTTGACTTCACGACTTCGTTTTGCTGCAGAAGTTCTGCCTTTGGACCGCTCATCTTCAATATCCTCCTAAGTGACTATTACATGATTCAATTTACAGTTATTACCGTTAATCGATTCTACCATTCTGCTTTTCATCGAGGCATACTAACAGGCAGAGAGCAAGTAGACAAGGAGTGCTAGATGAGCAAGACCTATACCAACGCGGAGATTCTCGATCGGCTCAAGAGTCTTGAGGGGCTGCTTCTGGAGCGAGTTTTCGAAACCTCGTACAGCGAGAGCCTGCGTACCTACGACCTTATCGACCACCTGCGAAGCAAGGCCCACGACCTTGGGTTGGAGGGGGAGGACACCTACGCCGCCCTCATTCGGGATCTAGAGAAGCTCAGTTCGACCATAGGCGGGCTGATCAACGGGAAGCGCGGCGAGCTTCTCGCCGCAAAGAGTCTCAAATGTCTTCGCGGCGATAGCCTGCTGCTTTCCAACATCGCGCTTCCGAATGGAGGCTCGTTCGAGGAATACGATCAAGTTCTAATCGCCCGTTCGGGCGTATACGTGATCGAGGTAAAGAACTATCGAAACGATGTCGTGATAGACGATGGGGGAATCCTGCGCTGCGGTCCTCGCTCCTACAACGTCGGTGAGCGAATGCGTGAGAAGATGCATGCCCTTTGGGATGCGATTCAATTCTCTTCTGACGGCCGCATGAGCGAAGAGGACGTGCATGGCATGCTTCTTTTCGTGAATAACGAGGCAAGTGTTACCGATTTCTTCCATCGAGTCCCCGTGATGCGTTGCGGTCAGATTGTCTACAGCATCGAAGACGCAAACCGATGCGACGAGAAGCTGTCTTGGGAGGACATGGTTCGCATCAAGTCCGTCCTCCTCGCACGAAAGACGGCGGCAGAGTTTCCAATGCCGCTTGACGAAAACCGTGTAAAAAGCGAGCTCGAGGATTTCCTCGATCTGGTCGAGGCCAAGACTGCAAAGAACGCTGCTAAATCAATAGCTGCTGGCCACAACGAAGTTGATTCTTCAACAACACTCGATAACCATGCTCGACATTCACAATTGCCCAGCTGGGTACCCGCCGTGGCGGCTGTCATCTCTGGTTTGGCAATAGGCGCGGGTGGGCTATTCCTGCATGCAAAGAAAGGATAAGGAGCCTGGCTGTTGGATGCGGAAAGCACAGATTGACTACAAAAAGGAGTAAGGATGACCGAAAACACGATGGGATCCATTGCAATAAGCGACGTGACGATTGATGCCGTGAACGAGAAGGCCATTAATTGCCAGGGCATGCTCAAATCCCTTGTCGATGCGACGAACGGCATCACCGAGCCTCAGGCTGGCCTTCTCGGATGCCTCGTCGTTTCCATTGCCGGGGTGGCGGGATATGGAATATACGCCCTTTGCGACTTGGTCAAATCTGGACACCCCGTCGAGCTCACCTTTGGAGGGGTGCGCTTTGCGGCGAATACGCCAGCGCTCGGCGAGGCGAGCAGCCTCTAATCGGCAGACAGGAGAATCGATGCAGATGGATGAGATGCCCTCGATCGGGACCACGCTGACTTACGGCGAGGCAATTAAAACATACGACCGCTTCGAGCGGACGATGCTCGAGAAGGCGTACGGGGCGGAGCTCCTGCCCGCGGTGGGGCTGTACGATCTGCTTTAGCAGCTTGAGTCGCTCGCGCAGAAGTTTGGAATCGAGGGTAGGGGGCTTCTCGAGGCTCAAGAGGGAGATCCGGTCGTTCTCGAGCGAGAGGACCGCCCTTACGAACGGGTAAACGGCGAGTGGTTTTACCTGCTACAGGATAAATCGGCGCTCAGAAAGCATGACGAGACGCACCTCTTCAAGGTCGGAATCGACGGGGGCAAGCTCGCCAGTGATCTCGACGAAGCTCTCGAGCTGCTTTCGAAAGAGTCCGCCAAGGTCGACGTGTACGCCGACACCTATTCACCCGACCGATCGGAACGGGATTTCGACAGGCTAGGTAAAGACTCTTTCATGAAATGGGCTGGAATCGGGTTTGCGTGATGATGGTACGCTTCGGAATCTCGATGCTCGTCCATTCGGTCTTCCAGATTGGCTTCTGCTCCAAGTGGTTTCTCTGATGCAGGGGCCGTTGAACGAGCAGGCTTTCATTCAATTCGCCAACTCATGGGCAAGCTGCCCGAGACTACTCACTTTGCCCGCCGATGGCGAAGACCTGCGACCTGGGGTTTTGCAAATGATGCGCGAGCCACCCGCGCTGATTCACTTACGATTGCAGCTGGCGGCTAGCAGGCAAAAGGGTGCTTGAGTTTCAAAACGGGCGTTTTCGGCGCTATCGAGCCTCCAAAGGCGGCCCACCGCGCCCTTTGGGGCAAAAACAAAAACTCAACCCACTGAGTTTGAAAAAAGTTTTTAAAGTTATCCTAGCTTTTGTCCCCGAAGCCGATGAAACACGACATGGTGCTACTTGGCGGCGCTCGATTAGAGACGGCAGCGAAAACTGGATGCAACTAGAATGATGGGGCAGCAAAATCAGAACCATCGAGTGGGAGTAGCCGAGGGTCTAAAACGGCACGTCACAAAAGGTAGTGAATAGCAATGAAGCCCCAGGTAGAATTGGCTATCTGGGGCTTCTTCATGTAACGCCGCGATGCGCTCCATAACGCTCTATTTGGGGAATTTAGTTCAGGCAATGAAGACGGGCGCATGAACGCAGAAAGGACGGCACGAGGCCCACTTGAATCCACGGCACTCATCCGCATTATCGTTGCCCCAATGCCCTCTGCATCAAGCGAGGTCGGCGGTTAAGTAACGGCTCGGCGAGTGTTATTTTGAGAGCTACGCGCATCTAAGGCGAGTTTTCGTGGTAAAAACTACTTGCCGGAAGCCGCGGCTTTCAGAGTACGGCTTACGTGCACGTTTAACCTCCGTGGGCGACGGGGTGCCGCAAGGCGTAGAGTATCGCTCACCTGTAGGGGCAGCGTCGCTTTAGGACCGAGGGTTCGGCCTACTACGAGACGCCCCAGCGCATCATCGACGGCAACACCAAGCGCATTGTCTCCGAGTGCCAAGCACGCCTCGACCGCTACGAGCGCGAGGGAAGGCCCCGCTTCGCCGTCGACATCGACCGCATCGTGGGGCTGCTGGAGGGCGAGAAGTAGGGCACCTCGGCTCAGTCTCGAGCCATGCGGAGTCGCTCCGCATTTTTGAACGCCGCGTGTGCGTCCCAAATACTTGAGAAACAAGCTGTGAAGTGCGGTGGCGCGCCCGTGCCGGTGCATAGCCGTCACCATCAGCGTCTACGCGGCGTCGGCTTCAAGTGGAACTGACGCCGCTGCTGTATATGGTTTGCCTTGCTGCGAATGGCGATCAATGCCCGCGATGTTTCTGCTTGCGCTTCAGTTTTCTCTGCTCGAAGCGCGCATCAGCCTCTTCCGCGCGGCGTTGGCTTTTTACGTGAGTCGATTCCCGCTTCATCGTCTCCCGCCAATTCGAGAGCGCCTGCTGCGCCTTGGTGCTCATCGCCGGCTGCTTAAGTGCTTTCGCCGCCTCGCGAGCGCGTCGCTTGGGGTTCTTCGCGGGCTTGCTCGCCTCGGTCGAATCGTGACCAAAGAACGAGAGCTTCTCCCATTCGCTTGTAACGAATCGCAGAATCTCCTCATCGGACGGCTCCGCGCCGAAGACGATGCGGGCGACGCCGTATCTGCCGCCCTCGACGTGCTCCGCCAGCCCGACCCAGAATTGACCGTCGTGATATACGGTCAGGGTGGACGACACGCTGATCTGCATGGTTGGTTCCTCCTTTATGTAGATGACCATGCAGAGAAGGGACAACCAAGGAGGCAGGTTACTGATGCGGACTAGCGCACGCCCACGACTACCCGAGGGGGTCTGTGTTTTCATCTCTGGTGGTTGGATTGTAGCACGTGCGAATGCGCCCGGCATCGCTGCTGACATGGCGCTACTGGGATTCGCGCCTCGATGCATCCTTGTGCACATTGCCTTCTCGGTTTCGAAACTTTAGAAATAATCGAGTTTCGAAACCGAGAAGGAGCTGACGATGGCTTGGGTAGACCGCAATACGTACCGACTCCACCGTGTTGGAGAGGCTAGCCGAGTACATGATGGACAACTCCGGCAACCTCAACTCGCCCAACAACATCGCCAGCGTGTTCGATGACAGCAGGGTTCCCGCAAACCACGTCACCGTCGGGCACTATATCTCCTATCTCCGCGACGCCTTCGTCTTCTATGAGGCGAAGCGCTACGACATCAAGGGAAAGAAGTACATCACTAACCGAAGAGGACTCCTCACCGAATTCCCTTGAGATCGGTCGGCATTATCGAGCGTGGGCGTTATCGTAGGTATCTTTGATTTCTTCCGGCAAATTGTCGGGAATCAGCGCCTTCACCCTATCCTCGTTGCCATCTTGGATCGCCTGCTCGTAGTACCAGCATTTGAACTTCAACATATCCAGCGCACGGTTCATGTTTGCGATCTCCGACTCCATGTGGGCCCTTCGCTCCTCGAACATGGCCTTGCGCTTGGGATATGTCGATGGGCCCTCCGCGCACCATTCCATGAACAGTCGGATGTCCTTAATCTCCATTCCAGCCTTCTTCAGGCATTCGATGACCCGAAGCGCCTCGAGTTCCGTATCGCCGAATCGGCGAATGCCGGACGTCCGTTCCAATTCCGGGAACAATCCCTGCTTGTCGTAATAGCGCAGCGTGGAAACGGGCAGACCGAACATATCCGCCACCTGTCCGATTGTGTACATGGTCCCTCCGGACAAATCTGGAATTTACTCCTTGACCTAAAGTTAGGTTTAGGTATTACCTTTATTTTCGTCAATATATATAAGGAGTGCAAGGGGTATTCCGTAATGAGCAAAACGGTTTTGATAATCTCTTCAAGTCCTCGAAAGAATGGCAATTCCGAGACGCTGGCGGATGCTTTCGCCAAAGGTGCGCGAGAAGCGGGTCACAGCGTGGAGACCGTGCGCCTGCGCGAAAGGCAGCTTGGCTTCTGCAAGGGGTGCCTTGCCTGCCTAAAGCTGGGGCGCTGCGTCATCCAGGACGACGCCGTGGAAATTGCCGCCAAGATGCACGATGCGGATGTGTTGGTGTTTGCAACGCCCGTCTACTACTACAGCGTCTGTGGCCAGCTCAAGACCATGCTGGACCGCGCTAACCCGCTTTTTGGCTCCGATTACTCATTCACCGAGGCGTATCTATTAGCAACGGCGGCGGAGAGTGGGCGCTCGACCTTCGACGGCGCGAAAAAGGCCGTGCAGGGATGGGTTGACTGCTTCCCCCGCTGCACGCTTGCCGGAACGGTTTTTGCCGGCGGCGTGAACGACGCGGGCGATATCGCCGGGCATCCCGTTCTGAAACAGGCGCAACGAATGGGCATGGAAATCTAGGCGGGCTACTTAACCGCGTGGAGGCAGATTCGTGTCCAGAACCATCGATAGGAGGAAATCGATCATGGCAATTAAACAGACAGCGGGCAGAGATGCCCTGGGGGACTTTGCCCCCAAATTCGCACAGCTCAACGACGATGTGCTGTTCGGCGAGGTGTGGAGCCGAGAAGACGGGCTTTCCCTTCGAGACCGCAGCGTGGTGACGGTTGTGGCCCTGATGGCGCAGGGACTGACGGACTCTTCGTTTAAATATCATCTGATGTCCGCAAAGAGCAACGGGGTGACCAAGGCTGAGATGGCGGAAATCCTTACGCACGCGGCGTTTTATGCGGGATGGCCCAAGGCGTGGGCGGCCTTTCGCATGGCGAAGGAGGTCTGGGCGGACGAGGACGACGGCGCCGACGCAAAGGCCCGACACCAAAACGAGATGGCCTTTCCCATCGGTGCCCCCAACGACGCATTTGCGAAGTACTTTATTGGGCAAAGCTACCTCGCGCCCCTTTCCACCGAGCAGGTCGGCGTCTACAACGTGACGTTCGAGCCCGGCTGCCGCAACAACTGGCACATCCATCACGCCAAAAGCGGTGGCGGACAGATCCTCGTCTGCGTGGCTGGCCGAGGGCTTTACCAGGAATGGGGCAAACCGGCACAGGAACTGTGCCCTGGCGATGTAGTAAATATTCCCGCGGGCGTAAAGCACTGGCACGGTGCGGCGCCCGACAGCTGGTTCTCCCATCTCGCGGTGGAAGTTCCGGGCGAGGAGGCCTGCAACGAGTGGTTGGAGCCCGTGGTCGACGAGCAATACCTTAAAGCGACCGACAAGGAGGCTTAGGCATGGAGCAGTTGAAACTGACGCAGGAATGGGACAAGGTGTTCCCCAAAAGTGACAAGGTTGAGCACAGCAAGGCGACTTTTCACAACCGATACGGCATCACGCTGGCGGCCGACGTCTACGTGCCAAAGAACGTGGAGGGCAAGCTGCCTGCCATCGCCGTCAGCGGTCCGTTTGGCGCGGTGAAGGAGCAAACGTCCGGCCTTTATGCGCAGAAAATGGCGGAGTTGGGCTTTTTCGCGATTGCCTTCGACCCATCCTATGCCGGCGAGAGCGGCGGTGCGCCCCGCTATGTGGCATCGCCGGACATCAACACCGAGGATTTCTGCGCAGCGGTGGATTTCCTCTCTGTGCAGAATAGCGTTGACCCGGAGCGCATCGGTATCATCGGCATCTGCGGTTGGGGCGGCATGGCAATCAATGCCGCAGCCATCGACACCCGTATCAAAGCTACCGCGGCTATGACCATGTACGATATGACCCGCGTGACCGCAAACGGCTACTTTGACGCCGAGGATTCCGAGCAGGCGCGCTTCGAAAAGCGGAAAGCGCTGAACGCGCAGCGCACCGAGGACTATAAAAATGACAGCTACGCGCTGGCGGGCGGCGTGGTCGATCAGCTGCCCGATGACGCGCCGCAGTTTGTGGCGGACTATTACGCCTACTACAAGACTCCGCGAGGCTACCATCCCCGCAGCCTGGGCTCCAATGGCGGGTGGAACGTGACGTCTTCGCTGTCGTTTTTGAATATGCCGATCTTGCAGTACGCCGGCGAGATCCGCTCCGCCGTGCTGCTGGTGCATGGCGAGAAGGCGCACTCCCGCTATTTCAGCGAAACCGCGTACAGCAAGCTGACGGGAGACAACAAGGAATTGCTCATTATCCCCGGTGCCAGTCACACCGACCTCTACGATCAGATGGACGTCATTCCGTTTGGAAAGCTGAAAGCGTTCTTTGAGGAGTATTTGAAATAAGACGCACCTTGCTTTTTACTTATTAACGGTCATGCATTTAGCGAGGACGGTTTGCGGCAAGACGCCTCGCCGCGCTACTAGTCGTCGGCCCGCGCCGCCGAGAGCAAGGCACCCAAATCGGCCCGAATCGCCTCCGCCTTGTTTCCGAGCTGCAACGGGGCCGAGTCGCCCGAGATGTTTACGCTCAGCAGGTGCGCATCCGGCAGCTTTGCGGTCATGCTCCAGAACGGGAGCGTGATGATGCCGGGGGTCATCTCGCCCACGCCGAGCTCCAGCAACAGCACGCGGCCAGCTCCGCGCTCGCGCATGAAACGCTCGTATCGTTCGAGACTCTCGCGCCATACCGTGCCCAGCAAAAACGTGTCGTCTCGCACCCACGGCACAAGCTGCCAGCCGCAGTGCGGGCATCGGGGGACATCCTCGCTGCGGATCTCGAAGCCCGCACTGCCCACGTGGTTGTAATGATTGGCGTGAAGGCGGCCGTTGGAAAGAAACTCATTTCCGTGGGGAAGAATCTTCTCGGTGAGTAAAGCTCATCGGAGCGGGGATAGAGCTTTGTCTGCGAGGTACGAAATGCTGACTAGCGGTTGCGACGCCTTGTTGCGGAAATGCCAACTGCCACAACTACACCACCGGCAACACTCAGGGCGACTGCCATCGCACCGTTGTCGCCTGTCGCGGGTAGGGTGGTCCCGGCTGGTTTAACCGCCGCTACTGCCTTGGTGGAAACGGGATTTGCCGCGGGCTTTTCTGCCTTGGGCTGCGGTGTGGGCTCGGGCTTGGTTTCCGGTTCGGGTTTAACCTCTGGGTTCGGCTTAACGTCAGGGCTGGGCTCGGGATCGGTCACGTCGGTTGCAATCAAGTGCACGTCACTGTCGAAGACGTAACGGATGTAGTAATCGTGCCGCGTTTCGTGCATAATCCCCTGCCCGCTGTCGAAGTCACGGTCAACGTGTGTGCCAAGGCAGGTTGAGCTGTTGAGGTCCAGCCTGTAAGGGATTTGGTCGTCGGCGTAACTGCCTGTAAAGACCACGGTTGCTCTAACGTGATTGTCAATCATGGTCAGGGCAATAGAGACGCTGGCCTCTTTGGGGTTCTCGGTTTTTATAAGGCTTTCGGTATCGGTGTCGATCTTGAAGAGATGGACGGTGTCGTTAAGCCCGTAGATGAAGTCCTCGGGTTTGTCGGGAAAATCGTATACAAACGCCTCATTCTGGACCAACATGAAGGCAGGAGGGAGCTCCAGGTCATAGTTATGGTCGACAACGGCGGTAGCTGTGAAGCTGCCTTCCGCGTTGGCTTCGTTGCAGGTAATGGGTGCTGCGACATCGGTTTCGGGCATTTCTGTCGCCAGTGCTGCGCAGGGTAGCAAAAGCAGTCCTGCCACAAGAATGCTTACTCCGAAGGCGGCGATTCTGGCGTCTGCATGACGCTTGACGTCGCGGATAGACAGGCCAGTCCGTTTGTTATGGGTTTGCGGTGCAACATGCTGTCCATACATAAGACGCTCCTTGTTCGTAGGCTGGTTTCCGCGGATCTATATTGCGCCTGGCCGATGCGGCTAGGCTCTTTCACGCGAACGCTTATGCGAGCAGGGAGAAAGCTCAAGCTAATTTTCCCACAGTCGATACTTTGCGAGCAACGATTTGCTGTTCAATTCTCGGAGAGAGAATCAAGACGGTCGAGGAGTTATCAGGCAATGAGATTGCGTCTAGAGAACACGAACGAGAGATGTCTTCTGCGGACGACTGAATAGCTCCGTCTGTTCTGGTTACAACGAAATGTGTGCCGTGCGCCTGCGGCATGAAGGAGGGAGATTCTCATGAATATCGTTGTATTGAGTGGTAGCCCGCGCAAGGGCGCCAATACCGACACCATGGTCGAGGCGTTTGCCGAGACCGCGCGCGAGGTTGGCCATACGGTCGAGGTCGTTCGCGTTGCCAGCAAGAAGATCGCTGGTTGCCTGGGGTGCCAGTATTGCTTCGCCCATGAGGGCACCTGTGTGCAGAAGGATGACATGGCCGACGTGATCGAGTCGCTGAAAGGCGCCGATATGGTTGTCTTCGCTTCGCCCATCTACTGGTTTGATATCACTGCGCAGGAGAAGGCCGCCATCGACCGCCTGTACGCCTTCGGTGCTACGGGCTTCCCGTTCACCAAGACAGCCCTTTTGCTCGATAGTCACAGCGAGGGCGTCTATGACGCGGCGATCGCCATGTACAAGTCAACCTGCGCGTACTGCAAGTGGGAGGACCAGGGCATTATCACCATTAGCGGTATGACCGAGCGCGACAGCATGGCCTCTTCGCCCAAGTTGGAAGAGGTGCGAGAGCTCGCTCGCAAGCTCTCTTAAGGCAAGAAGAGTGCATGGCAATCGGTGTTGGTGGAAATGCTTGCTATCCTTACCAAGAGGAATGCTGATTGCCATGCGTTGATGCTTCCGCGGACAATTCCGGCGTGCTAAAACGCCTTCTCGTTCAAGAATTCCCTGAACGCGGGAATGTCAAAGCCAACGAGACCACGCCCGCGCTCTCCAATGACGCCGTCCTCCAGGAGGCGGCGTTTGTATTGGCTTGCGTAGTTGCTGGCGACGCCCATGCGTTTGGCTATCTCCGAGACCCTGCTGGGGCCAGAATCGGGCAGCATCGCGAGCAAAAACTCAATATCTTTATCGGAAAGCTCTCGATAGGTCGTTTCGAGAATGCGATCACGCAGCTCCATGCGTGCGAGTAGGGAACCCTGCTGGACATCGGATGCACTGATTTGGGGCGAGTTCTCCGAAACATCCCAAGTGCGATATCCGACGAGCTGCATCATGTAGGGGAATCCGTCGACGGCCTTCACAGCATTCTCGAGCGCTTCTGGTGTGATTGAACGTCCTCCGGCCTCAACGGTTTTGCGAAACGCGTTTGCAATTTCAACGTCAGTGATTCGTCCTAACTGATGATATTGGGAACGCCTGAGGAACGAGACGGAATCGTTACGCAGCAACGCCGATACTTTGTAGGGCAGTCCTGCCATGAGTAGGGCAACTTTTTTACCTTCGCGTACAAAGTGCTGGTAAACAGAGGCAAATTGAAGCATTTCTTCGAGATCGACGGTGACTTCATCGATGGTAATGAGAAGTCCGATGTCATGTTTTTCGAGTTGCTTAAAGATGCCATTCATGCGTGTGCGCCAGTTGCCCTGGGCCTTTTGAGCATATGTCCAATCGAGACCCACTGGACCAATTTGAACGCCGTTTATGCGCACGTGAGGCTGTGAGAGGTAGCTGTCTGCCGCCTCTTCGGTTCGCTCGATAATATCTTCGAGCATGCCGGGCATGGCGGAGACATTTGCTGCGATCCAGCCGTGTTCAAGCGCCGTTTCTGAAAGGAGCGAGAGAAGCGCCGTCTTGCCCGTTCCCCTTGCGCCCGTAAAAATAGTCGACAGGTTTGGATCTCCCGGGCCGTTGATAAAACCACGGTTGATGTCACGCAGAATATGCTCGCGACCCGCTAGAAAGGGAGGGATACTTCCGAACGTCGGGGTAAAGGGGTTCTTGCTGTACTCCATGGTGTCTCCTTTGCAAGTTTTGCTAATCTTTGCAAGCTTTGCTAATTTTTGCAAGTTTTGCTAACGACCGACCAAAGGGCATCGAAGCAGTGACGCTGACATTTTTTAACGCAGAAAAATAAGCAGAAATCAATTAATCTGCGTTAAGAAATAGTTGAGAAGAAAAACGACGAGTCCCGGGCGCAATGCCGTTGCGCTCCGGGCCTCGTCGCTTTGCGAAGTATCTAACGGTCTCGTTGCCGTGGTACCTAGTCAAACAAACTCGGCATGTCGTTTTCTTTCATGAGGGCGCCGGCGGAGGGGAGACTCTGCGCGGTGAACTTTTCGGCCGAGACGCCGGCGCCAAGAATCTCCTCGGTCGTGCCGACGGTGGTGACCGAGCGGCCCTTCTTGGCCGTAAAGGCCTGGACGCCCTGCGTGTTGGTGGTCGTCTTGGTTTTGAGCAGCGACGTGTTGAAGTTCATCAGGCGATAGTCGCTCGAGACCAGCGCGATGTCGCGGTCCTCCTTGAGCACCTGGGCATATAGCAGCTTGCTGCCGCCGTAGATGGCGTTCTTGAGGCGCTTGCGGTTGGTCTTGGTAACGTATCCGGCAAGTGCGACGCGCACCGCGCGGCCGTTCTCAAAGACGAACAGCACGTCGGCCTTGTAGTCCTCGGGGTCGATAACCCAGATGACGCTCTCGTCGGGTTCCATCTCGAGGTCGGTGGGCAGGTACGAGCCCAGCTGTGCCGACTTGGTATCCTCAAACGCCGCGACTTTGCACTTATAAACCTGGCTCTTGTTGGTAAACACGAGCAGCTCGTGCGTATTGGAGGACGGGAACTCGATAAAGGGTTTGTCGCCGTCCTTGTACTTGAGCGTGGTTGCCTTCTTGAGCACTCGGTCGGTCATCTTTTTGAGGTAGCCATCGCGCGAGAGCATGATGGTGACCGGATACTCCTCGACCTCGGGCTCCAGGCTCACCTCGATGACCTCGTGGGGCTCAATCCTGCCCGTGCGGCGCGGCATCACGTACTTCTTGTTGACCGCGGCCAGCTCGTCGCTGATGACCTTCTTGATGTTCCCCTCGCTGGAGAGGATCTCCTCAAGCTCGGCAATCTCGCCCTCAAGCTTGGCAATGTCCTTGGTGCGGTTGAGGATGTACTCCTCGTTGATATTGCGGAGCTTAAGCTCGGCAACAAACTCGGCCTGGGTCTCGTCGATGTCGAAACCCTTCATAAGGTTGGGCACGACCTCGGCTTCGAGCTTGGTGCCACGGATGATGGCGATCGCCTTGTCGATGTCAAGCAGAATCGCCTCGAGGCCGTGCAACAGGTGCAGGCGCTCGGACTTTTTGCCTAGGTCAAAGTTAATGCGGCGACGCGTGGACTCAATACGCCACTTGACCCACTCGTGCAGAATCTGGCGCACGCCCATAACGCGAGGGTAACCATCGACCAGCACGTTGAAGTTGCACGAGAACGAATCCTGCAGCGTGGTCGTGCGATAGAGCTTGGCCATGAGCTTGTCGGGGTCGACACCGCGCTTAAGGTCGATGGCGATGCGCAGGCCCGAGAGGTCGGTCTCGTCGCGGATATCGGCGATCTCCTTGACCTTGCCCTCCTTGGAGAGCTTGACGATGCGCTCGATGATGACATCGGTCTTGGTGGTGTAGGGGATCTCGTACACCTCGATGATGCGCTCTTCGGGAATCCAGCGCCAGCGGGAGCGGATCTGGAAGCTGCCAAGGCCGGTCTCGATAATCTTTTCCATCTCCTCGCGGCGGTAGATAATTTCACCGCCGGTCGAGAAGTCGGGCATGGGCATGTACTCGAGCAGGTCGCAGTCGGGATCCTGCAGGTAGTGCATCGTGGCGGTGCAGACCTCGTTGAGGTTGAAGCCGCAGATGTCGGACGCCATGGCGACGCCGATGCCCTTGTTGGCCGAGACAAGGATGTTGGGGAACGTGGTGGGCAGCAGGCGCGGCTCCTTCATGGCGCCGTCGTAGCTGTCGACGAAGTCGACCGGGTCCTTGTCGATGTCCTTGAAGATCTCGGCGCTGATGGGGGAGAGCTTGGCCTCGGTATAACGCGAGGCGGCGTAGCTCAGATCGCCCGAATAATACTTGCCAAAGTTGCCCTTCGACTCAACGAACGGCGCGAGCAACGCTTCGTTGCCGGTGGCCAGGCGCACCATCGTCTCGTAGATTGCGGCATCGCCGTGCGGGTTGAGCTTCATGGTTTGGCCCACGATGTTGGCGCTCTTCTGGCGCTCGCCCTTGAGCAGGCCCATCTTGTACATGGTGTAGAGCAGCTTGCGGTGCGAGGGCTTAAAGCCGTCGATCTCGGGGAACGCACGCGAGACGTTGACGCTCATGGCGTAGGGCATGTAGTTGACCTCGAGCGTCTGCGTGATCGGCTGGTCGGTGACCTCGGAGTGCAGGCCGATGACGTTCTCGGCGTTGACCTGCTTTTTCTTTGGCTGGTTCTTCGTCTTCTTCTTTGCCACGATTTCCTCTTGAACTTCTTATGGGCCGTCGTTATTGATTTGCTGCTATTGCAGGTCCAGCTGGTCCAGGTATTCCTTGCCGTGCTCGGAGATATGGCGCTTGCGGCCCGCCTCGTCGTTGCCCAGCAATAGGTTGAACATGGTCTCCATCTTGGTGACGTCCTCGGGCTCCACCTTGATCAGGCGGCGCGTCTCGGGGTTCATGGTGGTGAGCCACATCATGTCCGGATCGTTTTCACCAAGACCCTTGGAGCGGTTGATGGAACACTTCTGGTCGCCGATCTCCTTAAGGATGCCGTTCTTCTCGAGCTCGGTGTAGGCAAAGTAGGTCTTCTCTTTGCAGTTGATCTCGTAGAGCGGCGACTCGGCGATATACACGTAGCCCTCGTCGATAAGCGTGGGCACCAGACGGTAGAGCATGGTGAGCACGAGCGTGCGGATGTGATAACCGTCGACGTCGGCGTCCGTGCAGATGATGACCTTGTTCCAGTTGAGGTTGTCCAGGTCAAAGGCACCGAGGTTCTTGATCCGCTTGTCCTTGATCTCCACGCCGCAGCCCAGTACGCGCATGAGGTCCATAATGATGTCGGACTTAAAGATGCGCGGGTAGTCCTCCTTTAGGCAGTTGAGGATCTTACCGCGGACGGGCATAACGCCCTGGAACTCGGCATCGCGCGAGGTGCGAATGGCGCCTGCTGCCGAGTCGCCCTCTACGATGTAGATCTCGCGACGGCTCTTGTCCTTGGAGCGGCAGTCGATGAATTTCTGCACGCGGTTGGCCATGTCGGTCTTCTGCTGCAGGTTGGTCTTGATGCTCTGGCGCGTCTTCTCGGCATTCTCGCGCGAGCGCTTGTTGATGAGCACCTGCTCCATAATCTTGTTGGCGGCGTCTTTGTTCTCGATTAAGTAGGTCGAGAGGCGCTCCTTAAAGAATGCCGTCATGGCCTGCTGGATAAAGCGGTTATTGATGGCCTTCTTGGTCTGGTTTTCGTAGGACGTCTGGGTGGAGAAGCAGTTGGTCACCAGTACCAGGCAGTCCTGGACGTCCTGCCATTTGATGCCGCTCTCGTTTTTGTTGTATTTGCCCTGTTGCTTAATGTAGGCATCGATGGCGCTGGTCAGAGCGCTACGGGCCGCCTTTTCGGGTGAGCCGCCGTTCTCGAGCCACGATGAGTTGTGGTAGTACTCCTGCATCATGAAGGTGCGCGAGAAGCACATGCACGCGGTAATCTTGACGTTGTAGTCGGGCAGGTCCTCGCGATCGCGACCGCGGCGGTCGGCCTCGATAAAGAAAGGCTCGGTAAGGTAGTCGGTACCGACCTTCTCGAGCACATAGTCCTCGATGCCCTTGGGATAGCAAAAGTCCTCTTCGGAAAACTCGCCATCGTCGCCCTCAACGCGCAGGCGGAAGGTCACGTTGGCGTTGACCACGGCCTGACGACGCATGGTCTCGCGATACCACTCGTGGGGGATGCTGATGGAGGTAAAGACCTCAAGATCGGGACGCCACTTGATGGTGGTGCCGGTGCGTTCCTCGTCGCTGGGCTCAATCTCGAGTGCCTTCTTTTTGGCGCCGACGACCTTGCCCTTCTTAAAGTGTAAGGAGTACTTGTTGCCGTCACGCCAGACGGTGACGTCCATGTACTCGGAAGCGTACTGGGTCGCGCACGAGCCCAGGCCGTTGGTGCCGAGCGAGAAATCGTAGTCGCCGCCCTGGTTGTTGTTATACTTGCCGCCGGCATAGAGCTCGCAAAAGACAAGTTCCCAGTTAAAGCGCTTCTCGGAGGGGTTCCAGTCGAGCGGGCAGCCGCGGCCGTTGTCCTCTACCTGAATGGAACCATCGCGAAAGGCGGTAAGGGTGATGAGCTTGCCGTAGCCCTGGCGCGCCTCGTCAACGGCGTTGGACAGGATCTCGAAGGCGGCATGCGCGCAGCCGTCGAGCCCGTCCGAGCCAAAGATAACGGCGGGGCGCAGGCGTACGCGCTCTTCGTCCTTGAGCTGGCGGATACTGTCGTTACCATAGTTTGCGGTGTTTTTTGCCATACTCGCTCTCTCGGTGCTCCTTTGCTGCGTTTAAGTCATATAGATAGTCAAGGTAGCATAGCCCAGCCCACAGGCGATTCCACCCAACACGAAATCCATCGAACAATCGTTCGGAATTTGGTGGAACAGCGTTTACTCGGACAAAACCGACTCGGTTCTGTCCGAGTAAGTTTGAAGGCGGCCGAATGCGTCTTGCTGCGTTTGCGGTTGGATACGTTGTCGAAAACGTGTCGTGCGGATTGTTGGATCGAATCGAACATTGGGACAAGCGTCTCGTTTTATGGGCCACAGGCGTGCGTGTGCGAGTCCCTTTGGCCCATAAGGAACGCTGTCGGGTCGTTATTTGGGCCGTGGGTCACTTCGCCGGCGCCGCGTTTCGTCATACGCTCATAGTGGAAGCCGATGCCACGGAGTCGACTTGCGACTCGGGTAACGGATGAGCTACAAGCCGAAAGGAGCGGTGAGGATGATGAAGCCCATGACGAAGAAGCTGCTGTTAGGAATTCCCACCGTGACGCTTTCGGCTGTGCTGGCGTGTACGCTTGCCGGCTGCGGCGGTAGTGCTCCGAGCGGCTCGGCTGGTAGCTCGGGCGGGAGCGCGCCTGTGCAGGAGAAGACCGAGAAGCCCAAGGCCTATGAGTCGCAGACGGTCGAGGTGGCAGGCATTGTCTATGAGTCGGTGGCTCACGGTACGTTCTATCGCGGTGATGCCAAGAAGCGGGACGGCTTTTACCTGCATATCGAGATTACCAACAACAACACAAAGAACAGGACGTTTGACTCCTTTAACGTGCATGCTGCCCAGGGCGATCTTGAGGCAGGCGACCCGTTGTTTACTTCCGGCAAGGCGGCCGTGCTCGACTACGTTGCAAGCGAGGCTCCCGATGAGCTTCACGAGGGCATCGATCTTTCCAAGAGGCCAGATATCGGCCCGGGCGAGACCGTTGAGTACGTGTATTTTTGGGCGCCCAAGACGGCGTACTACGGGCCCATCACTGTCGAGTTCGTAGACGCTTACGCCCCCGCCAAGAATCATGAGGCCATGCACTTTGACACCACGGGATGCGAGACCAAGGAGTTCAAGGCGGCCGGCGGCGTGGCCGATTCTGGCGAGAAGGCAGATTTAACGGGCATCGACTGCGCATCGTACAGCATCGAGGCCGCCGATGGGTACACGCTGGATTCGTCCGACGAAGAGCGCGAAAAGGCAAACTTCTTCCACGACGAGACTGGAGGACGCCTGAACATCAGCATCTTCCCGCGCTCGCCGGAGGAAGAGGTTGCAAGCCTAGAGCAGGTCTACGAAGGCAAGGAGACAACAACCGACCAGGTCGAGTACAACGGCATAACGTGGCTGCGCTTTACCGGTCCCGACAACGGCCATACGCTGTTTGCGACGGCTCCCGCGACGGGCGAGACCGTCCGCGTGTCGATTGGCTGGAAGATCGATTGGGACGCCGCCGCGCCCATGATGGAGGCATTGAAGCTCAAGTAGCGGGTTGCGATTCCCATGTCAGGCGACTCAGGGCTGGCTCCGAGTTATCGGGGCCAGCCCCTTTTGGTGTTCGATGAGCCGAGTCGACGTCTCTCACAAAAGTAACTAGGAGCTAGCGAGGCCTATCAGAATTGACCTCATTGGCGGTGTCGGTTTCGAGCGCCGTGCGGCGGACGCTGTAGGCGACGAGGCCGGCGCCTGCCGCGGCGAGTGCAGCAGCGGCTGCCGTAAGGGGAGCGTTGGCATCGCCCGTGCCCGCAAGCGCGCCCGCTTTTCCGGAGCGCTTGTTATTGCCGTGGTCCTTGCCACTGCCGGAGCTGCTTCCGCCGGAGCCGCCACCCTTGTCAGTACCGTCGCCACTCGAGCCACCATCGCCGTCTGCCGTCATCGGGGCGTCGTGAAGTCCTGTCGTATCCGCGCTGTCGCATACGCCGACCTGAACTTCTGAGCGTTCGCATGACGCGTCGGGCACATGAAGCTCGTGCAGTACGGCACCCAGTGCCGAGTTCGCGCCCGGTCGAATTTCCTCGAGCGTTACGGGATCGAGCGCCACCAGATTACGCGCCTTCGCATACAGCGTTACGCGTTTGCCTACTTCGTCGCTCCAGCTCTCGGGGATGGCGAAGCTCATGCGGAACTGTGCCGTGCAACCCGGTGCCAGCACGGCGTTGCCGTTGTCGGCTACCAGCGGGTGCGTTGCAAAACGTGCGCCCAGCGTCTCGAGCGCGTACTTCACGTGTGCCATGTCGTTGGCCGAAGCGTCCTCGGCAAGCTCTGGATCGTAGATTGAAGCCATGCGTGCGTTCAGTCCGAATCCGATGGAAGCGCTGGAGAACGGCTGGCTGGAGCCCTCTCGGTACAGATCGATCGTGCCGGCGGTCAGCAAGGTGTTGCCGTCGTTTCGCACCGTGACCATGAAGGATTCGCCTGCTGCTCCGGGCACCACCGCGCCCGAGGTGGCGACCGCGCCTGTCGGCGTCGCGCATGCCACCAAGGGTACTTCGATGCCGTGCAGCTCTGCCTCGCTCTTCTCCGTGCTCACAATGTGCGTGGCGAGCGCGGAGAGCATGCCTCCCGACGTAAAAAATGTCGTTATCTGATCGACGGGATGGTCCAGCTCGCACATCACGAACGGTTCCGTGAAAAGATCGCCTGCCAAGGTGCTGGCGAAGATGCGGAAGTGCTTGCCCATCACTGCTACCGGGTTGCCTTCTTCGTCGTAGGTTTGTCCCACCTTGCCGTCGGTGTTCTCTACATAGAGCACGCATCTGCCGTTGTTGCTTACGCTAAACGATGCCGGGCCACAGCCTGCGGCACCCACAGGCTGCGTTGCAAATGCCGATGCGCCTCGCGTCCAAGTAATATGCTGCAGTTGCTCGTTGACGGTTGCCAAAAAGCCCGAATGTTGTGGCCACGGCACCGCACGGGGTACCGTGGCGTCTGGTGACATAACGCCCCAGCCTGCAATGGACTGGCCGATCACGGCGTACGATGCGCAGCCGCAACCGTCTGCGGTCTCGTACGCAACGGGCACCACCATTTTGCCGTTGATATTCTCGGGCTCGCCCAGCTCGATACTCGACGGTGCTTGCGGAAAGCGGAGGACCTGACGGAACGTCAGGCTGTCGTCCGAAACGTCCGACCACAGGGTAAAGCACTCCAGCGCAACCACAGCCTCGCTGCCGAGCGCCTTTTCTGCGGTGGCTCCGCGGCGGTGAAGGTAAGCACCCGACAGGCGTCCGTCGACCAGCGTCTTGCCCACCGTGATGCGCGGGCACTGCAGGCAATGGTAGCCATCCTCTTGCAGGCGGCCGCGCGAGATGCTGCGCCACGACGTGTGCGACATCACGCGAACTCCGCCGTTGCTTATGCGCAGGCGCACAACGGACAGTATGCCGGCTGTGCTTGCCGTATCGAAAAGGGTGTTGTCGCCGTCGGGGCGCTCGCCCGAGACCAGCAGCACGTAGGCGTCCTGGTTTCCTCTTCCGTCCGTGTATTCCACCACGTCGAAGTCGTAATCGTATATGCCGTCGCGCTCCACGTCGCCCTCGCCAAACCCAAGGGGAAAGTCCACGGGCGTGGGGGCAGACCACGTGCCGTTTGCCTTTGTGTGCACCACCAGGCGCGAGCGGCCATTGTCGCCGTAGCGCACCGAGGCGATACGGAACAGGCATTCTACGCCGGCAATCATTGCCAGCTTCATGTGAGCTTCGCTGAGCACGCCGGAAAACAACACGTTGTCGCTCGAGGGCTTGATGCCGCCACGCTCGTCCTCCGACACGCCGGCAGAATTGGCGTTGGGGTCCGCAACGGCGTTCGTTGCCTGACCGATGTAGGTGTACTCGTACATCGGCGCGGCGTTTTCGTCGTTTTCCATCAGTGCGTGGACGAAATGCTCAACCTGTCCCGTGTCGTCGCTTTCTGCATCCGCCTCGAGCTCAATGCGCGTGACCGCTTGATCCCAATCGCGCACGACAGGCGCGACGTTTACGGCAGTGGCCTTAACCTCGGCGCGTGCGAGTAGCTCGGCGTTGGTGACGATGGTGGCCGATGCGATAAATTGCGGCACGCCGCCCGCCTCGATGTTGCCGGGCGTGCCGAAGCGGGCATCCAGCGTATAAGGCGTATCCCCACCCAATGCAAGCTCAGAGCACTGGAGTACATACTGGTCGCCGTTGTTCACCGACATATTCCACGAATCGAGGAGTGTGGGCCACGATCCCGACCAAGCTTTGGTGGTCCACTTGAACATTACGAACTGGAGTACCACATCGACATCGACGTCTGCACCTACGCGCAGTCGCGGAAGCTGGTGTCCATCCGCCTTCTCGTATCCAATGAACAGCGTGAGGGATGCGGCGCCACGCACGGCGGACGAAGCGACGCCTGCAACGCCGGCTCCAAAGGTGACGGCAAGTCCGATCTGGATGGTGAACGAGCCCGACGTGTTGGAATAGTCGAGCGAAATGTTCTTGAAAAACGCCGCGCCGCTACCGTGCGTGTGGGCGCCCACGGCGAGCGCCAGTTTTGCCAGCACCCAGGGGTTGACGTTTAGGAAAAACGGCACCGGTCCTAGGGTAAACTGCTCGGTCCAATTGAGGTCGGTTCTTACCTGGAAGAGGGCCTTAATATTGCCGTATGCGGGGTCGTTGTTGTTGCCCCAGGTTTTGCCCACCCAATCGTAGGCGAGCGAGCCGTACAGCTGTGTGGCGATATCCATCGTGAACAGCAGCGTGCAATGGTGACGAAGGAGCTTAGTGTTTCTTGGATCGGTGCCCGAACCGGCACTCATACTTTTGTACTGATTCCACTTCCCCTCCATTTCGTCGAGGTAGCGGTTTGCCTGCTTGGCACCCGACTCGCGCGGTGACTTCTTCCAGTACTCCGGATCCGGATTGCCCGAATCGTTCATGTAGCCGACCGGTTTGTATCCTCCACCAAACAGCACGTATCCAGCAAACGAGAAATCGAAGAGGATCGGAAATGTGGGCATCCAACACGTGAACTTATTACCACCGATGCCGGGAAACGATGCGGGGAAATCAAACGGAGTGACCCCTTGGTCCATGGTGGTGGGAATGATGGTGGTCGAGCCCGATTCTGCCTTTGCGGCCGGCGCGGTGACAACGGCCATGGGGGAGGAGAGCGTGTAGGTTTTGCCCTGATAGTCGAGGACAAAGCGCAGCTTGCACCCTTCTTCCAGAAGGCCCGATGCCGCATCGAGAAACTTGTCTTCGAGTGTGAACGTCGCCAGATTATCCGCGCCCGATGCGCTGGCCTTGATCTGACCGATCTGCGTGACGGTTTCGGGTGAGCTGCCCGCGGCAGGCGTCACTTTGTTGATGCGCAGCGTTGCCTGTCCGCCCTGCGGCAGATGAGCCTGTACAGTGAAGGCGTGCGTGTCGGGCTGCTCGTTTGCCGCGTCGTCCGCTGGCATTGCCATAAACGTGGCTTCAGCGTACTGGATGTCCCATTCGTCAAACGTGAGCTTGCGAAAGTACGGCTGACCATCGGAGAGTGGACGCGTGGGAGCGGTAATGGCAGTACCACCCAGAATGCGAGCGAGGGGAATCTCGACATCGCGGTAGCCTTTCATGCTGATGGAGATACCGCCGTTAAAGTCGTACGCGTCGAGAAGCGTTACCTCGTCCACGTAGCCTTCCGAAAGCGGCGCGATCTCAAAGATGGCCGTGCCTTCGTCATCGGTAGTGGCGGTGAGCTGCTTGCCTGCGGCATAGCGCGATGTGAGCGTGACCTGGGCACCCGTGATGGGCGTATTCTTGTTGGCGACGTCGACCACGACCACACCAAACATGGTGCGCGAGAGAATGAGCACCCTGAAGGGGTCTTTTTCGTCGGCATGGGCTTCGGTGGGCGCGAACGGCAATATGAAGGCGTTTGCGCTTCCCGGCACGCGCGGCAACATAATGCTCGCCAGCGAGGACGCTCCGGCAACAAGTAACGAACGGCGATCAAGCATCTTGGGCTCCCATCCCGCAGGTATCGGTGGAAATAATCCAATTTTGCGAGAAGGCGCTCCGTGGCGGTAGTGCCGTTCAAGGGTCAAAATGTCCAAATTGATCGAGCGAAGCGTCGGGTTCCGGAACGTGTTCGATGCGCTTGGCAGTCCGGTCGCTAACGCAACATATGCGCGACCAGCTCCGCGCGCGTGCCGATGCCAAGCTTTGCGTATACGCCGGATAGGCGGTTTTTGACGGTGCCCGGCGATACTCCCATATGGCGTGCGATTTCGACGTTGGTCCACCCGCGGCAGGCGAGCATTGCCATGGTGAATTCCGTGGTCGTTAGATCGTCGGCCACGTCCTCGCCCGAATCGGGGTTGTGGATGCGCCGCCAACCGTAGCTGAATCGATACGTGATCTCGATGATGCGCGCGAAGTCGTCAGGGTATTGCGATTTTAGGCATGCCTCGATGAGTCCCTGCAAAAGGCCATGGTGTTCGCCGATGAGCTCGATAAGGCCGTCGGGGCGCGCAATGTCCCAAGCGGCGCCAAAGTGCGCTTTTGCGGCGTCGACGTCTTTGAGACTCATACAGGCCATCGAGGCCGACAAGTGCAGGAATAGCTCCGAGATGGGGTAGCTTCCCTGTTTCATAATCAGGGCGTTTTCCGCCATGCCCAGGCTGCGGCCGTATTCGCCGCGCAGATACAACGCGTGCGCCATCACGTAGCTGGCGAACAGGCGCAGGCCTTCGGGCAGATGCGCCGCAAGTGGATAAAACTCTTCGGCAGAATACGGGGAAGGCAAGTGCAACAGGACGCTCGCGGCGGAGGCGAACAGGATATGCATGGCGTGGATGGCGGGCGATTCCACGTCGGTGGGCGTATCGAGGATGCCCGCAAGGCAACGGCGGGCATCGGCGATACGGTTGAGCGACAGGCTGGCATATCCGCAGATAAAGCATGCGGAATAGCGTAGCGCGGGATCGGTGGCGTCAAGATAGGGGCGCGCCGTCTTGGCAGCGAGGGCGGCTTGTCCGCGAAAGTACAGCGCTTCTGCCGTGGCAATGGCGCGCGAATCGGGGTCGGAAATGCCTGCAACCGCAGCGTCAATCTGCCCCGGCGCAAAGGCGGTGCACATCAACGGCATGGGAACGCATGGGTAGCCATCGCAGTCCATCTTCCATCTCCCAACAGCTGGCAACAATAGCAGCAATTGTACTCCTGTTGCTCGGGACTGGAATTTGTGGGTATCGTCTACGATTATGCCGAACGTATAAAGGAAGAGCCCATTGGCGATGCTCCCAAGGTGGCTACCGAAGCCTAGCTGACCTCGACATTAGGAAAAATTGCCACCCCTGCAAAAAGCTCTGTCGCAGCGATGGGAAACGAACTCCGCTCTGCATATAATGAGGTCATATGACGGTGCGTCTGCATACACGCGGCGCATTTCCATCGAACCGAGAAGGAGCTCTGCATGGATCCCAACAAGCGTCCCGACGATATGGTGCGTATCACCACTCCCGAACTTGCCCAGGCGTTCATCGAAGAGCAGGTCGCTGCAATCCGCGAGCAGATCGGCGACAAGAAGGTCCTGCTGGCCCTTTCCGGCGGCGTCGACAGCTCCGTTGTCGCGGCCCTGCTCATCAAGGCTATCGGCAAGCAGCTTATCTGCGTGCATGTGAATCACGGCCTTATGCGCAAGGGCGAGAGCGAGCAGGTCGTCGACGTCTTCAAGAACCAGATGGACGCCAACCTGATCTATGTTGACGCCACCGATCGCTTCCTGGATAAGCTCGTGGACGTCGAGGAGCCCGAAGCCAAGCGTAAGATTATCGGCGCTGAGTTTATCCGCGTGTTCGAGGAGGAGGCCCGCAGGGTCGGCGACGAGGTCAGCTTCCTCGCCCAGGGCACCATCTACCCCGACATTCTGGAGTCGCAGGACGGCGTGAAGGCTCACCATAACGTTGGCGGCCTGCCCGAGGACCTGCAGTTTGAGCTCTGCGAGCCCGTTAAGCTGCTGTACAAGGACGAGGTGCGCGTCGTGGGCCGCGAGCTCGGCCTGCCCGAGAACATGGTTGAGCGTCAGCCGTTCCCCGGTCCTGGCCTGGGCGTCCGCTGCCTTGGCGCCATCACCCGCGACCGTCTCGAGGCGCTGCGCGAGGCCGATGCCATCGTGCGCGAAGAGATCGACAAGGCCGGCCTGACCATCTGGCAGTACTTTGCCGTCGTGCCCGATTTCCGCGCTACCGGTGTGCGCGAGGGCAAGCGCGCCTACGACTGGCCCTGCATTATTCGCTGCATCAACACCGTCGACGTCATGACCGCCGAGGTGCCCGAGCTCGACTGGGCGCTGCTCAAGCGCATTACCGCTCGCGTGACCGCCGAGGTCCCCGGTATTTGCCGCGTTTGCTACGACCTCACGCCGAAGCCCGTTGGCACGGTCGAGTGGGAGTAAGCTAACTCAGCTGGTAGGCGACGAGAACTAGCAGATGTGACAAAGGGACAGTCCTTTTGTCACATCCTCGATATTATGTGCGGGATGGTACGCCACGCGGCGTGCCATCCCGTTCGTTATTTTAATGAGCCGAGTGCGCGAGTGGGAAGAGTCACGAGCATGGTCGTTCCGCGCTCCGAGCTCTTTTCGACCTCGATGGAGCCGCCGTGGAGCGCGGCGATCTCCCAGACCAGCGCAAGCCCCAGCCCCACGCCGCCGTATGCCCTGCTGCGCGATTTGTCGACGCGAAAGAAGGGCTGAAAGATGCTCGTCTGGTATTGCTCGGGAATGCCCGGTCCCTGGTCGCGCACGCGTAGCAGCACGCGGTCGCCTTCGGCGCAGGCGTTGATTTGCACGGTCGAGTTGGGCGCGCTGTAACGTATGGCGTTTTCGGCCAAGTTGAACAGCAGCCGATAGATTAGCGTATCGCTGCCGATCGTTTGCGCGTCGCCCTCACTTGTAAGCGTGATGTCTTTTTGCTCGGCAAGGGGCGCCAGGTCCGTGAGTACTTCTTCGATCATCGGCGCTAGGTCAATCACATCGTTGCAAGGGACACTGCGCAGCTCGCTCATCTCGAGCAGGGTCTTTGTCATGTGCGTCATTCGCTCGGTCTGCTCCTGCAGCAGCCCGAGCAGGCTCGCTGTATCGGCGTCGACGTCGGGGTGCTCGGCGCAAAACAGCTCAACCTGGGCCTGCATGAGCGCAAGCGGCGTGCGCAGTTCGTGCGCCGCATTGCCCGTAAACTGTCTTTGTGCGGAAAATCCCTCGTCAAGGCGGGCAATCATGTCGTTAAACGACGCGCTGCAGCGCCTGAGTTCAGAGGGCACGTCCTCGCTGATTTTTGTGTCGGCGAGGTTGTCGGGCCGCACGCTCTCGACTTGCGTCGCAAAGAAGTGCAACGGCCGCAGCGCATGTCCGCTTACAAAGTAGGCCAGCACGCCGCCGAGCAGCGTCACCGCCGCGGTTATGCACCAGCTCGTCGCGCCAAACGATTCTTGGGCGTCGTTCACGACGATGGTCAGCGCGTCGTCGAGCTCTTTGTTTGTCGGGTCAAATGAGCTGGGCGAGGCCGCCTCCACCTTGCTGTGCGCCGACGCTTCTGCACCAATCGAGTCCATGTAGCGCATGCCGGAGTAGCCAACCAGGCAATTCATAAGTACGCAGGTCGAACATATCAGCAGTGCTGTCATCAACGTGATGCGCCACTGCAGCGACAGCCGCTTCATTTGCCGTCCTCCATAACGTAGCCTTCGCCGATTCGGTTGCGGATGGGGTCGTGCCCCAACGCACCGCGCAGCTTTTTGCGCAGCGACGAGATGTGCACGCGGGTCGCGTTGCTAAAGCTGTTGACGCTGCTGTCCCATACATGCTCGATAAGCTCTTCCTGGCTCACCGGCCGCCCCTGGTTAAGCATCAGGTATTCCAAGATGCCGGTCTCCTTGCGCGTGAGGGATAGAACCTCGTCGCCTACGGAGGCGGCGCGTGCTTTAGTGTCAAAGTTCAGCGGTCCGCAGGTCAGGACAACGTCGCTTTGCGTAAAGCGCCTGAGCGTGAGACTGCGTATGCGTGCCGCCAGCTCGTCAAGATGGAACGGCTTGGTGAGGTAGTCGTTGGCGCCCGCATCGAGCCCCGCTACCTTGTCGGAGACCTCGCCACGTGCCGAGAGCACGAGCACCTTGGTCTCGCAATCAGTTGTTCTGAGTTGCCTGAGCACGGTCATGCCGTCGACATGGGGGAGATTGAGGTCGAGCACGACAAGATCAAATGTCTCGACATCGAGCAGATCGAGGGCTTGCTGCCCGTCGTAGCAGCAGTCGACGCTATAGGCCAAGTTGCGCAGGCTGCGTGCGATCGCATCGCACAGCGCCCGCTCGTCCTCGACGACCAAGATGCGCATAACGTTCTCCTTGCATAGTCATTCACGCTTAACACGGATTTTATAGTCGGTATGGTCCAATGGGTCGCGAAACGAAAGGAGTGGTCAGATTGTTCAAAGCGATTAAGCCTGTGGCGCAGGTGGCTTTGCTGATCGTTGGGATAGCCATGGTTGGCTTTGGAATTATGCGCGGCGAGGCAGATGCCGTGCTGGCAAAGGCAATCAGGCTGTGCTTGGAGTGTATCGGAATTGGATAAAAGAAAAAACACTGCATCGCATCTTTTAGCGCGATTTCGTGGATTGATTCAGGCGGCGGCGACGCTTGCGACCAATATTCACCTGCCTAACTTTGCCAAGGGCGGCATCTACCAGGGAGCGGGCAAAGCCGTCTGCGTGCCGGGTCTCAACTGCTACTCGTGTCCGGCGGCCTCGGGTGCGTGCCCCATCGGGTCGTTTCAGTCGGTGGTGGGCTCGTCTAAGTTTAGCTTTTCGTATTACGTCACCGGAACGCTCATTCTGATCGGCGTGCTGCTGGGACGTTTTGTATGCGGCTTTTTGTGTCCGTTTGGATGGCTGCAAGAGCTTCTGCATAAGATTCCCAGCAAAAAGCTCTCCACGAAAAAGCTCAAGCCGCTCACGTACATCAAGTATGCCGTGCTACTGTTTGCCGTGGTGCTGCTGCCCGTCTTGGTGGTTAACGATGTGGGTATGGGCGACCCGTTCTTTTGCAAGTACATCTGCCCGCAGGGTGTGCTCGAGGGCGCGATTCCGCTGTCCATCATGAACGTGGGAATCCGCTCCGCGCTGGGAAAGCTCTTTACCTGGAAGCTCGCGATCCTCATTGCGGTTACGGTGCTGAGCGTGCTGTTCTACCGCCCCTTCTGCAAATGGATTTGCCCCCTCGGCGCATTTTATGCACTCATGAACAAGGTGTCTTTGCTGGGGATCCAGGTTGACCAGTGCAAATGCGTCTCGTGCGGCAAGTGCGCCAAGGTGTGTCAAATGGACGTGGACGTTACGCGTACGCCCGACCATGCCGAGTGCATTCGTTGCGGCAAATGCGTGGGCGCGTGCCCCGTCGATGCTATTAGCTTTCGCTACGGGCTGGGTGTGACGGGCGACAAGCCCACGCAGCCCACGCAGGCCTGCGAAAACAAATAGGTACCTATATAAGTTTCGATATAAACGGAGGAACCATGAAACTGTCAAAAATTGCGGCCTTGTTGATGCTGCCCGTGCTGGCGCTGACTCTCGCGGCGTGCTCTGCCCCCAAGGGCGACGCGAAGGATGCCACGAGCGGCGATGCGCAGATTGCCGAGCTTGTGGCACAAAAGCCGTCGAGCGCCGAGGAGGCGGCCAAGCTGTACCAGCAGCTGCTGCAAAAGGAAAACGAGATCTTTGCGAGCGATAACGCCCTATGGGAAAAGGTGTTCCTTGCGGCCAACAAAGACACTCCCATGATTGAGGACGGCAAGAACTACGGCGACTTCTTGCTCGATACCATCGAGGGCGCCAAGGATCAGTTTGCGGCTGACGAGCTTAAGACGCTTAAGGCCGGCGCGCAGCAGGTCAAGGAGATCGAGGACAAGCTCATGGCGCTGGAGAAGGAGTTCCACGGATGCGGCAGCACGCCCGGCGAGGGGGAGAGTGTTGATGCCTCGACCGCAGGCATGACCAACGGCGAGAGCGGGGAGACGAAGTTCCCCAGCTTTAAGGGCAAGGACTTGGACGGCAACGATGTAAACAGCGACGAGCTGTTCTCCAAGAACAAGGTCACCGTCATGAACTTCTGGTTTACCACCTGCAAGCCGTGCGTGGGAGAGCTGGGCGATCTGGAGAAGCTCAACAAGGAGCTTGCCGAGAAGGGCGGCCAGGTCGTGGGCGTTAATTCCTTTACGCTCGACGGCAAAAAAGACGAGGTGGCCGATGCCAAGGACGTGCTTTCCAAGAAGGGCGTGACGTATAAAAACATCTGGTTTAAGTCGGACAGCGAGGCCGGAAAGTTCACCTCCAACCTGTACTCGTTCCCGACCACCTATGTGATCGACCAGAACGGCAACATCGTGGGAGAGCCGATCATGGGCGGTATCAACTCTGCTGAGCAGCGCGAGGCGCTCAACAAACTGATCGATCAGGCACTCGCGAAGAGCGAACAGTAGGTTCGAATGCGACAAAGGTGTGACAAAGGGGCAGTCCCTTTGTCACACCTTCGATGTTATGTGCGGGATGGTGCGCCATGCGGCGTGCCGTCCCGTTTTTTGTTCGTTACATTTTTGTTCGTTACATTCCTTGCTGGTACCGGCAAAAAAGCTGATAGAGTAGGTCAAACGCGTTGGATGCGAACGGCGGGGGAGAGGTTGCCGTCCATGCTGGATCTCAGAGTTATTTGCAAAAGGTACGTTACGCAGTCGTTTACGCAGGTAGCGCTCGACAGCGTAAGCCTGTCTTTTCGCGATAACGAGTTTGTAGCCATCCTGGGTCCTTCGGGCTCGGGTAAAACTACGATGCTCAACGTCATTGGTGGACTCGACCATTTCGATTCCGGCGACCTGCTGATCGATGGCATCTCGACCAAGGACTTCAGCGACCGCGATTGGGATGCCTACAGAAACAATCGCATTGGCTTTGTGTTTCAGAGCTACAACCTCATTCCGCATCAGAGCATTTTGGAAAACGTGGAATTGGCGCTTACACTCACGGGCGTGGGACATGCCGAGCGCCGCCAGCGTGCGCGTAAGGCGCTCGAGGCGGTTGGTCTGGGCGAGCACGTTGACAAACGCCCGAACCAGCTTTCGGGCGGGCAGATGCAGCGCGTGGCCATTGCCCGCGCCTTGATCAACGACCCCGAAATCGTGCTGGCTGACGAGCCGACCGGCGCCTTGGACTCAACGACATCCGTGCAGGTTATGGATTTGCTCAAGGACGTTGCGCGCGATCGTCTGGTCATCATGGTCACGCACAATCCCGAGCTGGCGTACCAGTACGCCACGCGCATCGTCAGCCTGGCGGACGGCAAGGTCACCGACGATTCAGATCCCTTTGATGCTACCGAGGCCGCGCGTCGCGAGGCCAAGCCCACGCGCAAAACCTCGATGAGCTTTGTGACGGCGCTGGGGCTTTCTGCCCGAAACCTCATGACCAAGAAGGGCCGTACGGCCATGACTGCCTTCGCAGGTTCGATTGGCATTATTGGTATCGCAGCGATCCTGGCGCTCTCCAACGGCGTAAACGGCTACATCAAAAAGGTCGAGGAGGACACGCTCTCGAGCTACCCGCTTACGATTTCCAAACAAGATTACGACCTGTCGTCCATGATGGGCGGACAGGGGGCTACCGATGAGGAGGTATCCAAGGGCGAGGCCTCGTCCGATGACGCTACCGGTGGCAAGGCTAAGGGAACGGATAAGATTCCCGTGGTCACGGCCGTAAAGGATATGTTCGCAAGCGTTAAATCTAACGATATGACGAGCTTTAAGGCATGGCTTGACGGCGGCGGTGACGGTATCGACAAAGAGGTCAACGCTATCCAGTACGGCTACGGCGTGACGCCGGTTGTCTATCGTTTGAGCAAGGGCGACGAGAGGCCCGTTCGGCTTGTTTCCAACGCTATGACCGAGGCCATGAGCGGAGGCGCAAGCTCGGCGGCAACGGTGAGCATGGATTCCATGGGGACCTCGGTCTTTAACGAGATGATTGACGACCAGAGCCTGCTCGACAGCCAATACGATGTCGTTGCCGGCCATTGGCCCACGTCCGCCAACGAAGCCGTGATGGTGCTTTCGGACCGCGGCACGGTGGGCGATTATACGCTCTATAGCATCGGCGCGCTGGATATCGATGAGCTCAACGACCTGGTCAACAGCGCCATGACGGCCGACGGCAAGGTCGAGACGCCCGAGACCGGCACCGACTTTACCTACGACGATGCGCTGTCCACGACATTTAAGGTGTTGTCGCCGGCCGATGCCTATCGCAAAAACGAAGAGACCGGCATGTGGACCGACATGTCTGGCGACGCCGACTTTATGGCCGCCAAGGTTGCCGACGGTATTGACGTGCGCATTGTGGGCGTGGTGCGACCCAACGAGACGGCCAACGCGAGCGCATTGACTCCGGGCATTGCCTATACGCATGCGCTGACTTGCCAGCTTATGAAGCGCGCCGCCGATTCGCAGATTGTGCAGGAGCAGCTTGCCCACCCCGAGACGGATGTCTTTACGGGCAAAACCTTCGACGAGCTGCAGAGCGAGGCCAAGCAAGGCGTGGATCTGAGCAGCATGTTCAGTGTGGACGAGGCGGCGCTGAAGAGCGCGTTCTCGTTCGATGCATCTGCGCTCTCGGGTGCGGCCGGCGGCATGGACCTTTCTAGCCTTGATTTGTCCGGGCTGGATATTGACCTTTCGGGTGTTGGGCGAGACATCGACTTTAGTGACATCATGGCCAAGGCGCCGGCTCCGGATTTCTCGGGCATCTTTGACGGTCTGGAGCTCACGCCCGAGCAAATGCAGCAGGTGGGAACGCTTGCCAATCAGCTGTTTGAGGGCTTTATGCAGTCCGATCAGTTTAAGGCGCTGTCGCCCGAAGACCTTAAGGACGCGTCAAAGCTTGCTGCCGCATTCTCGACGTATCTTGAGCATGATGCCGACGCCCAGCAATACCTGGCTCAGCTCAGGGCACTCGGCGGCGATGCCCTGGCCGAGCGTCTGCAGCAGGTGATGGGCGACTATGTGCAAAAGCAGCTGGCTCCGTATTTGCAGCAGTCTATGGATCAGGTGATGAAGGCGGTCAGCGAGCAGATTGCGACGACGGTATCAACCCAGCTCAAGGCGGGTGCGGCAGGGCTCATGGACCAAATGGCGACGCAGATGTCTTCGAGTTTTGCCAACTTGGCGAGCGCCATGCGCGTGGATGCAAACGCCTTTGCTCGCGCTATCCACTTTAACATGGACGCTGAGGACCTGAGTTCGCTCATGATGAGCTATGCCAAGGCGTCGAAGCTCACCTACGACAACAATCTGACCACGTTGGGCTATGCGGACGAGGCGGACCCCATTTCGGTCAAGATTTTCCCGCGCGACTTTGAGGCCAAGGAGCGCGTGCTCGATTATATCGATGCGTACAACAAGCAGGTCAAAGCCGCTGGTCACGATGAGCAGGCAATCTCGTATACCGACTACATGGGCATCATCATGGGTTCGGTGACCGACATCGTGAATACTATCAGCTTGGTGCTCATCGCATTCGTGAGTATCAGTTTGGTGGTGAGCTCCATCATGATCGGCATCATCACCTACATCAGCGTGCTGGAGCGCAAAAAGGAGATTGGCATCCTGCGCGCGATCGGCGCGTCAAAGCGCAACGTGGCAAACGTGTTCAACGCTGAGACCTTTATCGAAGGCCTCATTGCCGGCGTCTTTGCCATTGTCGTCGTGGTGGCCGTGAGCTTTCCGGTTAATGCCTGGGCGCTTGCGGCCAAGCAGGTGCCCAACCTGATGAGCCTGCCCGTTCAAGACGCGCTGATGCTCATTGTAATTTCGGTGCTGCTGACGGTCGTTGCCGGCCTGCTGCCGGCTCGCAGCGCATCCAAGAAAGACCCTGTGGAAGCCCTACGCTCCGAATAATGTGACAAAGGGACTGTCCCTTTGTCACATGGATGAAAAGGCGCGGGAAGGGGGTGGCCCTTCCCGCGCCTTTTAGTTTGTTTTGCCCATCAGCGTGATGCGGATACTTGGATGGGTGTACTCGTCAAACTCGTCCTCGGGCTCCGTGTCAAACGAGTAATACGTTTTGACGGGGTCGTCACTCGTCCTGATAGAGATTCTCTCGTAGAGCGAACCGTTCAAAAAAGTCTGCCTAAACTCTTCGGGGAGCTTTTGCGGTGCTAGGAGCTCGGGACTCATGGTCTTGACATCTACGGTTTGGACAACAGAGGAAAGCTCGTCCAAGTCGAGCTCGATGCGGGCGAGGTTGTCCTCAAGGCTCGCGTCGGGGTCGATCTCTGCTATGTAGCTCACTTCCTTGAGCGTTCCCTTGTTATCGAAATCCAGGTACGTATAGGTCTTCTGGGTATCGGAGTCGCCTTCGTGCAGATAGCCGCGGACGTGATAGCCGTAATCTTGATATCGCTCGAAGGGGTCATCGGCGGACACGTACTCGCATGCGGGCTCTAGCGCCTTGCGGGCGATGGCGATCTGCTCGGCCGCGGCCGCGGCGTTCTCTTGCATCTCGATGTTTCCCTGCGCCAGCTGCGGGATATAGGCACCGCACACGATTGCGAGGGGCAGCACCACAAGTGCGATGATCCACTTTTTTGCACGGGGGATAGGCACGCCACAGGCCTCTGCCATGGCCTTTGCGTTGGCGAAACTCTCGGTAAGCACGTCTGCTGCGGTGGCGACGGCGCCTACGGCAGCGGCGACTTCTGCCGCGCCGCCCAGGTTGCGTGCGGTCTCGTTGTCGCTGTTCTTGAGCAGGCGCGCGGCGGCCTGCGTGCCAATAACGCCCGCGATTTGTGCCGAGCGGTCTTTCTCAGCCTGCTCGACGACGAGTCGGTGCTGCATTTCTTTCCACTGCTTGCCGCGCATGCCAAAGCGCGGCGCGAGCGCGCAGTAGCAGAAGATGGCGAGCTCGACGGCGGTGAGCGCCAAGGCGGTCATCATGCCCGTCTCCTGGAAGCTTTCATGATGGAAGACGATATCGTCAATCATTTCGAAGGGAATGATCAAAAAAGGCAGCACAAACGCCATGGCAAGCGCTGTGCCGGCAATCTTGGGATAGATGCAGTATCGCTGGATACGCTTGCGTTCTTGTTCGGAAAGTGTTGCCATGGCTGATCCTTGGTGTCGTAACGGTCGTTGCGGCGCATGGGGCGCGGGGCGCATCAGTTTGAGCTAGCGCTGGATAAGAACATAGAGCAAGATGCTCATCGCGATGAGCAAGAAGCCTGCGATGTTAAACATCAGTGTGGCAAAGTTGCCCACGATGGGGCGTTCGACATAGCTTTTGTCTGGGTTGCTGGGGTTGTAGTACACGGTCATTTGGCTACCGAGGGGCCAAAGCTGCTCCGCGAGGGTGCCTAGGCGGGCGATGGGGCCTGTCTGCACGTGCAGCCAGCCCTTGGCGTCTTCGTAGGCGGTGGCTTGCGTGCGGATGGGGAGTCCCGACAAGCTTTTGGTCTTTATGCCACGGAATTGTTTTTTCGCGCGGTATTGCGTGCCGTCGACGGTGTATTCCAAAACGGGATTCATTCTGCCTTCACCCATAAAGCGATGGTCGATGACCGTCCCCATGGTCACGGCGGTACAGGCCTTGGCTTTCTTGCGGGCGGCGGCCTTCATGAGCGCGCTCACTCCGATAAGCAGGATGCCGATGCCCCCAACCAAGATGAGCGCGAGCAGGGATATCTGCGACGTGGTCACGGTGTTCTCCTTTGGTGCGATACCGTCATATGTGACTCAGTATAGAGAATCCCGCCATCGACGAGCTATTGCGGGGGGGGGGTCAATTCTGAATGTGACAAATGGACTGTTCCTTTGTCACATCGGGGACTGCGGAATCGAGGTCTAATACTTTTCCCGAGAAGTGAACGAGTGAAAACGGACTCCCGAAGCATCGACACTTTTGGCGTACAATTTCCTGCGGTTTTGCCAGTCAAATCCTGCGGTTTTGACGCCTAAAAATGTCAATGCTTCGGGAGTCCAAATACAGCCGTTCACTTCTCGGGAAAAGTATTAGACCTCGAAATATGGGCGGCGTTCGCGAACGGCAACTAGCTTGCGTCCGGTAGCCGGCACTTGGGGCAAAGGGACTGCCCTTTTGCCCCTTCACCATTGCATCGTATCTGGTGTGGAAAAAATATCGTCTGCGTTCTCGCGCCTGCGAAGAGTTCCTGAACCGCTTGAATGGGATGTGACAAAGGGACTGTCCCTTTGTCACATTGATTTGAGAGTGGATGTTGATGAATTTATCGCTGGCCCCCATGGAGGGGATTACCGGGCATGTGTTCCGTCGCGTGCATGCGGAGTGCTTTGGCGCGCTCGATTGTTATTACACGCCGTTTTTGCCGCCGCCGCGGGTGGGCAACCGCTTTGGTGGCAAGGCGTTTAAAGAGGTCGATCCTGCCAATAACCAGGGGCTTAACGTAGTACCTCAGCTGATGTCCAAGAATGCGGACGAGTTTGTGTGGGCGGCGCAGGTGCTCGCCGAGATGGGGTACCGCGAGGTCAATCTCAACCTTGGCTGCCCCTCGGGTACGGTTGTTGCCAAAGGCAAGGGTTCGGGCTTTCTGCGCAACCTGGATGGGCTCGAGGTGTTCTTGAGCGACGTGTGCGACCGCTCGCCCTTGCCGGTGTCGGTCAAGACCAGGTTGGGGTTGGAAAGCGACGACGAGTACAAGCGCGTGCTCGACCTCTACTGTCGCATGCCGTTAGCAGAGCTGATTGTGCACCCGCGCGTGCAAAAGGACCGTTATACGGGCTCGCCGCGCAAAGAGTTTTACGGCGAGACGCTGGAGCGGGCACCGTTTCCTGTGGCATACAACGGCGATATTTTTGATCTTGAGGACATGGATGCGCTGGTGGAAGCCTATCCCGGAACACGCCACGTAATGTTGGGGCGCGGCTTGCTTGCGAATCCCGCGCTGGCTCGCATGGTTAAGGGCGGCCCTGCCGCCACCGCCGCTGAGCTGCAACGCTTCCACGACATGCTGTTTGCGGCTTATGCGGACGAGATTGGGGGCAACGCGGTCTTTCGCATGAAAGAGTGGTGGTTCTACGCCAAATGCGCCTTCGCCGATCCCGCGACCGTTCACAAGCTCGTTCGCAAGACCAAAAAGGTCGATGAATACCGCGCTGCTGTCGAGCGCGTCTTTCGCGAGCAGCCGCTTGCGCCCGCTGCCCGCTTTTGCGGCTAAATGTGGGCGTTGGGGACGTTCTTAAACGACTATGTTGCAAAAAGCTGTACGTCAGCATCCAAAGATGTCGGAAAATGTCGACTTTGGATGCTGACGTACATGTTTGAAGGCGGTATCGCCCTCGTTATCCGACGACTTGGACGGCAAGTGCGTCCAATACACGTTCCGCGTCGGCGTCGATCAGGATGCTCCGATCGGCGATTTCTGCCGGAGCGACTGCCTCGGCAAAATTGATACATGCGTACGTGGCGCGCTCGTTTTTGGCGGTCATCTGCCAAAACGGGTACTTGATGATGACGGGCGTATTGCCGCCTACGCCAAGCTCAAAGAACAGAATGCGCATATTGCTGTGGCGGCGCAGGAAATCCTGGTAGCGATCGGCCGCAGCATACCAGCCCCTATCCTGCACAAACGTATCGTCGGCGCGCAGGTTCATCGTAAGCGGGGAACCACAGTGGGGACAACGGGGCACAAGTGCAGACGGAATGCGCAGGTCCTGTTGGGCGCCGACCATGCAATGTACAAGTCCTTCGTTGTCCCAAGTTTCCTGACAGCAGGGCTTACTGCACTGGAATAAACCATAGTCGCCCTGCGTGTAAAAGAGCCGCTGCTTATCAAAGCCGGCGCGCTGGAAGCAATGGTCTACGTTTGTGGTCAGCACAAAGTAATCGCGGTCGCGCAGTAGGTCCAGGAGCTGCTCATAGACCGGTTTGGGTATGGGGTCATATCGGTTGCACTCAATATAGCGGCTCCAAAATGCCCAGTATTCCTCGAGCGAGTCGTAGGGGTAGAAGCCGCCGGAGTACATGTCAGCAAAGCCGTAGCGTGCAGCGAAGTCGCCAAAGAGCTTCTCGAAGCGTTCGCCCGAATAGGTGTAGCCAGCCGCGGTGGAAAGACCCGCGCCGGCACCGATTATCACGGCGTCGGATGCAGCGAGTGCGGCTTGGAGCTTAGCGATCTGTTTGGAGAAGCTCACGGTAGATTGATTCGTCAGACGCGAGAAATACATTGAAGATCACCTTAAGGTTGGAGTCGTTATGGTCTAGATGATGGCGAACGGTATCGACGGCAACGCGCGCGGCGGCTTGCTGGGGATAGCCAAAGACGCCCGTCGAGATGCAGCAGAATGCAAGCGTGTCGAGCCCTTGGCGTGTCGCTTCGTCCAGACGGCTGGTGTAGCAACGGCGTAGTAGCAATTCTTCGCGCGGGCCGGGCTTATGGCTGGGCACGATGGGGCCGACGGTGTGAAAGATGTGGCTGCTCGGCAGGTTAAACGCTGGCGTGACCTTAACGCGTGCGGTCGGTTCCTCATGCCCCTGCTTACACATGAGGTTGGCGCACGTCAGACGTAGCTGCATGCCGGCGTATGTGTGGATGGCGTTGTCGATGCAGTGGTGCCCCGGCACAAAGCAGCCGAGCATTTGGCTGTTGGCGGCGTTGGCGATGGCGTCGGCTTTAAGCAGCGTGATGTCACCGCGCCAGACGGCAACGTGATTGCGGTAGGGGAGTGTGCCGGCATCGGTCGCTCCGCCGCGCTCAACAATTCGCTGATGCAGGTAGGCGTCCTGGACGTCGAGGGTTTCTGTCGTAAGCGCTTCGGGCGGCCGCACGTTCATAAGGGCTCTGAGCAAATCACGCTGCTCGTCGGCTCCGGCAGGAACGGCAACGTCGCGTCCATCCGGTCGCTCATCGAGCAATGCGTTGATAAGCCAAACACGACGCTCGGCTTGATTCATGGCTGGCCTCCTGTCCAATTGATTCGGGTGTGTCTGACAGTAGTGTGCAGCCTGGATCGTTTTTAAAAAAGAAGGCACAAAAAGGTAACCGTGGAGCGGTATGCCCCACGGCATCCATTTCCTTTAGGTTTGACGAGAGCACCTTTTGGCTGATGCCGGGAATAGAGCGATGGAGTGCGTTGAAGCCCAATGACTACCTGTGTCGGGCCCATGCAAAAAGCTGTACGCCAGCATCCAAAGATGTCGAAAAATGTCGACTTTGGATGCTGGCGTACATGTTTGGGTCGTATGGGCTTGGACGTCGGGGCGAGCCGACCGCGGCGCGCGGACTAGAGCAGGTTCTTCTGTATCCACGCGATGATGTCGCCCGACTCGTAGAGCGGTGCGCCGTCAATAAACAGGCAGGGAACCTGGCGTTTTCCGCCGATGGCGATGAGTGCCTGCTCGGCTTCGGTATCGGTCGAGATGTTGCGCTCGGGGATGGTCACGCCGTTATCGGCCAGGAAACGCTTGACCTTTATGCAATACGGGCAGCCGGTCATAACGTAGAGTGCGAGCTCGTGATCAGTAGCCATGGGCCTCCAATCGGTTGAGGTTTCGATTGAAATACCCAAAGCCGCCGCGGTCTATGCACGCGTCAACGACGACTCGATTGCCTGTACCAGAAACGCCGTGGCTCCGGTGCCGCAGGGCTTGTCGTAGTAGTCAACAAAGCGCTGGTCGGCAAGATAACCATTGGCGAGGCCCAGGTATGCTTCGTCCTGGGGCTCGTGTCCCCAGTTAAGGCCAATCCATCGGCGGTGCATTGCGACAAGCTTGCGGGCTTCGTTACTCTTTGGATCGCCGTCGCCCATGGCAATCGAGAGCTGGCCCAGAATAGCGCGTTCAAGTTCCTTCATGTCGTTCCATGTCTCGGGATCCATATCCAGCAGTGCTTCGTTTGCGGCGTCGATCGCCTCGTCGCCATAGCGCGCTCGCGCCTCGGCACCGTAGCGCTCCTCGTTTTCTTGCACGGAGCGCCAGCGCTCCAGTTGCGGCAGCACGGCGCCCATGAGCGAGACGGCTTCATCGAGCGACATGCCGGTGTTTTGTGCCAGGCGTGGGGCACAATCCTCGATCATTGCTTCCATTGTGGTGTCGTAGGTGTACTTGCCGCGGTCGTAGCACCACTTGCAGTAATGGTCGGTCGTGGCGCCCGCGGCATCGGTGCCGCAGTCGTCGGGCATGAGCACCATGCCGCAGCTCTGACAATAGTGCTCGGGCATTTCGAGCAGGTGCGACAGCGGCTCTCCGGTAACAGCGGCAATGAGCTTCATCATGTCGATGCCCGGGGTGACTTCGCCGCGCTCCCAACGGCTCACGGCTTGGCGCGTGACGTAGAGCTTGGCGGCGAGCTGCTCTTGGGTAAGGTTGTTGGCGCGGCGGACGGCGATGAGTTTTTCTGCAAAGGCCATGACGGCTCCTTTCTGGTGCTTGTTGGCTTAAGCATACGCGGCAGCCGATGTCCTTCCAAGCAACCGTTGGTTGCATGCAGATGACGATGAGAGAGAATCGCAGCCTGCGCCCCGCGCGCCTGTGCCGTACAATGACCGGCATGGAACCTATTGCACGCATACATACCGACCTGCCGCAGAAGTTCGGCATTCCGCGCAACAGTTTTTTGGCGCCCCATCTGCAGGGACGCATCGTTTTTGAGCCGGAATTTACCTCCAATGCAGCGATTGAGGGCCTGGACTCCTTCTCTCACCTATGGCTGCTCTGGCGCTTCGAAAACGGCACGCCCGGCGGCACGGCTAAAGAT
>UQKU01000010.1 GCA_900541675.1 uncultured Collinsella sp. | reverse complement strand
TCCTTCGACGTTAATTGAAGGGTACCGCCTCGCGGTGACATCGTTTTTATGTCAACCTTGGTCTAACAGAGCCTTTTTATTTTCGCGGCGCGATTATCTCAATCTGTAACATCTAGAGGATAAATCCTCGTCCAGATGTTACAGATCTAGATAAGACATCTTAGTCCCAGACCTTTGTCTCAATCTGTAACAGCTAGAGACCTTTTGTCCGTCCAGATGTTACAGATCGAGACATTCGAATCCCCCTGAAGAGATAATCTCGATCTGTAACAGCTAGAACCCATTTCCTCGTCTACCTGTTACAGATTGAGACAAAACAACGAGACCGGCCGCCCGCAAAACGCTTTCTTAGCTGTAATAATCAACGTTTGCCCAGATAAAGCCTACCAAAATAAACCTGTCCCTTTTTGGTAGGTAGAATTACCCATAAGACAAGTATGTTTCTTAGTTATTTCGTGTTGACCCATTTGAGCCGGATAGGGTATAACTCTACTCAACCGCTAGGGATTTTATTGAGAAAGGTGTTCTACCATGAGCAAGAACCTCTCCCAGCAGGTCGTTCTCGACCGCCGCGGCTTCGTTGCCGCCACCTTCGCAACCGTCGCCGGCCTTGGTCTTGCCGGCTGCTCCGACACCAGCGCCGAGGCCGACAAGGGTTCCGCCGCCGGCTCCTCCAAGAGCTCCAAGGATACCGAAGTTTCCGCCACGCTCGACGCCAAGGCATTCGACAAGCTCGTCGACAACGGCCCCAAGGCCGATGACGACGCCATCGCCGCCAGCACCTGGGCCACGGCCGTTAAGGACGCCGGCGTCTTTAAGATCGGTGGCGTTCAGACCTCCACGCTCTTCTCCCTCCTCAACGAGAAAGACGGTCAGACCCGCGGCTTCGACGCCGGTATCGCACAGCTCCTGTCCAACTACATTCTGGGCGAGAACAAGGTCGAGATCACCCAGGTGACCTCGGACACGCGCGAGTCTGTCCTGCAGAACGGCCAGGTCGACGCTGTCTTTGCCACCTACACCATTACCGACGAGCGCAAGAAGCTCGTCTCCTTCGCCGGCCCCTACTACTACACCCAGCAGGCCATCCTGGTGCTCGCCGATAACGACGACATCAAGAGCGTCGACGACCTGGCCGACAAGAACGTCGCCGTCCAGTCCGGCTCCAACGGCCCTGCCATCCTGGAGGAGTTCGCCCCCAAGGCCAGCCAGCAGGAGTTCAAGACCGACGAGGAGGCCCGCCAGGCACTCCAGCAGGGTCGTGTTGACGCCTACGTCATCGACAACAACATGCAGCAGAGCGCCCTGGTCCGCGAGCCCGGCAAGTACAAGATTGCCGGCAAGCCCTTCGGCAGCAAGGAGCCCTATGGCATCGGTCTGCCGCTCGATTCCGACGGCGTCGCCTTCGTTAACGACTTCCTTAAGAAGATCGAGGACGACGGCACCTGGACCGAGCTGTGGCAGATCTGCATCGGCGACCGTACGGGCGACACCAATGTTCCCGAGCTGCCCGAGATCGGCGCCTAGGCAGCGAGCCTGGTAACGGCCGCTGCGAAACCATACGGAAACGCATGATGCGCTTTATTGCGGTAAACTGTTTCCTCACTGAGTTGTCGGGGCTTCCGTACACACGGGAGCCCCTTTCCTTATCGGCGGGAGGTCCGCATGAGTCTCTCCGAGCTCTGGTCGCTCTATGGCCAGAACTATATCGACGCGCTGCTAGCAACCTGGGGCATGACGCTTGAGTCGTTTGCCATCGCCATGGTGCTGGCCGTCGCCGTCACCGTGATGCGCGTGTCGCCGCTCAAGCCGCTGCGCGTCTTTGGCGACCTGTATGTCCAGGTCTTCCGTAACATCCCCGGCATCGCACTGCTCATCATCGTCGTCTATGCGCTGCCGCCGCTCAAGGTCGTCCTACCCTACCGCACCTGCGTTATCGTCGCCACGGTTCTTTTGGGCTCGGCCTTTGGCTCCGAGAACTTTATGAGCGGCATCAACACCGTCGGCGTCGGTCAGGTCGAAGCCGCACGTTCGCTCGGCATGAGCTTCAGCCGTATCCTCGCCAAGATCGTGATTCCGCAGGCGCTGCGCTCGAGCGTGTTGCCCATGACCAACCTCTTTATCGCCGTCATGCTCACCACCGCGCTCGGCAGTCAGGTGCCGTTGCAACCGCAGGAGCTCACCGGCGTGGTGAGCTACATCAACACGCGCTCGCTCGGCGGCGTCGCCGCGTTCTTTATCTCGGCGCTCGGCTACCTGGGCACGGCCTTTGTGGTGAGCCACATTGGCAACTACATCGATAAGAAGGTGAGGATCCTCCGATGAGCAAGCACTCCACCTCCGCGCTCACCATGCGCGATGCGCTCTACGAGGCTCCCGGCCCCAAGATGCGCGCCAAGATTCGCATCGGCACCGCCATCTCGCTTGTTGCCGTCGCCGTGCTCGTCGCCCTCGTGTTGCAGCGCTTTTATGTGACCGGCCAGCTTTCGGTTCACTATTGGTTTTTCTTTACGCACCTCACCACCTGGAAGTTCCTGCTTGCCGGCTTTGAGGGCACCGTTAAAGTCGCACTCACCGCTGGCGCCATCGCGCTGGTGCTGGGCTTAGCCCTTATGCTCGGCCGTACCAGCGACATTAAGCCGCTGCAGCTGGTCTGCCGCGTGCTCACCGATTTCTTCCGCGGCGTACCGAGCCTGTTGTTCATCTACTTCTTCTTTTTGGTGCTGCCCCAGTACAAGATCGCGCTGCCGTCGTTTTGGATGCTCACGCTTCCCGTCGCGCTCGCTGCAGCTGGCGTACTTGCCGAGATCTTCCGTGCCGGCGTCAACGCCGTGCCGCGTGGCCAGGTCGAGGCGGCCCAGGCGCTCGGTCTCTCCAAGGCTAAAATCACCTTTAAAATCGTATTGCCGCAGGCTATTCGATTTATCATTCCGTCGTTGATTTCGCAGCTCGTGGTCGTAGTCAAAGACACCACCGTCGCCTACGTGGTGAGCTACCCCGACCTCATGCAAAATGCCCGTGTGCTCATTACCAACTACGACGCCCTCGTGTCGGTCTACCTGGTAATCGCGGTCATCTACATCCTCATCAACGTCGCAATTAACAAGGCCGCTGTCTACGTTTCGCACAAGACCGGCGCGACCATCATCCGCTAACGCTTTACCATTTCGAGTCATAAGGAGCCGAGCACCATGGCACAGAGTACCTCTTCTACCGGCAATCAGCCGCTGATCGAGCTCAAGCACGTCGATAAGCACTATGGCGATCTGCACGTCCTCAACGACATCAATCTCTCGGTCGACCGCGGCGAGGTCGTCGTTGTGATCGGTCCCTCGGGCTCGGGCAAGTCGACCATGTGCCGCACCATCAACCGCCTGGAAACCATCGACTCGGGCGAGATCCTCATCGAAGGTCAGCCGCTTCCGCAGGAAGGCAAAGACCTTGCCCGCATGCGCGCCGAGCTGGGCATGGTATTTCAACAGTTCAACCTGTTTGCACATATGACGGTGCTGCAGAACGTCATGCTGGGGCCGGTCGATGTGCTGGGCGTGTCCAAGGAGGAGGCTCGTGAGCGCGCCATGGACCTGCTGGGCCGCGTGGGCGTGGCCGAACAGGCCGATAAGGTACCCGCACAGCTCTCAGGCGGCCAGCAGCAGCGCGTAGCCATCGCTCGCTCGCTTGCCATGCAGCCCAAGGCCATGCTCTTCGACGAGCCCACGAGCGCCCTCGATCCCGAAATGATCAACGAGGTGCTCGAGGTCATGGTCCGTCTGGCCCAGCAGGGCATGACGATGATCGTCATCACGCACGAGATGAACTTCGCCCGCCGCGTGGCCGACCGCGTCGTCTTTATGGCCGACGGCCAGATCGTGGAAACCGGCACGCCTGACGAGTTCTTCGACCGCCCCCAAACCAAGCGCGCCCAGGACTTCCTCAACTCCATCAAGGGTCACTAACCCAATTGCCACGCGGGGCAAATTCATCAGTAACGTTTGCCCCGCGTCACCCCTGTGCCATGTCCACCCGGATTCGAAAGCCGCAACCATGATCGGAACCCGCACCTCATCGTCCTACACCCCGCATGTCGACGTCGACCCCGCCGACCGCCCGCTTATCCTGGTAGCACCACGCTGGGAAGAAGCGAAGCCCTATTTGAGCGAGACGCTCTCCCCCAACGAGGAGATTGCAAGTGTCTTTGTCGACGCCATTCTTGCCGCCGGCGGTCTGCCGCTGCAGATGTCCATTACCGAAGACGTCGACGTTATCCGTCATTACGTGGAAATCGCTGACGGCATCGCCATTCCCGGCGGCCCGGACGTCAACCCCAAACGCTGGGGCGACGAGCGTCCTTACGACCCCACGCTGTGCTGCGAGATTCGCGACCGTTTTGAGTTTAAGCTGGTTAACGAGGTACTTCGCGCCAAGAAGCCGCTCTTTACCACCTGCCGAGGCACGCAGCTGCTCAATGTCGCCACCGGCGGCACCCTGTGCATGGACATGCCGAGCCTAGGCGCGCGCGAGGGCCGCACGCAGTGGCGCCATACCCACGTGCTCAACGACCCCGTGCATCCTGTCGAGGTCGTGCCGGGCTCGCTGCTGGAGCGCGCGGTTGGCGGGCACAGGCTGATCCAGACCAACTCCGCACATCACTGCTGCGTCGATCGTCTGGGTAAGAGCACGCGCTTGGTCGCCAAGGCAACCGACGGCGTTCCCGAGTGCATCGAAGTCGAAGGCCAGCCGTTCTGCCTGGGCGTGCAATGGCACCCTGAGTATACGTGGAAGACGCTCGAGACCGACTTTAACCTGTGGAAGTCGTTTGTCGAGGCGGCGGCCAAGGTAAAGCAGGCCCGCTAGCTCGCCAACCGCACAACAGATAAAGGCGCCCCGCCGGCCACATGGTCCGGCGGGGCGCCCTATTACCTATATGCTGCCGGCACACAGTCCAAGGCTCGCAAGCCCTTATTCGGCCGCCTCGCGCAGGGCCGACATCGTAGCCGCATATTGCTGCTGCAGCGCATGCATCCCCTCGCGAGCGCCGTCAACGGCATCGGCACCACGCAGTGCTTCGGTTACCACGACCGCCGGCTCGTACAGATTATCGAATCCCAGGTTCTGGCTCACGCCCTTGAGCGTGTGCGCTGCCATAAACGCACCTTCGGCGTCTCCCGCCGCCATGGCGGCCTCCAGCTTGTCCATGCTCTCGTCATCCAAAAACTTGAGGGCAAAGCGGGCGAGCATTTCCTCGCCCATCAGCCGAGCGCACGCGTCATCATAATTGGCGCCGATCTTCTCATACGCCTCACGCATGGAAATCATGGATTAAAAACTCCTTTGGTCAAACTAAATCGTGGGAAACGCGACGACGTCAGCGGGGCGTGCCAACGTCTCGGCAATTTGGTCTTGCACCTCGAGCAGACAATCGAGCAGCAGCGGGTTAAAGGTGCCGCACTTACCGTCCAGGATCATCTGAATTGCCTCCTTGTGCGGGATAGCGTCCTTGTACACGCGCACGCTCGTCAGAGCATCGTACACGTCGGCCACCGAAACCACCTGTGCGGCAATGGGAATTTCGTCGCCCTTAAGGCCATCGGGATAACCCTTGCCGTCCCAGCGCTCGTGATGCCAACGCGCAATCTGGTACGCATATTCCATAAGCGCATTGCCGGCGTGATGGCTACCCAGCTCAAGCAGCATGTCGGCGCCGATCGTGGTATGCGTCTTCATAATCTCGAACTCCTCGGACGTAAGGCGCCCGGGTTTGTTGAGAATCGCATCGTCAATCGACATCTTGCCGATATCGTGCAGCGCCGAAGCCAGGGCAATCGTGGAGCGCTCCTCATTGTCAAGGGAAATGGTGTCGCTACGCTGGACCAGACAGCCAAGCAGCAGCTCGGTCAGCTTTTCGATGTTCGTAACGTGCCTGCCGCTCTCGCCGTTGCGAAGCTCCATGACGCCGGCCATGATGTCGATGAGCATGCGACTGTTCTTGACGCGCTCGTTGTACTGCTGGGACAGCAGGTTCGTCAGGCGGCGCTGTTTGGCATATAGGCGGATGGTGTTGCTTACACGGCGGCGCACGACACGGGAGTCAAACGGGCGGTTGATATAGTCTGAGGCGCCCAGCTCGTACGCGCGCAGAACCATATCATCGGAATCTTCGCTCGAAATCATGATGACAGGCAGATTGTCACTAACCGATCGGCGCGACAGACCGGCCAGCACTTCAAAGCCGCTTATGCCCGGCATGACAATATCCAGCAGCACGAGCGACAGCTCATCGCTATAGCGGTCGACCATGTCGAGCGCCGCACGACCGTTATCGGCCTCGAGGATGCAATACTCGTCCTTGAGCATCTCGTTGAGAATGGCTCGGTTCATCTCGGAGTCATCGACAATTAGCACCGAAGGTTTTTCGCTTTGGAAGGCCTCGATGGAATCGGCATCGGTCACGACCGTACCGGCTTTTGCCTTAGCGCGGCTCAGTAACTGGACAGCACGGCCAACGCCCTCATCGACCGTCTCACCATGAATGCGAACGCCACCAACACATGCCGTCAAGCTCACGTACTCATGGCCCGGAATAATCGTGGAACGAACGGCATCGGACACCTGATGCAGGCGACGGGTGAAGTCATCGGAGGGAATATTGGGCATGACAACCACAAACTTGTCGCAGCCATAGCGCACAAGCTCGTCAGTCGAACGGATTCCGCTGCGCATGGCTGTCGCCACAGCACCGAGCGCAAGGTCGCCGGCATGACGGCCACACGTATCGTTGAAGACCCTAAAATCATCAAGGTCAATCATCGCAACGCCGGCATTCATGCGGGCGCCACGAAGCTTTTCCTCGTAATATCGGCGATTGCGCACACTCGTCAGCACGTCGGTGTAGACAAGGTCCTCTTCTGCAGCCTCTTGCTCATCGATCGGACGCACCATCAGCAGGACGCGAGGCTCGCCCTCTACCTTCAGGGGGCGCAGGCGGGCGCGGTACTCAACGCCATCGTTGAGCAGTTGCTCCGACACCTCATCGGAATCTGTCAAGGCCTCAAGACTTGCCTGGCGCAGACAAGGGCAGCGATCGCCGACGAGCAGGCAGTTAGGCTCGCTCTTAATCTGATCGGCCGACAGCAAACGTACCACGGGGTAGGTCTTCGCGACACGGGCGACCTCGGCGGCAGCCTCCTCGTCGGTTAGATTGACCTCGTGATTATTGAGCATATGGGGCCCTTTCGATAGTTTCGCATGGTAGCGGTGGGTTCCAAATGTTACAAGGGCAACACCTTGCCGATGCAGGTAAGCACGTAAATGCTGTTACATTTTTATGAGTTGGCAGACGGCGCGATTGAAGCCGCAGACGTGAGGTTTTGAGCACATTTGTTAACACGGCCGAAACGTTTGCGGATGAAGCCTGCTTTGGCTATTGCGGGCACTAGAGCCCCAGGATGCCACGGACGGCCCGGGCAGCCGCTGCCGGGCGATCGCGCAGGCCGTTGTGCGCGCCGGGAACCGTTACGAGTGGACAGTCCAAAAGCTCAGCCGCCACCCTCGTGCCCGCCTCGCGGGGCGTGCCAATCGAGAGCTCACCCAGGAGCACGGCGGCCACCGTTCTTGACGCGCGAACGCTATCCCAATCGGGAACGCAGGTCATAGTAATCCCGTATTCGTTTGCCATGAAACTGCGGCCGTTGCGCAGGGCATGCTTGGCTTCTGCCTCGGTTAACTTGGGGGCCTCAGGGTCCGAATCGCCGATGGCGCCCAGGAAGGCCCGTAATGCCCTGGAGACCTTTCCCGCGGCGATCATCTCTAGCAAAACCGGGGCCGCGCCCAGACCGGCACCCTCATCCGTCACGGCGGGTTCATGCAGGATCGCACGCGAGATTATGGTGGGGTTTGCACGGAGAAGCTCCAGCGTCACCAGCGTACCGGCACTGTGCGCGAGCACGTTTGTCGGAGCGCCAATACGCTCGATAACGGCCTGCAGGTCGGCGGCCTGGGCGGCGAGGTCGTAGCGTCCGTCCGCAGCGTCGCCGCTCTCGCCGCAACCGCGGCGATCGTAGGCGATGACGCGATAGTCACGGGCGAGCTCGCGGGCGATACCGTCAAAAAAGACGCCGTCGACGCACGCACCGTGCACGCACACCAAGGCGGGTGTATCGGACGATACATCCGGGCCGGCATACTCACGGCAGGCGATCGTGGTGCCCGCATTCTCGACCGTAAATTCCATGTTGTGCCCCATCGTCTTGTGCTTTGTTAACAGATTAACTGTACCCGACCCGATACCTTTCATGACGCGGCATCGAAGGCAGAGTTAAAAAACGAAACCTGCAAAGCACAAGCCCGGACCATACGTTGGAGCCGATGCTATGCTTAAGCTCAACTGTCCCAAGGAGCATATGCCTATGTCTACGTTTTTAAATGCCAGCCCCATCTTTGGGCCCGTCCGCAGCCGTCGCCTGGGCCTTTCGCTCGGTGTCAACATGATGCCGGCGAGTGGCAAGATCTGCACGTTCGACTGCATCTACTGCGAGAACGGTCTCAACGCCGAGCGCCCCTGCCACGAGCCGTACAACACAGCTGCCGTGGTACTCGACGCGCTCGAGGCAAAGCTGCGCGAGATGGCAGCCGAGGGCGAGCTCCCTGATGTAATCACGTTTGCCGGCAACGGCGAACCCACCGCCGCGCCGGAGTTTCCGCAGGCCATCGCCGGTGCCGTCGCGCTTCGCGACCAGCTGGCCCCAAACACCAAGATTGCCGTGCTTTCCAACGGCACGCGCGCCGACCGTCCCCAGGTACACGATGCGCTCATGATGGTCGACGACAACATCCTCAAGCTCGATACGGTCGACCCGGCATTTATCCAGCTGCTCGACCAGCCCGTTGGCCCCTACGATGTAGAGCACCAGATCGAAACGTTCGCGAGCTTTAACGGCCACGTCATTATCCAGACGATCATTTTGACCGGCGAGCACCGGGGCAAGTCTCTCGATAACACCGGCGAGGAGTACGTCGGCCCTTGGCTCGCGGCGCTCGAGCGCATTCGCCCACAGGAGGCGACCATTTACACGGTGGCGCGCGAAACACCGGTCGCCGGCCTTGCTAAAGCGGCGCCCGAGGTGCTCGACAAGATTGCTGCACGCGTGCGCGCCCTCGGCATCCCCTGCCAGGTGAGCTACTAGCAAAACCACGCAGCAGCCAGTGCCCGCCATCCCGCCCCATCAGTTGCGGTGATATAGTTCCTATTTGTGCTGTTAAACCGCTTAAATCGGAACTATATCACCGCAACTTTTATAGACGCGTGGGTGGGCTATACTAGCTGCGGATGAAAGGAAGTTAGCCATGTTTGACAAAGGACCCGTGCCCGGCCGCAACGATGCTTGCTGGTGCGGCAGCGGCAAAAAATATAAGAAATGCCATAGCACCTTTGATGAGCGCCTCGAGCGCTTGTGGGAAGAGGGCTGGGAGGTTCTGCCCCGCACGCTCTACAAGACGCCCGCCGATATCGAGGGCATCAAGCGCTCGGCCGCCATCAACGTGGGCGTGCTCGATTACGTAGGCGAGCACATCGCCGCGGGCATGACCACCAACCAGATCGACCAGATGATCTACGACTACACCGTCGAGCACGGCGGCACGCCGGCCGACCTCAACTACGAGGGCTACCCCAAGAGCGTATGCACCTCGATCAACGACGTGGTCTGTCACGGTATCCCCTGCGATACGGACGTGCTGCACGAGGGCGACATCATCAACGTCGACTGCTCCACGATCCTGGACGGCTACTTTAGTGATTCGAGCCGCATGTTCTGCATCGGTGAGGTCTCTGCCGAGCGCCAGCGCCTGGTCGAGGTCACCCGCGCCAGCGTGGAAGCGGGCTTGGCAGCCGTCAAGCCATGGTTGCCGCTCTCCGTTATGGCCGAAGCCGTGCAAAAGACGGTCGAGGACGCCGGCTTTAGCGTGGTGCGCGAGTACGGCGGACACGGCATTGGCAAGGAGTTCCACGAGGACCCGTTTGTGGGCTTTACCACCGAGGCGCCCGATGTGGACACCATCATGGCTCCGGGCATGGTCTTTACCATCGAGCCCATGGTCAACGCCGGGGCGCCCGACATTAAGATTAGCAAGGGTGACGGCTGGTGCGTGCGCACCAAGGACGGCAGCGACTCGGCCCAGTGCGAGGTACAGCTCGTGGTGACCGAGGACGGCTACGAGCTGCTCAGCTGGTAGCCGTACGAGCGCCGGATGCTGACGGGCACGCCCGTCTTGCATCCGGCGTTTTATTTGAACGTTTTGCCTGATACAACCTGCCAAAACAAACCCGTCCCTTTTTTGCAGGCTGAGCGGAGAGGACTGCTTGTGAACATCCTGGTTTTGCTGCCCGTCAATGACCGCCATCACGCAATTCTTGAGTCGAGCGCTCCGGGCGAGGACTTTATCTACACGAGCTCCGACGCCATCACGCGTGAGCAGGTCGCCAACGCCGACGTGATCTTGGGCAACATAGACCCTGCTTTGCTTACCGCATGCAAGCATCTCCAGCTGTTGCAATTGCAGACCGCCGGCTATGACGATTACTTGGCCGCTGGCACCGTGCCGGCTGAAGCTAAGCTGTCTTGCTCGATCGGCGCCTACGGTCAGGCCGTGAGCGAGCACATGTTTGCCATGGTCCTTTCCATGATGAAGCGCCTGCCCGGCTATCACGACTTGCAGCGCGAGCATCGCTGGGAGGATTTGGGGCCGGTTACCTCGCTCAAAAATGCCAACGTGCTGGTGCTGGGCGCGGGCGACATTGGCGGCCACTTTGCCACGCTCTGCCGCAGCATGGGTGCGCACGTCCGCGGCATCAAGCACCATCCGCTCGTCTACCCCATTGTGTTTGAGGACATGGACGGCATGGACGCCCTACCTGAGCGCTTGGCGGAGGCCGACATCGTCGCATCCTTTATGCCAAGCACACCCGAGACCCGCGGCCTGGCGAACGCCGAGTTCTTCGCCGCGATGAAGCCGGGCGCCTTCTTTGCCAACGGCGGCCGCGGCGACCTTGTGGTCGCCGACGACTTGGTCGCCGCCTTGGAGTCGGGACATCTCGCCGGCGCCGCGGTCGACGTCACCGACCCCGAGCCCCTGCCCGCGACAAGCCCGCTGTGGGATGCGCCCAACATGCTCATCACACCGCACGTCTCTGGCTGGTTCCATCTAGCCGCCACCCTCAACAACGTCGTCGACATTGCCGCGGAGAATCTGCGTCACCTGCAGGCCGGCGAGACCCTGCGCTGCTGGATCGAGCATTAGATTGTTCCGGCGTTTTACCAAACGCCGGAACCCCTCGACGCTGCGAGCCCCATGGGTTCCGCCGTTCTAACGAACGGCGGACCGGTCGACGCTGCGAGCCCGCCGTTTGGCCAATCTGCCGTTCAATTTCAAAGGCGCGACCAGAAGGTCAGCGCCTTTTCATTTCACGGCACCTTAGCTCAAACGGCAGACTCTCGCTGACTTTTGCTCAACCTGTGGGGTCTTCAAATTGTTAGAGCGTTGCTTTTGCGTCTTCTACGCTCATTGCTGCGACAGGCGCGTGTGAACAGAGTTTGACATCGTTGGTGACCAGTAAATCTGCTTGGGAGCGCATCGCTGCCGCGATGATTAAATCGTCTTCGTAATCGCTATGGAGCTTACGCTGCTTACTCGCCATCCACATGTCGCTCAGGTCGCAGGGCACGGGCGTAGCAAGTTGCGACAACACGTCGAGGCAATCCCATGCAAGTGATGTCGCCGCCACGGCGGCATCTTGGGATAGTGAGCCATGCTCGCGCCGATACCATGCCTTATGTTCGCTTGAAATCAAATAGAACAGATCTTTGGACGATGTCGCCGCATACAGCAAATCCACCTGCGCCGTGCATGCATCGCGTAAAAACTCAATCGCCACCGAACGACCACGTCGTGAGGGAATGAAGTAATCGAGCCACACGTTGGTGTCAACCAAGATACGCCTTGGAGCCTCACTCATAGAGCCAGCTCATCTCCTCGCCATAGCGATCCGCATAGGCATTCCGTTTGAGCTCTTCGTCGTCCGATGGCTGAGCCCTGACCATATCGATTCCCGACTCACGGCAAGCGGCAGCGAACAGCTTCGACCCCTGATCCATGAGCTCGAGCTTACGTTTGGCGGCCTTTTCGCGCTCGCGCTGTTCCGCCCGGGCACGACTGGGCAGCAGGATATCCTCGAGCGCGCCGGGCCGATCAGCCAGAGATGCCGCAAGTTGCCAGAGCGCACGCACCGCTTGGCTCGGCGTCATACCGGCCCTGGAGAGAGCGGCGTCCCCACTCCTTTTAAGATCGGCATCGAGACGCACGTTGATCTGAGCGGCTGTTGTGGTCATGACCCCTCCTTAATACTTCAAAACTATCATAAAACTCTATGGTAGATACGTAAAGCATGTATAGCATTTATAAGCATTAGCCGTACTCTGTACACAAAAAGCCGCCGAGGCACACTGCACCTCGGCGGCCACGTATCACAGATCTAGCTCGGTTTCACCCTTTGCATTCGCCCAGATAAAACCTGCCGAAATCAACATCCCTCTTTGGCAGGTTTTAGAGCTCCGCGCTTTCGGCTCCGTTGATATGGAGGTCGCGCTCGTAGAAGGCGGTGAGGGCGCGGATGGCGTACATCACGTCGCGTACGCCGCCGGTCTCGTAGCTTGAGTGCATGGCCAGCTGCGGCAGGCCCACGTCCACGGCATGCATGCTCGCCTGCATATTGGACAGGTTGCCGAGCGTGGAGCCGCCGGCCATATCGCTCTTGTTGGCGAAGGCCTGCGTGGGCACGTCGGCGTCATCGCAGATGGCCTGGAACACCGCGCGGCTAAAGGCATCGGTGCAGTAGTGCTGGTTGGCGGCTTCCTTGATGACGATGCCGCCGTTGAGCACAACCTGGTTGCGGGCATCGCACTTCTCGGCGTGGTTGGGATGCACGGCATGCGCGTTGTCGCAGCTCACAAGCATCGAGGCGGCAAGTGCGCGATGGTACGACTCGTCGTCAAAGCCCAGCGATCCGTTGATGCGGCGCAGCGCGTCGGCCAAGAACGTCGACATGGCGCCCTGCTTGGTCTCGGAGCCAACCTCCTCGTTATCAAAGCAGCAGAAGACCGAGATGTCATGCGCATTCTCGGCACCCAAAAATGCCTGCAGCGAGGTATAGGCGCAGGCCAGGTCGTCAAGCTTGGGCGTCGAGATAAACTCGTCGGCCCAGCCCCAAATGCGCGCATCCTGACGATTGACCAGGAACAGATCGCGACCTAGGATCTGCTCGGGTTCAACGTCCAGTTCGTCAGCGATCAGTGCGTCAAAATCTCCCTGTTTAAGCTCGCCGGCGCTGATGAGCGGGCACAGGTCGACGGCTCGGTTGGGAGCAAAGCCCTCGTTAACGCCGCGGTTCATGTGGATGGCAAGGCTCGGAATGATAGCGACCTCGCGCTCGGTAGCAAGCAGGCGGCTCTCGATACGGTCGCCCTCGCGCACCAGTACGCGGCCCGTGAGCGCCAGCGGGCGATCGAACCAAGTGTAGTCGATCATGCCGCCGTAGGCCTCGATGTTCAGACGCAGCGTCTCGCCCGCACCGTCAAGTTCGGGCACGGCCTTGACCTTAAACGTCGGAGAATCGCTGTGCGACGCCGTGAGCTGAAAATGATAGTCACCGGCAACACCGTCCTCGCCCCACGTCGCGGCCAGGTCCTCGCCCACCTTAAAGGCAACAACGCTCGAGGTGTTGCGCTGCGTGTAATAACGCCCGCCCGGCTCGATGTCCCACGCCGCATTCTCGGGCAGGTAGGTAAAGCCCGCCTCGTCGAGCTCGGCCATAATGGTCGCCGCCGTATGGAACATGCTGGGGCATGCCTCGATAAAGTCGATAAGGTCGTTGGCGGCCTCGATATCATCGGCCGTCACATGCGCGCGCTCGGGCGTTTCCTGATCCGTCATGCTCTCCCCTTTCGCTGGGTTGATGGTCCCCTCCAGCATACCCCGCCACGCCAGCGCCGCACTCTTCATTCCGTGCTTAATTCCGCGCCACTCACCAAGTTGAGTCATCATGCCCGCGCTCCTTTTGCGACAATTGCGCTAACAGGACGAGAGGAGCCGTCATGAAGCCACGTAACATTGCCATCACCTGCGGTGTCGCGGGAGTCGCCGTCGGCCTTGCCGCTGCCACCGGTATCGTTTATCACAAGCAAATCAAGTCCGCCGCGTCGCTCAAACGCTTGACCGGCTACGCGGATGGCTATGACCTGTACGCAATCGACATCGCCTACGACTACGATCTCGATCGCATCATCGCCGCTGGCGTGCGCGACGACCAGGCCTACATCGATGCCGTGGTGGCGCAGGTGCTGCCCGGTGTGCCGGCACATGTCCAGGCGCCCCAGTTTGCCTGCAGCGCTTTTGTCGCCGTAGATGCCGAAGGCCGCGTGCGCACCGGTCGCAATTACGACTTTAAGGACGACACCTCGGCGCTGCTGGTGCGCAATCACCCACGCGGCGGCTATGCTTCCATCGGGCTTGCCGCCCTTAACAACCTGGGCGATAACACTCCACTTGACTCCGTCGCCGGACGCGCCGCGGCACTCATGGGCCCGTTTGCCCAGCTCGACGGTGTTAACGAATGCGGCGTGTCCATTGCCGTACTCACTCTGGATTCCAAGCCCTGTGACCAGGACACGCAACGTCCCGTCATCAATACCTCGCTCGCCATCCGTCTGGTGCTCGACCGTGCCGCCACCACGCAAGAAGCTGTCGACCTGCTTTCCGCCTACGGCATGCACGCCATGGCAGGACGCGATTACCACTTCTTTATCAACGACGCCGCCGGTGACGCGCACGTAGTAGAGTGGGATCCGCGCGATCCGGACCGTGCTTTCAAAGCGACTCCCGTGCGCCAGGTTACGAATTTCTACGCCTGCTATGGCGACGAAGTGCTGCCCAACCAAAAGAATGGCGAGCTGGGCCATGGCAAAGAGCGCGCCGTCGCAATCGCCGATGTCCTTGACGCCCATGTCGGTGCCCAAGACGAAACGATTGTCTGGGAAGCCTTGCGCGCTGCAGCGCAAGAGCCCAATCCGGAAGACATCACCAGCAATACGCAATGGTCGGTCGTCTTTGACAATACCGAACCCGCCGCCGCTATTACGCTGCGCCGCCACTGGGGCGACGTCGACGCCTTCGCACTGTAAGGAGCCAGGCCCGTCGGCCTTACGCTCGCCTGACGTTGTTTACATTTCCATACGCTTGAGCTAACACGTTTTACCCCGTATCAACAGTGTGCGGGGGTAAACTTATGCGCATGTTATAACTTGCCCGGAAGGATTCATCATGCTTAGGATCGGTCTTCTTACCAGTGGCGGCGACTGCCAGGCACTCAACGCCACCATGCGCGGCATTGTCAAAACGCTTATGACCAACAGCGAAGAGCCTATCGAGATCTATGGTTTTGAGGACGGCTACCAGGGCCTTATCTACAGCAGATTCCGTGTCATGACGCCCGCCGATTTTAGCGGCATCCTCACCCGCGGCGGCACCATCCTGGGCACGAGCCGCACACCGTTCAAGCGCTTGGACATTCCCGAGGCCGATGGCATCGATAAGGTGCCCGCGATGGTCCACACCTATCACAAGCTGCAGCTCGACTGCCTGTTTATGCTGGGCGGCAACGGCTCCACCAAGACCGCCAACCGTCTGCGCGAAGAAGGCCTCAACGTTATTGCCCTGCCCAAGACCATCGATAACGACACCTGGGGCACCGAGCTGACGTTTGGCTTTACGAGCGCCATCGACGTCGCCACCAAGTGCATCGACGACATCCACACCACCGCTTCGAGCCATGGGCGCGTGTTCGTTATCGAGATCATGGGCCACAAGGTTGGTTGGATCCCGCTGTACGCCGGCGTCGCGGGCGGCGCAGATGTCATCTTGATTCCCGAGATCCCCTACGACATGGATAACGTCATCAAGACCATCGAGCATCGCATGGAGACCGGCAGCCGCTTTACCATCGTGGCCGTCGCCGAGGGCGCTATCTCCAAGGAGGACGCGGCGCTGTCCAAGAAGGAGTACAAGAAGAAGCTCGCCGAGCGCACGAGCCCGTCAATCGTGTACGACATCGCCAAGGAGATCGAGGCCAAGACCGGTCGCGAGACCCGCGTCGCCATCCCCGGCCACACGCAGCGCGGCGGCCAGCCCGGCGCTCAGGACCGCATCTTTGCGACCCAGTGCGGCGTCGAGGCCGCGCTTGGCTGCCTACGCGGCGAGTTTGGCTACATGATCGCCCTGCGTGACGGCAAGATGTGCCACATGCCGCTCGAGGATGTCGCCGGCAAGCTCAAGTTTGTCGACCCCCAGAGCGATCTGGTGCGCGAGGCCAAGGCGTTGGGCATCAGCTTCGGCGATGAATAGCCTCGGCTGGAACCGCCCCATCGGAGGCCCTAGGGTTTACCTCCCAAATCGTCCTCGGACATGTCAGGACCCCGCCGTGCGCTTCGCGCGGCGGGGTCCTTCCGTCCTGCGGAAAGATTTGGGAGGTAAGCCCTGGGGCCTCCTGCGGTAACTGGGAAGGCCGAGGCTATTCGCCTTCTTGCTGCGGGTGCCTGACCTGAAATTCAGTTGCGGTGAAATAGTTCCTGCTTAGCCCGCAAATGGCTGAATTTAGGAACTATTCCACCGCAATTTACTGAGTGGGAGCTCTTGGCTGCTACTTGCATTGACATTTGTCCTAAAATGGCTGGTCGTTAGGGGTTGCTACCGGTAGTTGCGGTAGGGTTTGAGCAGATTCTAACTAGAAATGGTGGTCGCTACCGGTTGTTCTCGGCATACTCGGCTCATTCGATTCGACCATCAAACGAAAGGAACCATCATGGATCTTGCGATGGCACAGCGCCTCGTCGATCGCCGTAAAGCTGCCGGGCTTTCTCAGGAGGCGCTTGCTGCCCAGCTGGGCGTAAGCCGCCAGGCTGTTAGTAAATGGGAGCGCAGCGAGTCCTCACCCGATACCGATAACCTCATTGCGCTCGCCGCGCTGTATGGCGTGTCGTTGGACAAGCTGCTATATGGGGAGGCGGCCAACGATGCCGACGGCCCGGAGGACGGTAGCGCCGACACCGAGACGGCGGATGTGGCTGACGAGGCTGAGGATTCTGCCGAGCACGCCGATTGCGGTGACAAACCACTTGTCGATATTTCCCTCGCGCGCGGTATCCACGTCATTGATCCCAATAAAGGCGAGGAAGTCCATGTTGGTTGGAGCGGCATCCATGTGACCAACGAGCGCAAGGGCGAAGAGGTGCATGTGGGGCCGGGCGGCGTGCATATCGATACGCTTGAGGACGATGGACATAGCGTGCGTACCAATGACGACGGCACCGTCACCATCGACGGCGAGACGTTTTCCAGCTGGAAGGAAGCACACGACAAGCTCGACCGTCATGGCAAGCATTTCCACACCAAGGTCGGACGTGCATGGAACAAATTCCCCTTCCCCGCACTTGTCACTCTCGCCTATCTGGTGCTCGGCATTATCTACGGCACATGGGGCATGGGGCTTTTCCTCGTCTTTTTGGTTCCCGTCTACTACGCGATTGGTGACTTTATCGATCGACGCCATTTGTCAAAGCTCACTGAATGCGTCTATCCAGCAGCCGCCATCGCTTGGTTCCTCTACATGTGGCTCTGTTTGGGACAGCCCCATCCTGCATGGATCATCCTCATCACGATTCCCATCGTAAAGGCGCTCATGCGCTGGTGTCGCAAACAATGGAAGTGCCGCAAACAGGCCTAAACCGCCCCAACCAGCCAGCGCCACTCATCCGACACCGCCCGCCCCTTCCAAGTTGCGGTGATATAGGGACTGTTTTGAGGCTCCAAAGCGCCAAACAGTCCCTATATCACCGCAACTTACAAACAACTGGGCCAGTTCCGGCACGGAGATTAGCATTGAGCTGACCACGCGCCAAGAAAAGGGCCTATTTACTACGTTTAACTCGAGAGAGCCGACCATACCTGCCTTTTTTGAAAATCGACAGGCCTTTTACCTGCGGTTTTATTTTTCGTTTTCCCGGCATGATTGAGAGTATCCAATTAAACGTAGTAGATAGGCCCGTTTTGTGGCATACGACCCATTCAAGCCCAATCTCGAAGGCTAAAGAGAGCCTCTCATCCACGCCTGCGAGCGAAAACCAAATAGAATGAAAGGCAAATGGAAAGCCCGTTTGACGAGCGGAGGACATATGCGCGACGTAGCCGAAAGCGACTGGAAGCTGTTTAAGAAAATGCTTCCTCAATGGCAAGAACGTTATATGGAAAAGCTCATCAGCCAGTACGTTGAGATGCTGAACGGCGACAGCGAAGCGTCCAGTAGATTTTGGGCACTAGAAGAGCACCTCAATAGAGACAAGCTATCCTCAGGCGTAATTGCAAACGACATTCGCCGCAGCACAATGCACCGCGAGATAGCCAATTTGCTTATCGACAGCGTGATCACCCTTGACGACCTTGACGGTTTTACCGAGGACATTAAGAGCTATGCGCAACACTGGATTGGCCAGTAAGAGCACTGAACGACAGACATCCCCAGCAAAACGGGGCAAACGCCGGGTCGCCCGTAGGTGCCCGGCGTTTGCCCAGATAAAACCTGCCAAAATAAACCTGTCCCTTTTTGGTAGGTTACTCAGCGCTCTTGAGGGCCCCGACCATGTCGATCTTGTTGAGGGTACGATTGGTGGCGAGGTTGACGATAAACGTAAAGCCAAAGGCCAGCAGCACAGATAGCACGTAGCTTAGCGGCTCGACCTCGACGTCAAAGTACAGCGACGGCATCTGCAAAATGTACGTAAAACTCTCGGCCAGCAAGCCGCCCAGCGGCACGCCCAGCGCAGCGCCAATCGCCGTGAGGATCAACGTCTCCTTGTTGACGTAATGGTGCACCTCACCGCGACGGAAGCCCAACACCTTAATGGTCGCCAGCTCGCGCTCGCGCTCGGAGATATTCGTGTTGGACAGCGTAAACACCACCACAAACGATAGGCACGCCGCCATGAAGGTCACGAGCACCACGACCGAATTGATAATCGTAAAGTTCGCCTCATAGTTTTCCCAATGCTCGGCCGTACTCGAAATCGTAAGCCAACCGTCACTCTTAAGATTCTTGCTAAACGCAATCTGGTCGGCCGACGAGCCCTTAAGCAGCACAAAGACGCCGTTAAGACGTGCGCTTCGACCGAACGCACGCTCATAGGTGCCCTGCGTCATGTAAAGCGTGTTGCCCAGATAGTTAAGCGAAATGTCGCTGACTTTGACCTTGGCAACATTGAGCGACGAATCCTGGACGTGAGCCGTATCGCCCGGCTGAATCCCCAGCACCAGCTGTGAACTTTTGCTCAGATACACGTCTCCGTCACGCAAAGGCAGCGGTTCTTTGGACTCATCCTCCAGACGCACGTAATCGCCCAAGTCACTCGTGCGGTTATCGGGCACCACGATCAGCTGCACGGTCTCGCTCTTGCCGCCAAACGTAAAGGTGACGTTGTCGGTCATAATCGGCAGGGTCGAGGTCACGGTCACGTTGAAATCATTGGCCGCGCTGCGCTCATCCAATGCCGCGCACGTCTGCGAAAAATCGTCGGGATTGGCGACCGCCAGCAGGTCGTAGCGCGTGATATGCCCGTACTGTTTGGGCGAAAGCGCCACCGACGTGTCGCGAATGCCCATACCGCAGATCACGAGCGCCGTGCAGCCGGCGATACCGAAGATGGTCATAAAAGCGCGCTTTTTGTAGCGGAACAGGTTACGTGCTGCCACCTTGTTCAAAAAGCCCATGCGGCGCCAGATAAAGCCGATGCGCTCAAGCAAGATGCGAGAGCCGGCGCGTGGGGCCTTGGGACGCATGAGCGAGGCTGGGGTCTCGGCCATCTCGTGGCGGCAGGCGATAATCGTAGCGCCCACCACGCCCACGGCAAACAGCGCCACCGAGACGATTGAGGACACGATGTCGTACGAAAGCAACATCTGGGGCAGCGAGTACATGTCGTCAAACACCGTAAACAGGAACAGCGGCAGGCCCACAAATCCGATGATGTTGCCGAGCACGCCGCCGATCAGACATGCCCACAGCGCATAGTCCACGTATTTGGACAGGATGCGCTCGCGTGAATAGCCAAGCGCCTTGTACAGGCCAATAAGCGTGCGCTCCTCCTCGACCATGCGCGTGGCGGTGGTAAGACTGATGAGCACAGCGACGACAAAGAAGATAAATGGGAAAACCGTGGCGATGGCCTCGATCGAAGAACTGTCGCTCTCGACGCTCGAGTAGCTTGCGATGTTACCGCGGTCCTGAATGTACCAGGTGCATTCGCCCAGATCGGAAAGCTCGGCGCGGGCATCGGCAAAATGCTGGTCGGCGGCGGCGCGGCGCTGGTCCAACTCGGCCTGAGCCTGGACGCGCTCCTCGCTGCCCTCGGCCATACGGTTGATGTTATCCTGCTCGATCCCAAAGAGCATGGCGGCCTGACGCTCGGCCGTATCCAAGCTTGACGGCGTGTCAACCGTCAACTCCTGGACGCGCGCCTTCTCACGCTCCTCGCGGATCTTCTCGATGTTGCCTTTGACCTCGTTGATCTTTGTCGTGTAGGCATCTGAATAGGAGTTAAGACTCTTGGTTCCCTCGACGATCACGTGGACTGCGGAGTAGGAAGAAGATGTCGCGGCATCCTCGCTCACATAGAACTTATAGTCCGCAGCCGAAGCAGCGCGAAAGGCGTTGACTGTCGAGTCGGAGCTCACGTCGGTAGGATCGAGGACCTCGGCCGTAATGGTGTAATCGCCCGCGGCAAACTGATCCTTGGCACTTTGGTTGGACGAGCTCGCGTCATTGGCGGCAAAACTCACCGTATCGCCGAGCTTTTTGCCCGAAGCCTTCAGGAACTTCGAAGTCACCGCGACTTCATCGGCGCTCTCGGGCAAATCGCCGCTCACCAGCACCGGCTGATCGATGTTCTCCTTGGAGAGACTTTGCACGACCACGCGCTCGCGCGTTGTGCCCACGGCGGTGTAGGCGGTCTCGGTGTAGATGCCCTCGACCGTCTCGACGCCGTCGACCTCTTGGATAGCCGCGAGATCGTCGCGCGTAAGGCCATAGGTCGACTGCACGTTAATGTCATAGACATTCTGCTGGTCAAAATAGGCGTCGACCGAATCGCACAAATCCTCGCAGCCCGCCTTAAGGCCGCACATCACGCTCACGCCAAGCGCAGTGATGACCACGATAGATAGGAAGCGCTTAAGACTGCCCCGAATCGTACGGTAGATGCCACGGCGAAAAACCGTCGGCACCATATCGTTTGAGCTTTGGGCGGTACGGTAGGTCGCGAACTCCCGGTCGCGGCCCGCGTGCTCCGTATCGTGGTTTTGGCTGTTTTGGCAATCTTGGTCCATGGGCGCTACCACTCGATCGTCTCGATAGGCACGGGATTTTGCTGGACCGTCTCGCTCTCCACGCGGCCGCTCTTAAAGCGGATCAGGCGATCGGCCATGGGCGCCAGCGCGGAGTTGTGGGTGATGATAATGACCGTGATGTCCTGCTTGCGGCAGGTGTCCTGTAGCAACTGCAAGATCTGCTTGCCGGTTTTGTAGTCGAGTGCACCCGTGGGCTCGTCGCACAAAAGCAGCTTGGGATTCTTGGCCAGTGCGCGGGCAATGGACACGCGCTGCTGCTCGCCGCCCGAAAGCTGTGCCGGAAAGTTGCCCAGGCGCTCGCCCAGGCCAACCTGACGAAGCGTCTGTTCGGCATCAAGCGAATCGGGGCAGATCTGAGCCGCGAGCTCAACGTTTTCGAGCGCCGTCAAGTTGGGGACCAAATTGTAGAACTGGAAGACAAAGCCGACGTCGGCGCGGCGGTATTCCACGAGCTGCGCCTCGTTGGCAGAGCTCACGTCGCGCCCGTCCACCGTCACGGTGCCGGAAGTCGCCGTATCCATGCCGCCCAGGATGTTGAGCGCCGTGGTCTTGCCGGCGCCCGAGGCGCCCAGGATAATGGCGAGCTCACCGCGCTCGACCGTAAAACTCGCGCCGTCGAGCGCGTGAATGCGGGCGTCGCCCTCGCCGTATGCCTTGATGACGTCTTTGAATTCGATATAAGCCATCGAGTAATTCCCATCTGGTCGGATAACTCTTTAGTATTACCCATTTCGCACCGACCAAAAAGGGACAGGTTTATTTTGACAGGGTTTATATGGGAAAACGGCAGCCATAGATGAGGCTACGGGGAGGCAGAGAAATCATCGACGGGATCAGGCCGACCGCCAAACACAACGCACGCATCTCTATCTGTCAGCCAAATCATTCGAGCAGCTGTTCGTTTCTATAATATGATTCCGCTATCTAAGCAGGCCGATACGCAGAAAGGCGGCCAACATGGCGTTCGACTTTAAGAAGGAATGCAAGGAGCTCTACAAACCTGCAAGCAAGCCGAGCATCGTAACTGTCCCGCCATTCAATCTCAGCGCGGGATTCAGTCGGGATTCAATTTCAACAAACAGCATCATCCGGTAACCGATATGTAAGGCTGTATAAATCATTTCCATTTGCCTAACAAAATGACCGCTCGGCTAACAAGCTCGGCCCATGTCCTCACGCGATGGTACTGTTCTCTAGAGTTCTTATTAGAGAGGGGTGCTCCATGGAGATCACCATCAATCGCGAAATTGGGAAGCTCGGACTTCCCAGGCATCTTGTGCTTGGCATGGATCCAGGAATTGCAAGCTGCGGATTCGCACTTATCGACACGGCCAATCATGAAATCCTGGATTTGGGCGTCAGATTATTTGACTCTCCAACTCATCCTAAAACGGGCCAAAGTCTTGCGGTTATTCGCAGGGGCTTCCGCTCTACCCGTCGAAACATTGACCGTACCCAGGCGCGCTTGAAGCACTGTCTCCAAATCCTCAAGGCTTATGGCCTCATCCCCCAAGACGCCACCAAAGAGTACTTCCACACCACAAAAGGCGACAGGCAGCCGCTCAAGCTTCGCGTTGATGGGCTTGACCGCCTGCTCAACGATCGCGAGTGGGCGCTAGTCCTTTACTCCCTCTGCAAGCGCCGTGGATACATCCCCCACGGAGAAGGCAATCAGGACAAATCAAGCGAAGGCGGCAAGGTTCTATCCGCCCTTGCGGCCAACAAGGAAGCAATTGCGGAGACCTCGTGCCGTACCGTTGGCGAATGGCTCGCTCAGCAGCCTCAAAGTCGCAATCGTGGCGGCAATTACGACAAGTGTGTAACGCACGCCCAGCTTATCGAAGAAACTCATATCCTATTTGATGCTCAACGCTCCTTTGGCTCCAAATACGCTTCGCCGGAATTTGAGACCGCATATATCGAGGTTTGCGATTGGGAGCGTTCGCGCAAAGACTTCGACCGCCGCACGTACGACCTCGTTGGCCACTGCTCATACTTCCCAACAGAAAAACGAGCTGCACGCTGCACGCTTACGAGCGAACTCGTTTCAGCCTATGGCGCACTCGGCAACATCACCATCATCCACGAAAACGGGACCTCTCGCGCCCTGAGCGCAACGGAGCGCGATGAGTGCATTGCAATCCTGTTCTCGTGCGAGCCAATTCGAGGCAACAAAGATTGTGCTGTTAAATTCGGCGCCCTCAGAAAAGCGCTCGACCTTAGTTCCGGCGATTACTTTAAGGGAGTTCCAGCTGCCGACGAAAAAACGCGCGAGGTGTACAAGCCCAAGGGATGGCGCGTGCTCCGCAATACCCTCAATGCAGCCAACCCCATTCTCCTGCAGCGTTTGCGCGATGACCGCAATCTCGCCGATGCCGTTATGGAGGCAGTGGCATACTCTTCAGCTCTCCCCGTACTCCAAGAGCAGCTTCAGGGGTTACCGCTCTCGGAAGCGGAGATCGAGGCGCTTTGCAGGCTTCCCTATTCATCCAAAGCTCTTAACGGCTATGGCAACCGTTCCAAAAAAGCACTCGACATGTTGCTCGATTGCCTCGAGGAGCCCGAGGTCCTCAACCTTACGCAGGCCGAAAATGACTGCGGTCTGCTGGGACTGCGCATCGCTGGCGCCCAGCTCGAGCGCTCCGATCGCCTGATGCCCTATGAGACCTGGATCGAACGTACCGGTCGGACAAATAACAATCCCGTCGTCATTCGCTCCATGTCGCAAATGCGAAAAGTGGTCAACGCCGTCTGCCGCAAGTGGGGCGTGCCAAACGAAATCCACGTTGAGCTTGATCGAGAGCTCAGGTTGCCTCAGCGCGCAAAAGACGAGATTGCCAAGGCCAATAAGAAGAATGAGAAAAATCGTGAGCGCATTGCCGGACAAATCGCTGAACTGCGCGGCTGCACAGCAGATGAGGTCACGGGCAAACAGATAGAGAAGTACCGCCTGTGGGAAGAGCAGGAATGCTTCGATCTTTACACGGGCGCTAAAATCGAAGTCGATCGCCTAATTAGCGACGACACCTACACGCAGATCGACCACATCCTGCCGTTCTCTCGCACGGGAGAAAACTCTCGCAACAACAAAGTCCTAGTCCTCGCCAAAAGCAATCAGGACAAACGCGAACAGACGCCTTACGAATGGATGTCCCACGACGGCGCGCCTTCATGGGATGCTTTTGAGCGTCGCGTTCAGGAAAACCAGAAACTCAGCCGTCGCAAAAAGAACTTCCTGCTGGAAAAAGACCTTGATACCAAGGAAGGCGAATTCTTAGCACGCAGCTTCACCGACACCGCCTATATGTCGCGAGAAGTATGCGCTTACCTCGCCGACTGCCTGCTGTTCCCCGATGATGGCGCAAAAGCACATGTTGTTCCTACCACTGGCAGAGCGACCGCATGGCTGCGTCGCAGGTGGGGGCTTAACTTTGGCTCGAATGGCGAAAAAGACCGCTCGGACGATCGTCACCATGCCACCGATGCTTGTGTGATTGCAGCATGTAGTCGAAGCCTCGTGATTAAAACCGCTCGAATCAACCAAGAGACACACTGGAGCATAACCAGAGGTATGAACGAGACCCAACGCCGCGATGCCATCATGAAGGCTCTCGAAAGTGTTATGCCCTGGGAAACCTTTGCGAACGAAGTACGCGCGGCGCACGATTTCGTCGTACCCACCCGCTTTGTTCCGCGTAAGGGAAAGGGCGAGTTGTTCGAGCAGACGGTCTATCGCTATGCCGGCGTTAATGCACAGGGCAAAGACATTGCTCGCAAGGCGAGCTCCGATAAGGACATCGTCATGGGCAACGCCGTTGTGTCGGCAGACGAGAAGTCGGTCATCAAGGTGAGCGAGATGTTGTGCCTGAGGCTCTGGCATGACCCGGAGGCCAAGAAGGGGCAGGGCGCTTGGTACGCAGACCCCGTCTATAAGGCGGATATTCCTGCACTTAAGGATGGGACGTATGTGCCCAGGATTGCGAAGGCGCATACTGGCCGAAAAGCCTGGAAACCCGTGCCCGAAAGTGCCATGAAGAAACCGCCGCTGGAGATATATCTGGGCGATCTAGTACAGATAGGCGATTTTGTTGGGCGGTTTAGCGGCTACAACATCGCAAATGCAAACTGGTCGTTTGTCGACAGGCTCACTAAAGAAGCCCTAGGCTGTCCCACCGTTGTCAAGTTGGACAACAAACTGGCTCCCGCCATAATTCGCGAGTCCATAATCATGCACCAATAAATAGCTCCGCGCCCTATTCGGTATCCGATCCGAATAGGGCGCATTCTCAACTAGAAAAGACATCCGATTAGCCTAAGCGTATCCCTTATTAATTCTGAGCTGAAAGCGGATTAGTTCACGCTATTGAAGCAGTACCTCGACTCAAACAGGCGCCCCAGTCATACCACTCTCGACATGCGACATATCAACCGACCCCATATCGTCAATGAATGTTGAAAAAAGCAAAGGTCTTTGTCGTGGCCCTTCCCGAAGCGATGCGCTCGAGAAGGGCTACGACAAGTTCGTGAAGATGTCCTGAGCACGCGCCCTTCCCCAAGGTGATACGCTCGCGGACATCAGGCTGCGCCGCAACATCCAGTCTTGAGCACGCGCCCTTCCCCAAGGTGATACGCTCGCGTTCAATATGTTTGTTGGCACTGTAAGGTCTTGAGCACGCGCCCTTCCCCAAGGTGATACGCTTTTTTCACCCTGTTATGTAGTTGCCAACTAGTCTTGAGCACGCGCCCTTCCCCAAGGTGATACGCTCTGGAGCGTGAGCGCCGAGACCGCTGCAGCAGTCTTGAGCACGCGCCCTTCCCCAAGGTGATACGCTTTAGGATTCGGTAACACGACGTGACCTTTTAGTCTTGAGCACGCGCCCTTCCCCAAGGTGATACGCTTAACAATCTCGGAGGGACGACCATCGACAGGTCTTGAGCACGCGCCCTTCCCCAAGGTGATACGCTTGCCGACGATAAGATCAAGCGCCGCCACATGTCTTGAGCACGCGCCCTTCCCCAAGGTGATACGCTCAGAAACATCGCCTTGACGTACCAATCATCGTCTTGAGCACGCGCCCTTCCCCAAGGTGATACGCTCAGCATATCGACTCCTTAGGCAGTCTTTGGGTCTTGAGCACGCGCCCTTCCCCAAGGTGATACGCTCGACCGGCAAGCGATGAGCGCGTTGGGTCTGTCTTGAGCACGCGCCCTTCCCCAAGGTGATACGCTTTATCTAAGGATAGGGAGAAAACTGTGTGAGTCTTGAGCACGCGCCCTTCCCCAAGGTGATACGCTATCGCGGACGTGGTGAACCGCTTCGCGCGGGTCTTGAGCACGCGCCCTTCCCCAAGGTGATACGCTTTACTACGTAAACGTTAACGATCAAACCGTGTCTTGAGCACGCGCCCTTCCCCAAGGTGATACGCTACTGTAAATCCAATGTCTATGACTGGCTAGGTCTTGAGCACGCGCCCTTCCCCAAGGTGATACGCTTCTTGACCGAGCTGAACATGAGCATGACGTGGTCTTGAGCACGCGCCCTTCCCCAAGGTGATACGCTGACGAGCTGACGAACTTGGAGGCCGTGTCAGTCTTGAGCACGCGCCCTTCCCCAAGGTGATACGCTCAACGTGTGGGCTGCGTTCAAGTTGTCGGTGTCTTGAGCACGCGCCCTTCCCCAAGGTGATACGCTATTGATGCCGATCTCAAGCGAGCGATTTTCGTCTTGAGCACGCGCCCTTCCCCAAGGTGATACGCTAGCCCATTGGGGCTTTAGTCTCACGTATGAGTCTTGAGCACGCGCCCTTCCCCAAGGTGATACGCTATGTGCGCACAGAAAAGCCCCTTTAACAGGGGCTTTTCTGTTTCAAGCCTCAAAAAAAAGAAGACTGATTCGACCTCAGATCTACATCTGCGATTCATTTTTTTCGAGACAAAATGCGTCGACACGTTGCGCTTCACGCAAGAAAAGAGCCGTATTCGGCACAGCGATTTATGTACTTTTCTTCACAATCGAATCAATCCTTAGGCGAAAAAACGCTCAAAAGGACCCGCCCAAATGCTATTCATAGCTACCGTTTACGGAATACTGGCTAACACTCGCCCAAAAAAGTTCGCCCCGCCCAATCCGAAGATTGAACGGGGGTTACTTTACGGGTAAGCCACTTAAGTGGCTCCCCTTGTCTGGAGCCGCGCCCTTCCCCAAGGTGAGCTGCTTTCGACTTAGCTGTATTGTAACGCTAATGCGGGGAAGGTCGTCGACAAAATGGCTCAACGGACAATACTTATCCAGAGCAAGGCCCACCTCTGCATCAAGAACGGCCTATTGATGATCACCGTGGACGACCGCAGCTCCACCATTCCCCTCGAGGACATTTGGGTCGTCATCCTCGAATCCCATCAAACCACGATGACGGTCGCCTGCATGTCGCAGCTTAACGACGCGGGAATAGGCGTCATGATCTGCGGGCGCGATCATATGCCCAATGGTCTTATGCTCCCCATGGGCGCCCATTCGCGCCATGCGCGCATCGTCGAGGATCAGCTTGCCATGAGCCTTCCGTTTAAAAAGCAGCTTTGGAAACGAATCGTTCAGGCAAAGATACTCAACCAAGCGGCGGTTCTCACAGAAATGGGGCTGTCTGCAGGCCCTCTCCCCTCTTATGCCAAAACCGTTCTTTCGGGCGACACGGACAATCGAGAAGGCGCAGCTGCCTCCGCGTACTTTAAAGCCCTCATTACCGAAGGGACCAGACGTAACAGTATGCAGAGCTCCGCCCTCGATTATGGTTACAGCGTCCTGCGTGCAGGCATCGGAAGAGCAGCCGTTGGCGGTGGATGGCTCGTATCCCAAGGGCTTCACCATCACAGCGTTTACAACGCGTTTAATCTTGTCGACGATCTTATTGAACCGTTCCGCCCTCTCGTCGATCTAATTGTTATGAGCTACGGCGTTGCAGAGCCTTTGGGCCAGCGCGACAAAGCGTTGCTCGCTCGCGTGTTTGAGCACGTCATGACTATCGACGGAAAACGTTGCGGCTGTCAGCAGTGCATAGAGACAACGCTCTCTTCACTCAGAACTGCCGTTCTCGAAAAGGATCCTAAGAGGCTGTTGTTGCCCGAGCTAAAAGGGCTCGAGATGGTAACTGTTGAATAGGGAGGAGCCATGAGGGTTATGAGGTTATTGGTTCTGTTCGATCTTCCAACGGGAAGCAAAGCCGAGCGTCGGCAGTATAGCGACTTTCGAAAGTTTCTGATTAACGACGGATACCATATGGAGCAGTTTTCGGTGTATTCGCGTCTGTTGGTGACTCGCGAATCCGCAGCGGCGCATATCGCTCGCCTTAAGCTGAATCTTCCAAGCGCTGGAGAGGTCACCGTTATCGAAATGACCGAAAAGCAATACGAAGACCGAATGGTCCTTCTGAGCGAGCACAAGGAGCAGCCCGTTGAGCAGGGCGCGCAGTTAACGCTTGTGTTTTGACGTGACCGTGCAGATCGGTGCAACCGTCTCACATTGGATCGGGCGGCGTCTACCTTTCCGAAACCCCGACAACACGTTTTTGCTTATCGGCATGGGTGCCGGCTTTGCCGGGCTCTTTATTGTCTGAGTCGTGGCTTATCTGTTCAACATGGACAAATCTATCAACGCCATGCAGGAGCGAGCGTAGATAGATATCCAAAGCAAGTGGTCTCAACCGGAAACAGCGTCCCACTCTGAGGCTGTATTCCGGGACACGGTTTCCGCTTGGGACGCCATTCGGAAAGCACGTCCCGTTCTTTCACGGCGTCTTGGCTATGCAAAGTGCTCTGGCGTTACTCCTCGTACGCACCCTCGAGCCGCAGCAGCCACTCCTTGCGGTCAAGGCCGCCGGCATATCCGTTGAGCGATCCGTCGGCCGCCACCACGCGATGGCACGGCACGATAATCGAAATGGGATTACGTGCGACCGCAGCCCCCACCGCACGAGGAGACACAACGGGTGCCTCGTTTCCCGGTACACGATGTCGAGCGGCAACACGCTGGGCGATCTCGCCATACGTAGTGACCTCGCCACGCGGAATAGAAAGCAGCTCAAACCAAACCTCGCGCTGAAACGCCGTACCAATCATATGCAACGGCGGCGTAAACCGAGGTTCCTGCCCTGCAAAATAAGCATTCAGCCAAGCCCAGGAACGCTCGAGCACCGAAGAGGCCGCACCATTTACCGGACTCACCGGCGACATGCCACCAATACCGGAAACCGCATCGACACCTTCAACGTGCTCCGCATCTTCTTTGAGCAGCGTAGAGCCAAAGTGCTCCTGCCCCTCAAACCAAAGTCCCGTCAGACCGCGGCCATCAGCGGCAAGCAAGATTTCGCCCAAAGGCGAGGCAAACGTCGTCGTGACCACCAGCGGCTCCTTTCAAAACTCCGCAACATAATACCGCGAATTGTGCAGACAACCCCCGCAGATACGTCTGGGCGGGCTCGCAATTACTTAGGCGAGGCTGTTTTCCCCAATCAAGCGAAGAAGACGCGGGGCATCGACGCCAGAGCGGTACCTCTATCAGCTGAGCTCTAATACTTTCCCGAGAAGTGAACGAGTAAAAACGAAGCCCCGGAGCATCCACACCTTTAGTCCACAAAACCGCAGGATTCGCGCAGCAAAACCTCAGGAAATAGCGGTCAAAATATGCCAATGCTTCGGGGGTCCAAATAAGGTCGTTCACTTCTCGGGAAAGTATTAGACCCCGATTCACCCCAACCCCAAAGTCACCCCAGGCAGCAGGCGCAACGCGCCGCAGCTGCCGGCCGCGCTCCGCAGTCCCCCAAGGCGGCAGGCGCGAAGCGCCGAGGCCGCCGCCGGGGCCAGGGCCCGCAACGGCCACGTGCCCTCACATCAGCCCAGCGGCCCCAACCAACAACGGCCCCATCGCAAGCCGCTTACAGCAGCGTCGCCGCAGGCGGGGCCGGGCTTAGTTTTCAGAACACTCCGCAGACCAGTGTGGCGCCTTGTCCGCAGCTCCGAAGGAGCAGGACAAGGCGCCACACATGGTCGAGGACGTTCTGAAAACTAAGCCCGGCCCCCGCCGGACAGGTCAACCGCTACTCGCAGAGCAGCTTAGCGATCTGGACGGCGTTGGTTGCCGCGCCCTTACGGATTTGGTCGCCGCAGCACCAGAAGGTGATGCCACGCGCGGCCTCGGGGTTCGAGATATCGCGGCGCACACGACCGACCCAAATCAGGTCCTGGTCGGAGGTGTCCATCGGCATGGGGAAGCGCTCGTGCGCATCCTCGGCAGCCATATCGTCAACCAGCTTGACGCCGGGAGCGGCAGCCAGCGCAGCACGGGCCTCGTCAACCGTAATGTCGCGCTCAAACTCAAGCGTAATGCTCTCGGAGTGCGAGCGCAGCACAGGCACGCGCACGCAGGTGCAGTTCACGCGCAGCTCGGGCAGGTGCATGATCTTGCGGCCCTCGTTCTGCAGCTTCATCTCCTCGGAGGTAAAGCCCTCCTCCTTGACGCCGCCAATCTGCGGAATCAGGTTGCTCGCGAGCTGGGCGGCAAATGCGCGCGGCTCGGGAATCTCCTCGCCACGGCCCAGGGCGACCAGCTGAGCCTCGAGCTCGGCCATACCGGGAGCGCCGGCGCCCGAAGCCGCCTGATACGTCGAAACAATCATGCGCTTCACGCCGGCGAGCTGATGCAGCGGCCACGTGGGAACCAGGCCGATGATGGTCGCGCAGTTGGGATTGGCGATAAGGCCGTGATGCCACTTGATATCGTCGGCATTGATCTCGGGCACGACCAGCGGCACCTCGGGATCCATGCGGAAGGCATGGCTGTTGTCTACCACGATGGCGCCACGCTTGACGGCCTCGGGCAGCAGCTCCTTCGCGATATCGTCGCCGGCAGCGCCGAGTACGATGTCGCAGCCCTCAAAGGCCTCGGGGCAAGCTTCCTCGATCACAACCTGCTCGCCGCGGAACTCGACGGTCTTGCCCGCAGAGCGCGCGCTCGCTAGCAGCTTGAGCTTGCCGACCGGGAACTCCTGCTCGTTGAGACACTCGAGCATCTGGGTGCCAACAGCTCCCGTCGCGCCCAAAATAGCAACCGTGTACTGTTTCATGCTTCCCCCTTTTAAGGTTGTGGCTTTTGCCCGCACGCCGAGCAGGCTAAATGTTCTTGCCCAGTTTATTCAAAAACGGGACGGGCATGAAACCCGCCCCGTCGAAACGAAACCGAAATGAAACGCCCCACGGCAGATTTTGGGGCATGTCCCAAAATCTGCCGGAATGGCCGCTACTTGTGGAGGGCGGCCAGGGCGGGTTCGACCGGCGCGGGAGCCTCCAGGTCCGCGACTTTCACAATGCCGTTCTCGTCGGAGAAGGCACGGTAAATGGTCTGAATCGCCAAGTCGAAGTCCTTCTCCTCGACGCCGATAATGATATTGATCTCATCGCAGCTCTGCGAAATCATACGCACGCTCACGCCCGCCTGGCCAAGCATGCCAAACAGGTGGCCCGAGATACCTGCACGGCCGCGCAGGTTACGACCGACGGTCGCGATAAGTGCCAAGCCCTCGACCACCTCGATCTCGAGCGGCTCGACCTCCTGCTGAATGTCGCCTACGAGCGAGTACAGCGAATCGCGCACGTCCTGCTCCTGCACCACAGCACCAAAGCGGTCGACACCGGTGGGCATGTGCTCGACGGAAACGTCATAGCGCTCGAACACCGAAAGCGCGCGGCGCATAAAGCCAACACGGGGCTTGGTACGGTCGCGAGCCACGTTGATGGCGACAAAGCCGCGCTTGCCGGTCACGCCGGTAATGATGGGCTCCGCCTCGCCCTCGTCAGCCGTCTCGCTAATGATGGTGCCGGGGTCCTGCGGCGCATTGGTGTTCTTGATGACCAGCGGAATGCCTGCCTCGCGCACGGGGAAAACGGCCTCCTCGTGCAGGACGCTTGCGCCCATGTACGAAAGCTCGCGCAGCTCCTCGTAGGTAACGCGCGCAATGGGCTGAGCCTCGGGAACAATACGCGGATCGGCAGAATAGAAGCCCGAAACGTCGGTCCAGTTCTCGTACAGATCGGCGCCAAGGCACTTGGCCAGAATCGAGCCCGAGATATCGCCACCGCCTCGATCGAGCAGCTTGATCTGGCCCTCACGCGTCGCGCCGTAGAAACCAGGCATAACAAAGCCGCCCTGCTGGCCGTACTCCTGCACCAACTCGGAGGTGCGGTTCATGCTGAGCGTACCGTCGTGATGGAACGCCACAACCGTCGCGGCGTCCAGGAACGGCAGGCCCAGGTACTCGGACATCAGGCGAGCGGTGAAGTACTCGCCGCGGCTCACGAGCTCCTCGGTAGAGTAGCCGCCCGAGCGGGCGCGCTCGGCAAAGGCCGCGAACTCCTCGCGTATGGGATAGGTGAGCTCCAGCTCGTCAGCGATATCAAAATAGCGCTGACCGATGTCCTCGAGCAGCTCCTCGCACGACACGTGATACTTAACGTGCGCGTTAACCAGGTAGAGCAGGTCGGTCACCTTGGTGTCGCCCTTAAAGCGGCGACCGCAGGCGGAAACCACCACAAAACGGCGGGCAGGGTCGGCATCGACGATGGCCTTGATCTTCTTGAAGTGTTCGGCGTCGGCGACCGACGAGCCGCCAAACTTGGCAATCTTAATCATGGGCTGGAGGTTACCTTTCTAAAAAGCCTCTGCGAACCTATTTTGCGCGCTCTGATACCATGGTTTCACCGATTGGGACCAAGGCATCCGAGGAGCAGTGTTTTATGGGAACTTATCATAGTACACGAGGACGCACTTTATCGTGCTCAAGTAAGGTGGCAATCCGCACCGGCATCGCTCCCGACGGGGGTTTGTTTGTCTCGGACGAGCTCGGCACCCAGCAGGTCGATATCAGCTCGCTTGCAGATAAATCGTACTTTGAAATCGCTCAAGATGTGTTGGGAATGTTACTGAATGATTACACGGCCGAAGAAATTTCGGCGTGTGTCGACGAGGCATACCGCGGCACGTTCGCGAGTGAAGAGGTTACGCCGCTCGTCAAACTCGACGCTGCGCCGGGCGCTGGCGCCCCTCAGACCTATGTGATGGAGCTCTTTGGCGGCCCCACGAGCGCCTTCAAGGACGTCGCCCTGCAGATGCTCCCCCGTCTGATGGCCCGCACTTCCGCCAAGGACGGCGGCGCCGAGCGCATCATGATCGTCACCGCCACGTCGGGCGACACGGGCAAGGCAGCACTCGCCGGCTTTGCCGACGCCCCGGGCACGGGCATCACCGTCTTTTATCCCGAGGGCAAAGTCAGCCGCGTACAGAATCTGCAAATGTCCACTCAGGAGGGCGATAACGTCGCCGTCTGCGGCATCCGCGGCAACTTCGACGACGCCCAGAGTGCCGTCAAGCGCATCTTTGCCGATAAGGAGCTTGCCGAGCGTCTGGAGACCACCGGCACGGTGCTTTCGAGTGCCAACTCCATCAACGTCGGCCGCCTGGTGCCGCAGGTCGTCTACTACTTTGCCGCCTATGCTCAGCTGCTGCGCGCCGGCGCCATCGAGGCCGGCGACGCCGTGGAGTTCTGCGTACCGACCGGCAACTTTGGCGATATCCTGGCCGGTTACTATGCCAAGCGCATGGGTCTGCCCGTCGCCAAGCTTATCGTCGCGAGCGACAAGAACAACGTGCTGGCTGACTTCCTGACCACCGGCGTCTACGACCGCAACCGCCCGTTCTTCACGACCATCTCGCCTTCGATGGACATCCTCATCAGCTCTAACCTGGAGCGCATGCTCTACTTCCTGTCCGATGGCGACTGTGAGCTCGTTGCCGGCCTTATGGAGCAGCTGGCGCGGACTGGTCGCTACGAAGTTCCCGCCGACCTGCTGGCAAAGATTCAGAGCGTCTTTGGCTGCGGTTGGGCCAGCGAGGACGAGGTACGCACTGCCATCAAGAGCTGCTGGGACGCGAACGGCTACGTGATCGACCCGCACACCGCCTGCGGCTATCACGTCTTTGAGCAGGTCGCTCCCGCCGAGGGCGCCAAGGCCCGCGTGCTGCTTTCGACCGCCAGCCCCTACAAGTTCCCGCGCGCCTGCTGCGGCGCCCTGGGCCTCGACGTTCCCGAGGACGACTTTGAGGCCATGCGCGTGCTCGAGCAGGCAACCAACACGGTTGCCCCGGTCCAGCTAGCCGAGCTCGAGTCCAAACCCGTCCGCTTCGAAAACGTCTGCGACGTAGCCGACATGGCCAACTACGTAGAGCGGGCTGCAAAAAAGATGGCTACCAACTAAACCCTTACTAGGCGCCGGCGAAAGCCGGCGCACCTTCTTTTATCAGATACCCACCGGGATGGTGACGAACGTGCACAGCGTGCCTGGCTGTTTAGTTCGTCGCGAGTTCCGCACGAGCCGGAAAGCACTTAATGTGCTTTCCGTCTTGCGCAGGACTGTCCGAGCAGCGAACTAAACAGCCAGGCACGCCAGGAGGACTCACATGATCAAAATCACCGTCCCAGCAACGAGCGCCAACTTGGGCATCGGCTACGACACCCTCGGCATGGCCGTCAGCCTCTACTCGCACTTTACCTTTGAGCGCGCCGATAAGCTCACCATCACCGGATGCCCCGAGGAGTTCCAAAACGAGAACAACCTGGTCTATGTGAGCTTTGTCGATGCACTGGCCGCATGGGGCGAGCCGGCTTTTCCCGTTGCCATCGACATTCAAACCGACGTGCCCGTCGCTCGCGGCCTGGGCTCCAGCTCCACTTGCGTCGTCGCCGGCATCATGGCAGCCGCCGCGCTGACGGGCCACACCGTCGACCGCGCCGAACTCGTCCGCATTGCCACCGAGGTCGAGGGTCATCCCGATAACGTCGCCCCCGCCATCCTGGGCGGCGCCGTCTGCTCCTTTACGCCGACCGATTCGCTCCCCCAGTGCCTGCGCTACGAGGTGAGCGATCGCCTGCGTTTTATTACCGTGATTCCGCCCTACGAGGTACACACGAGCGAGGCGCGCAAGGTCGTGCCGCAGGAGATTCCGCTCTCTACCGCCGTGTGGCAGATGGGCCGCATCGCCGGCATGACGCGCGGCTTGGAGACTGGTAACCTCGACCTGATTGCCGCCGCCAACGACGACCGCATTCAAGAGCCCTATCGTCGCCGTCTGATTCCCGACTACAACGCCGTGCGCGACACCTGCCTTAACGGAGGCGCCAAGACCATCTGGATCAGCGGCTCGGGCTCGACCCTCATGGCCGTGACTGACGACACCATCGTGGCAAAGTTCCTACAGGTCAAGCTGCGTGAGCAGTTCCCTAAGTGTGATACGCATATCCTCACGTGCGACACGGAAGGCGCTCAAATCGAGTACCTGTAGACATCCTCCTCATATACCTGTCCGGGACGGTCGGGATATTCCCTCAAAATCGTCCTCGCGCATGAAGGCCCCTTGTCCTGCTCCTACGGAGCGACGGACAAGGGGCCTTCGCGCTGCGGAATGATTTTGAGGGAATATCCCGACCGTCCCTGCGCCTACCTTGCTGAGGATGTCTACAGGGACCCACGCTTTGAAGGGGCGCCAGGCTGATAGTTAATTTTTATTGGCAGGGGCTCTTGCTGGTAAGGGGCACTCACTAGAGGCAGGCCTCGGCAATGCGGCGCTTAAGCTCGTCGATGCCGGTGCCGGTCTGGGAGCTCGTGATGATCACATTCTCGGCAGGGACGTTGAGCTGCTTTTTGATGGCTGCTGCCTGGCGGGCCTGCTGGGTGCGGCTGAGCTTGTCGGCCTTGGTGAGGCAGACGATAAAGTTGAACTCGTTGCCCTGCAGATAGTCGATCATGTCATGGTCGAGCTTGCTCGGGTCGTGACGAATATCCACCAGCGACACGACCAGGTTAAAGCTGCGCTCCGAGTCAAAGAAGTCGCCGATAAGTTCTGCCCAGCGGTCACGCTCGGCCTTGGAACGACGGGCGAAACCATAGCCCGGCAGGTCCACAAAGTGCACGTCGTCGGCCTCGAAGAAATTGATGTTGCTCGTCTTGCCCGGCGTGCTCGAAACCTTCACCAGGTTCTTGCGGCCAAAGAGCTTGTTCATAATGGACGACTTGCCCACGTTGGAGCGGCCAACAAAGCTCACCTCGGGACAGGTGGACTCGGGGATCTGCGAAACCTTGCCGTAGCTGGCGACGAACTTGGCAAGCTGGTAGTTAATGGAATCGGCCATGGACACTCCTTGGTCGTAGGATCTTGCAAAAAACGCGCTATTGCGCAGCGGCAATGCGTCGAACGATATCGAGCGTGATATCGCTTGCGGCACGCGCATACTCGAACAAATCGAACTCGCGGTCGCAAATCGCATCATACGCCTCGTCACAATTATCGCTGATAGCACGCAGCACCAGGCAATCGACACCATTTTTGGTTGCGACATGGGCAATTGCCGCGCCCTCCATGCCGACACAATCGGCATGCGTCGCCTCGATGGCATCATTGCGCATAGCGGCGCCCGTCACAAAGCGGTTACCCGTGGCAATCGTGCCGACCAGGAACTGCTTTGCACCCTCGTTCGAAGCGGTCTCATTTGTCGAAGCATCAACAAACCCACGCTCAGCAAGCACATCGGCGGCAATATCGACCAGCGCAGGCGTCGAGACAAACTCCTCGAGCCCCGGTGCAGACTCGGCGATAAGCGTGGTATCGGTATCTAGATAGCGCAGGCATTTGCCAATGACGACATCGTCGATATGGAGCTTGGGATTCAGGCCACCTGCGATACCAGAAAACACAACTGCCTGTGGAGCATACTTGCTAATGAGGTGCTGTGTTGCGGCGGCAGCGTTTACCGTGCCCATACCCGCCGTCGTGGCGACAATCGACAGGCCGTCGAGCCCGCCGGTCACAACGTTCAAGCCCGCCTCCTGTACCATGCAAACGTTGCTCAACTCTTCCTTAATCTGCATGATCTCTTTTTCGAGCGCACCGATAATCGCGATGGTAGCCATGCCATTCCCCAAACCTATACGAAATTCTCAACCACGGTATGGTACCAGCATTTTGTTTGACCTCGTCAAACGAACACGTTAGGCCAGCGCAGCTCGGGTATCAAAGAATGTCTTAGCAATCGCAGCCACCAGCTCGCTCGAGCGATCGCTCCATGGCATCGATGTCATGATGCTCATAATGTAGATGTCACCGTCGACATCGATGAGGCCAGCATCACACGTCGCATTGCAACCTGCCTCGCTAATCCAGCCGGCCTTGTTGCGCACCAAGGCATGGTCGTCCGCAATGCCGTCGCGGATAAAGGACCGGGTCGTAGAGGTCAGAAGGCCCGACAGCCATTGCGACGTCTCGCTATCACGGCTCAAATACTCGCTCATCTCGCGCCACAACTTGGCCGAGGTGCGCGGGCAATAGGTGGGAAAATCACTCATCGGATCGAGTGCGGTATCGTAATCGATGCCAAGACTGGCAATCCAATCCTCGTAACTGACACGGTCAAACGCCGCGCGTAACGCAATAAACGAATCGTTGTCCGAATTAACGACCGCGGCATCAATCAGGTCGCGCACCGTCTGCCAACCCATGTTGTAGCCACCATAGGTGCCAAGGGAATCATCGAGTGAAACCTGACCCGTCTCGACCAGAGATTCGCAGATGTACAACGCATAGAGCGCCTTATAGCTACTCGCACCGTAAACCTCGACATCGGGGTTATACGTCACGCCCTTGCCGCTTGACAGGTCGTAGAACACCACACCCACATCGCCTAGCTCCTGCGCCCGACTCAGGGCATCCTGGAGCAAGGCAAGGCTCTCATCCTCCAAGGTAGGAGTCTTGTTATCCACCAACGAGAAGGTCTGAACGGCATCACCCGAAGGGATATCGTTGAAGTCCGCCTTCGAAAGTCTCGTCTTGAGATCTGCCGACGCTTTGGACTTTGAAACCTTCTCGTTTTGCGTCTGTACCGTTGACGCATCTGAGTGTGCCATTCGCTCCGACGCGTAGGTTTTGGCGGTAATTCCGAGGATAATAACCGCCAACGTTAGCATCCCAATGGCGGCAATCTTCGTCACGCGGATGCGAGCGTCAGCAAGGCCACGCGAAGGCGTGCCCTTCGTCTCATATCTGCTGCTATGCTGCGGCATATACTCGTCCCGCGATGCGTTGTTTCGCACGTGGTCTCCTGACTGCTACCGTTCATATACGAGCAGCATAATACCGAGCAGGCATTTCTTTCCAAAGATATTCAGCGGCGTTTAAGGCGTCTTTAAAGAAACCACAAGCGTATTTATCCAAATGGCGCGATTCTGTTGCGCATCTCCGCCCAAAACGCAGTTGCGGTGGAATAGTTCCTATTTGGTCGGCATAAGCCGAAAAACAAGAACTATTCCACCGCAACTTGACGGGGCTCTTTGGCAATCAACTTGGTGCCCAGGGGCACTCATTTAAGTCTGTCCCCAATGAGTGCCCTTGGGGGCGAAAATGAATCGCTAGCCGATGGCGTTTTTGAGTTCCGTGCGGCGCTTTTTCATGCCGGTCATAACGGCATTGCGCAGCTCGGGCATGCGCGCGGTATCCATCTGGGGCACGCCCTCAAGCTTATAGGGAATGCCCAGTTGCTCGTACTTGACGACACCCATCGTGTGATACGGCAGCATCTCCAGGCCGACCACGTTATGCCACGGGGCAATCAGGCGGCCGAGTGCCTCGCACTCCTCCACCGTGTCGGTAATGCCCGGCACCACCACGTGACGGATAACAACCTTGATCCTGCGACGCGCCAGCTCATCGCCAAACGCCAAGATACGTGTGGGATCGCAACCGGTCAGCTTTTTATGCTCGACCGGATCGGCATGCTTGATGTCGAGCAGCACCATGTCGGTCTCGTTAAGTACGGCATCGAACTTCTCGGGATGGTTGGGGTCAAACGCATAGCCGCAGCTGTCGAGGCAGGTATGCACGCGGCCATCGGGGTTGTTGTGCATTGCACGGAACAGGTCGGCCAAAAACTCAGGCTGCAGGAGCGGCTCGCCGCCGGACACCGTAATACCACCGCTGCGGTAAAACTCATGGTTGCTCTGGAACTCGTCCATCAGGTGCTCGACGGTCACCATCGTACCGCCGTTAACAGACCAAGTATCGGGATTGTGGCAATACGCGCAGCGCATGGGACAGCCTTGGACAAACACTACGAAGCGGATGCCGGGACCGTCGACCGTTCCCATCGTCTCGATCGAATGCACGCGACCCAGGGCAAACGCAGAGTCCTCGGGACGAGCGTCCACACCCTCGAGCGTCATCTCAGCCATTCCCGCTACCTTGCCTCTCTTTGGTTTTAGTTACATAAATGCCAGAGCCATTCTAGCCCATATGCATGATGGCGAAACGGTTTAGCGGTCAATTGGGTTGTTCTATTTGACCCCACGCAAGAGCGGCGGGTAGGTTGTCGCAACCCGCCCGCCGCCGAGGCAATAGAAATCGATAGACGCCAGGCCTTACGCCTTGAGCGTGAGCACCGCGCCGAAGGCGGTCGGGCCGCAATGGCTCGAGATGACGCCGCCGACCTGAGTCCAGGTAATGTCCTTAAAGCCCAGGTCGTGCGCATAGACTTCCATGTCGTCGCGCAGCTCCTAGGAAAGGCCTACCGAATACGCCAGGCCAATGTGCGAGTAGTCAATCTCGCCCTTCGCAACCATGTGGTCAATAAAGGCGCGGGCGCACTTGAGCATAGAGCCGCGGAACTTCTTGGTTGCCACGAACTTGCCGCCCGTCACCTCAATGCAGGGCTTAATCTTGAGCAGGTGGGCGCCAAGGAATGCCACGTTGGACAGACGACCGCCCGCCTTAAGGAAGGCTAGGTCGGTAGGAACAAAGCCCAGCAGCACACGGTCCATGACGGAATTCGTAAATGCAAAGATCTCGTCGACGGTGGCATCGGAGTGAGCCTCGATGTATTTGGCGGTCTCGACGACAACGAGCGACTGGCCCACCGAGACAAAACGCGTGTCCATGGAGAACACGTAGTCGCGCCCCTGGGCCGCAATCTTGGAGGATTGATGCGAGCAGGTCGTGGCCTCGGAGTACGCAAGATGCAGAATGGTCGCATCGGGCTGCTCGGCATGGATACGGTCATACACGTGAGCAAAATCCGCAGGCGCGCAGCCACTGGTCTTGGGCATTACGCCAAACTCGTTGCAGCGCGAGTAAATCTCGAGCGGATCGATGGAGCCGTCCTCGACGGTCTCGTCACCAATCGTGACATGCATAGGCACGCGCACGATGCCGTAGCGTTCGCAGAGCTCTGGCGTCACATCCGAACCAGATTCAACCACGATTACGTACTTGCCCATTATTATCACGACCCATCTCGACATTGGCTTTTCAATACATGGCACGCGCCGCCGCACTGTTGCACAACGGCGGCAGAGCGCCAAAGAGACGCCGCCCCTTGCACACAACAAAGGACAGCGTCTCCCTGGAAAAACTCCGTGCTTATCTGAGATTCTACACGGTTTATTAATAGGTGTTACTTACTCCGCAAACGGTAGCTATACGCGATAAACGGTAGTTCGCTGCGGCAACTGCAACACATTCCGCCCAGCAAGTCCAATCGTGCTCCACGCACGGTTAATGCGCGAGGCGGTAGAACTCCATCGACGCCGCACCTTCGGCATGCAACCCCATCGCCGGAACCGCCGGCGAATAGGTACGGCTCGTAAGTGCCGCCTCGCCGCCATTTGCAAAAATCTCGACCATCGTAGTGTCCGAAAGCACGCGCAGGTCGCGAAGCTCGCTGAGCTCGATCGACCTTTGGTCGCGCCCATAGCCTTCGTCACCCATGTCGAGGGTAAGCATCCCGTCCGCATAACGTACAAAGACACCCTTGCGGATTTCGAGCTCGACCATCTTGGCGCCCTCGCAGGAAACCACAAGATCAAACAGGCGGCCCGGCTCCTCGACGGTCTCTCCGCCTACAGTACGAACGCAGCCGCCGCGCATCCTCTCAATCTCGTACGCCGGCTGCTGGCAGAGCTTACCATCGCGTATGCTCAGCTCTCGCGGCACCGTCAACGCGCACTGCCACCCGCGCGCCACCGTCGGGTTTTCTGCCGTCGCGTCGGGGCAACCCGACCATCCGATCATCAAACGCCGGCCTGCAGCATCCTCAAAGGACTGCGGAGCATAGAAATCAAAACCGGCATCGACCATCGGGGGCATGCCCTGCCTGACGATTTTAAAGCTCGGCGCCTCCCAATCGGCCTCGATGGAGAACCACACGCACTGATGTGGATTGCGGTAACGCCAACCATCGGCAGGCACACCCTGCGGACAGCAAACGAGAATAAGCTCACCATCGAGCTCAAACAGATCGGGGCACTCCCACATAAAGCCAAGCTTCTCGCCCAGCTCAATGCGCGTCGCATAGCTCCAGACCTCTAGATCGCGCGAGGTATAGACAAGCACGCAGCCGCGATCGTCTTTCGTACGAGCGCCCAGAACCATGTAGTAGATACCGTCGTGTTCAAGGATCTTGGGGTCGCGCACATGCGTACCGATATCGTCGGGGTAATCGACTGGTCCAACAGCCATGCGCTTCTCGCCCAATTCGTCGGGGTTCTCGGCAACCATATGAATCTGGTTTTGCTCACGGCCCGTCAACACGTAGTCGTAATCATCGCGGTCAAAATGCTTGACGTTGCCGGTATAGAAGTAGTGAATCTTGCCATCACGTACAAAGGCAGAACCAGAATACGCTCCGCTCGAATCCAAATCGGAATCGGGGAACAGCACGGGGCCGTGATTCTCGTACGTCACAAAATCCTTTGTCGTCAGATGGTTCCAAAGCACTGGACCGCCATGCGCAGCATCGAACGGATCGTATTGATGATAGATGTGATACGTATCACCAATCTGAACCAAACCGTTGGGGTCGTTGAGCCAGCCAAGCTCAGGCTCCACATGGAACAGGAGCCTATCGGGGTCAGACGCGATGCGACCCGCCGTCTCATCCTGTCCGGCACGCCACTGCTCATAGTCCGCGCGTGTCACCTTATTGTTTTGATTAAACATCGCCATTGACCTTCTCGTCTATAGGGAAGGACGCCCGACTCACACGAGCCGAACGCCCTTCCTCAAATGGACTTATCCGTACATTACACTGAATGGCTCAACTAGAAGCTGACATCGAAGCCTGCGCCAGCGCCCTCTTCATCGGTGGTTGGAACGCCCTTTGCCTTGTTGTAGGCAAAGATCAAGACGATCGGCACGATAAAGGCGATGAGATTGCCAGCCACATACCACACGAGAGTCTCGGGCGTAACGATGAGCAGGCCAAGCACACCGGTCAGACCCTGACCGATAGCGCGCACCTCAAAGAACTTCACGAAGGCACCGCCGCAGCCTGCACCGATGCATGCGCAGATGAACGGAATGATCGAATAGCGCATGTTTGCAGCAAAGATAGCGGGCTCGGAGATTCCGACCAGCGTCGGGATAAAGGACGACATGCAGATGTTGCGCTCTTTGGAGTGCTTCTTGTGAATGAGGTACATGCCGATGGCGCCGCCGCCCTGGGCGATGATGGAAACCGACCAGATGGCCTGGATGTAGTTGAAGCCGGTCGTGGCAACGAGGTTGGCCTCGATACCCTGGATGAACTGATGCGTACCGGTAACGACGAGCGGCTGCAGGAACGCGGCGAAGACAAAGGCACCAAAGACGCCCATCCTGTTGTACAGGATATCGATTACGCCGGCGAGGACGTCACCGATCAGGTTGCCGAGCGGGCCGAACACGGTGAACAGGGCAACGTTAGCAAGAATCAGGGTAACGGTCGGGACGAAAACGAACGAAACGACCTCGGGGATGTACTTCTGGGCAATCTTCTCGACCTTGGCCATAAACCAGGCAGTCAGGATTGCGGGGAACACACCGCCCTGGAAAGCAACCATGGGAATGGATAGCGGACCAAAGTTCCAGTACTCAGCACCCGTCGGGTCCATAACGAACGTGTTGCGGTTCATAAGGCTCGGGTGAACCATGACGATACCGACGAGGATGCCCAGGATCGGGTTACCGCCAAAACGCTTGACCGCGCTGTACATAACCAGGACAGGCAGGTAGTCGAACGTGGTGGCGATAATGGCAAAGAAGCTTGCGAGGTTCTTGAGGAACTCGCTGTGATCGGCGAGGCTGCCTTCCATGCCAAAGAGGCCGTTGGCAACGATCAGCGACTTAAGGCCGATGATGATTGCAGCGCCGACGAAGGCAGGAATGATGGGGATAAAGATATCCGAGAATACCTTGAGGACCGAGAAGAACTTGCCCTTCTTGTCCGCCTCGGCGCCCTTGACCTCGGAAGCACTGATCTCCTTAACGCCCGTCAGAGCCATAAACTCATCGTAAACCTTGTTGACGGTACCGGTACCGAAGATGATCATGAGCTGCCGCTGTTGTACAGCACGCCCTTGACGCCATCGATGTTCTCGAGCTCGGCCTTGTTGTATTTGCTCGTATCCTTGAGCACCAGACGCAGACGGGTCACGCAATGCGTGGCGCCCTCGATGTTCTCCAGTCCGCCGACGTTGTCGACGACTTGCTGGGACACTGCCTTGTAGTCCATGTTCCTCTCCATTCCTTTTCTAAATCATAAAACGGTTCGTTGCCGCTACAGAGACGCGATCGTTGCGTTTGCGCACTTGAGCGCACCGTCGGTGACGGTAAGCGCCACACCCTGGCCCTGCTTGTTGCAGAAGCGAGCGTTGAGCGCAACATCATCGACAAAGATGGTCGCGATGTCGTCGTCGACGACCAGACGCACATGGTGAGTGCCCTCGCCCTTAAAGAACAACGGACGCTCGAGGCCCATGCTGTTGACCTGGAACCACGGATACTGGGGGGCCGCCGTAAACTCGAGTTTGCCCTCACGCAGGTTGGCGCGGAACTCATAGGCAAGACCGGACTCGGCGTCCTCGGCAAGCTTCACCGAGAAGCCGGCAGCGTCACCGGCGAGCTCGATGTCGGCGTCGAGCATATAGGTAGAACCGGCATCCGCGGCGAGCACCTGCTCGACCTTGCCCGACTCGCACGAAAGCTCAAAGGCCTCGACTGCCTTAGCCTCGCCAAAGGCGCCAAGCATGCTGTCGGGAAGCTTGGTGCCGAGCGTTCCGTCGGCACGCTGAACGATCTCGAGAGGCATAAAAGTGCCACCCCACAGGTAAGAGCTGGGGTCGCCGCCCTCGTCGCGCGTAGGAACCCAACCAAAGAGAACGCGGCGCTCGCCGTCAAATGCGGTACGTGCAGCATAGTACGCGCGGCCATCGAAGGAATCGTCCGCAGGAGTGATCCAAGGACCGTTGATAGAGCGAGACATGCGGTAACGGGTCTTGTTGCCATCACTGTACTCAGAGAACACCAGATACCACCAGTCGCCCATCTTAAAGAGATCAGGCATCTCGAACATGGTGTACAGGCCCGGATTCCACCAGTCGCCCTGGAACTCCCAGGTATCCAGGTCCTTGGAGGTGAACTTGACCAGACGACCGGTCATCAGACGCTTGTCCTCGCCCACACGCGTGCCAAGGATGAGCATGTACTCTTCGTTCTCCTCATCCCAAAGAACAAAGGGATCGCGCCAGTTGCGGTCATCGTAACCCTCCTGGGGCGGAAGCAGCGTCTCGGCGATGTTCTTCTCCCACTTGACGGCGTCGTCACTCGTTGCGTGAAGAAGAACCTGCTTCATCAAGCGTGCGCGGACCTTATCGCGATTGCAACCAGTGTAGAGCGCATGGTACTTGTCGCCCACCTTAAACACCGTGCCGGCATAAACGTACTGGTCGACTTCCTCGTCGCCGCCACGCTCAAGGCTCTCACCAAAGTCCTTGTAGTTGACGAAATCCTTGGTCGTCGCGAGTGCCCAGCCAAACGGCTCTCCGAAAGGTCCGGGGTTACGCGTGTCACGCTGATGATAGAGATAGAACGTGCCGTCCTCGCCGTACGGCATGATGTCGCCTACCCAAATTCCCTCAGGCTGGTAATAAACCTTGTGCATCCGAGACTTCCTTTCCCACGAGATACTAACTCGGTACAACTGCAAGATATGTCAATCGTTTTCATATGTCAAACGTTTTCACATCAATACGTCTTTTCGCAGTTCCAGTCGTCGGCAAACGGTTGACATATGCCGGCGAACGGTCATCAGAAGCGTTCGAGGGATTCTTTTGGCTCGGAATGAACTAGGCGGTTTTGCCCTCGATAAGTTCGACGGGAAGCTTGATATTCGATTCGGGCTTTTCACCGTTAACAAGAGCGATGATGGATTGCGCCGCGAGCTCTCCGATGCGATCGATATCTTGACGTACGGTTGTTAAGTCAGGCATAAACGTCATAGTGCGGCGGGCGCCATCCGCGCCCACGACCTTAATATCATCCGGAGCGCTCAAGCCGCGCTGCTTCATAACGTTGAGGCAGATGGCCGCCATCGTGTCGTCTCCCGCAAAGATGCCGTCAATATCGGGGTTCTCATCGAGGATCTTCGCAACGACCGCACTCTTTTCGTCGTCGGACTTAACGAACTCGACCTCACGGACAAGCGCGGGCAAACCGGCCTGCTCCACAACATCGTAGTAGGCATCGGTACGCTTATTGGCAGGCATACGCATGCGGCTATTGTTGCGCAGGCACAAGATACGCGAACACCCGTCATCGATCAGGCGACGCGTGGCAAGTTCGCCGATGCTATAGCTGTCGCTCGCAATCTGAACAGAGGCCTCGCCAAGGTCGCAGTCGATACCAACCAGGCTCAAGCCCATCTCGGCATACGCCTCGGCACCGATATTGAGGGAGTTGACGATGACGCCGTCGACCATATTGCGGCGGAGCATGTCAATATAGGAACGCTCAAGATCAGGTCGATTGGCGCTGTTGCACAGCAACATCTTAAAGCCGTTTTCCGCCAACGTGCGCTCGACCGCCTGCACAACCTGAGCATGGAACGGGCTGCTCACAAAGGGAACGATCATGCCGATAAGGTTCAGGCGACCGTTGAGCATGGCACGGGCGATATCGTTGGGCGTATAGTTGATGCGCTCCATCGCGGCATGGACCTTATCGCGGGTTTCTTGGCTAATATAGCCGCGATTATTAAGCACGCGAGATACCGTAGTGGGCGAAACCCCCGCCACCGCTGCAACTTCCTTGATGCCAGGCTTAGCAGAATCCTTAGAACGAGCGCCCTCGCGAGCCATAGCACCCTCCCCCATCAACATGTCATACGTTTACATACGAACAAAGCATACCCCAACAACAGCGGGAAGACGGTAACAGTACAAGTAGGTAAACGACTCATCCAAATAATTAGGAGAGTTTCGCCTAAAGGGTGACTACACAGGACCCCGCCGGGGCTGCTTGGGCTATCTCCCAAAATATTCCGCAGGACGCAAGAAGCCCTCGCCGCACGAAGTGCGCAGCGAGGGTTTCTTGCATGTCCGAGGACGTTTTGGGAGGTAGCCCAAACAGCCCCGGCGATCCTTCGGGAGTTAAATCCCTTTAGAACTTGTCGTGGAAGGTACGCGAAATGACCTCGTCCTGCTGCTCCTTGGTGAGCGTGTGGAAGTTCACGGCATAGCCGGAAACGCGGATGGTCAGCTGCGGGTACTTCTCGGGGTGGGCCTGAGCGTCGAGCAGCGTCTCACGGTTGAAGACGTTGATGTTCAGGTGGTGGCCACCCTTCTCGGCGTAAGCGTCGAGCATGTGGACCAGGTTATCGGCCTGAGTCTCGGAAACTTCAGAAACCTTCATAATGTGTCTCCTTCGATTGATAGGCGCCGGCCGAAACCGGCGCGCTAATCAGTAATCGTTATTGTTAGTATAGCACTAACAATAGTTACTCGCCCAGCTGATCAAGGTCGATATCGCCAAAGAACACCTGGTCCTCCTTGCCGAGCGCACTCGGGATGATGGAGAAGGTGTTGGAGATGCCGTCCTGAGCATCGCGGAACGGGAGCTTGGAAACCGAAGACAGCGAAGCGATGGCACCGTGGCTATCGCGCTTGTGCATGGGGTTAGCACCCGGGGCGAACGGCTGGCCAGCCTTGCGGCCGTCGGGCGTGGAGCCGGTCTTCTTACCGTACACGACGTTGGAGGTAATGGTCAGAACCGAGGTCGTGGGCACGGAGTTGCGGTAGGTGTCGTTCATGCGGATGTACTCCATGAACTGGTGCACAACGTCGTGAGCGATCTGGTCGACGCGGTCGTCGTCGTTACCGTACTTGGGGAACTCGCCCTCGGTCTCAAAGTCGACGATGATGCCGTTCTCGTCACGAACGGGGTGGACCTTGGCGTACTTGATGGCGGACAGGGAGTCAGCCACGACGGAAAGGCCAGCGATGCCCGTAGCGAACCAGCGGTGCACGTGCTTGTCGTGCAGAGCCATCTGGATGCGCTCGTAGCAGTACTTGTCGTGCATGTAGTGAATGATGTTCAGCGAGTTGACGTACACGCCAGCGAGCCACTTCATCATGTCGTTGTACTTGGCCACAACGTCGTCGTAATCGAGCGTATCGCCCTCGACGGCGCGATACTTGGGGCCGACCTGCTTCTTGGAGACCTCGTCAACACCGCCGTTGAGTGCGTACAGCAGGCACTTGGCCAGGTTGGCACGGGCGCCGAAGAACTGCATCTCCTTGCCAATGCGCATGGAGGACACGCAGCAGGCGATGCCGTAGTCGTCGCCGTGGTAAACGCGCATGAGGTCGTCGTTCTCGTACTGGATCGAGGAGCTGGCGACAGAAGTCTTGGCGCAGAACTTCTTGAAGTTCTCGGGCAGACGGGTCGACCACAGAACGGTCATGTTGGGCTCGGGGCTGGTGCCCATGTTCTCGAGCGTGTGCAGGTAGCGGTAGCTCATCTTGGTAACGAGCGTACGGCCGTCAACACCCATGCCGCCGATGGACTCGGTGACCCACTGCGGGTCGCCGGTGAACAGGGCCTGGTACTCGGGGGTACGGGCAAACTTGACCATGCGAAGCTTCATGATGAAGTGATCCACGAACTCCTGGATCTGCTCCTCGGTGAAGGTACCGTTGGCAAGGTCGCGCTCAGCGTAGATGTCGATGAACGTGGAGGTACGGCCGATGGACATAGCGGCGCCGTTCTGCTCCTTGACGGCAGCAAGGTAGGCGAAGTACATCCACTGGATGGCCTCCTGCGTGTTGGTAGCAGGGTTGGAAATATCGAAACCATAGGTCTCGGCCATCATCTTGAGCTCGCCGAGGGCGCGGATCTGCTCCTGCAGCTCCTCGCGGTCGCGGATGTTGTCGGCGGTCATGACCGTCGGGGTGGAAGCCTTCTGGGCCTCCTTGTCCTTGATCAGGTAGTCGACACCGTACAGGGCGACACGACGGTAGTCGCCGATGATGCGGCCGCGGCCATAGCCATCGGGCAGACCGGTGATGATGTGGGCCGAACGGCAAGCACGCATCTCGGGGGTGTAAACATCGAAGACGCCAGCGTTGTGGGTCTTACGCTCGAAGGTGTAGCGCTCGACAACGTTCTCGTCGACCTTATAGCCGTGCTGGCTGGCAGCCTGGCAAGCGATGCGGATACCGCCGTTGACGTGCAGCGCGCGCTTGAGCGGCTTGTCGGTCTGGAGACCGACGATGGTCTCCTTCTCGCGGTGGGCGTTATCGATGTAGCCAGCGGGGTGGCTCACGATACCCGTAACGGTCTTGGTGTCCATATCGAGGACACCGCCCTGCTCGCGCTCCTTAAGCAGCAGGTCGAGAACCTCGCCCCACAGCTCCTTGGTACGCTCGGTCGGGCCGACGAGGAACGACTCGTCGCCCTCGTAGGGGGTGTAGTTCTTCTGGATGAAGTCTCGGACGTCAACCTCTCCCGTCCAAATGCCTTCCTTGAAGCCTTCCCATGCCTCCTGCATTGTGTAACCACGCTCCTAGTTACGTGTTATGCGGCGCTCTCTCACACCGCTGCTTATTGAATTCTTGAATGTTCGGCTTGCACTACCGGCTTCTTCCGTTCTTCACCACACGTTGGTGCAGAGAAAAACGTTTGTCCACCTTGGAACTACAACCCAAAACCCAAGATTTCACCCGTTTGAGAAGGATAACATAGCGACCCTCTCCATCTGGGCTGTTATATGTTTCTTTTTTTATATCATAAGGGCGTTTTTTACAAACCCGCAGGAAATGCGAGCGCGGACAGCTACCGTTCACCGATTTGTATGTTATTTTTCCTTGCCTTTGTACGACGTTCGCTCTAGCTGTTATGCCAGCTTTAGCAGGGTAAAGTGCCTCTGAGTGGGCTTTAGGACGTGCTCAGAGATCTACCCCTAACTTTGCTGATACCGACGGTGTACGGAGGTCGCCTAAAGGTTGTTTTCTAGGCATGTCCCAAAATCTACCGTATAGGGTGCGCGTGCGGGGGTATCATCTTTCACCGAAAATAGTTTCTAGTGTTAGGGGTTTTCGGTGGAAGATACCGATTTCCGTGAACTTGGGCGTCAGCTCCTTACCGAGTTCGGCAGCATGCATCAGCGCATTTCGCGCTTTGCGGACAAAGCCCTCGGCGGCGAGATGGCCGTCATGCGCGCCCTCATACTCGCCGGCGGTTCGCTCACGCCGAGCGAACTCGCTGATCGCGCCTGGGTCTCGAGTGCCCGCATCGCCAATATCCTACGCGCTCTCGAAGCCAAGGGCTGGGTCGAGCGCGAGCACTCAAAGACTGACCGTCGTCGCGTACACGTCATAGTGACCGACAAGGGATTCCAGGATCTCGAAATCAAACGCCGGGAATTCGAGAACCGCACCGCGGCTTTCCTCGAGCAGCTCGGCGAAACAGATACCCAAGAGATGGTGCGCCTTCTTAGACGTGCCAACGAAATTATCGACCGCAATCAAGAAAGGAGAGATGCCGAGTGAGGATTCTCAAGCTCTTTAAAAAGCATGTCCTGGCACTGTTCGCAGCTATCGTACTTATCGTAATCAGCTGCAACGCCGATCTGGCACTGCCTACCTATATGAGCGACATCGTCGACGTGGGCGTGCAGCAAGGCGGCATCACCTCGCCCGTGCCCGACACCATTCGCGCCGAATCGCTCGACGACCTTGAACTCTTTATGAGCACCAAGGACGCCAAAGCTGTGGAGGCCGTGTTTAGCAAGGCTGACAAAAATGGCATTCGAACGTATAAGGGTACCGAGGAAGAGCGTGCCGATGGAGGCAAGATTGCCGACATTATGAGCCTGCCCGAAACTGTCGTCCTTTCGCTCAACCAGGGCATTGACGCCAACTCCATGGGCGACATGATGGGCTCGTCCAGCGAGAAAGACAACAACGCTGCCCAGGCCATGCCCACCCCCGAGCAGATGGCTGCCATGACGCCCGAGCAGCTCGCCGAGATGCAGCAGAAGGCCGCAGCCGGGCAGAGCATGCAAAAGCAGATCGACGCCGACGGCGGCAAGATCACCATGAAGAGCCTGCGTCTGGGCGTTGAAGGCGACCTAATCGACCAGGGTAAGCTCGTCGAGGGCGCCAACCAAATGGCGGACAAAATGGGCTCCATGTCGGGCTCCATCGTCACCCAGCGCGCCGTGAGCTATGTACAGGACGAGTACAAGGCACAGGGCATCGACCCCGCCGACGTGCAGAACGCCTACCTGAGCCACATGGCGACCACGATGTTCGGCCTGTGCCTGGTGTCGCTCGTCGCCACCATCCTGACCGGTGCCGTGGCTTCGCGCACCGCCTGCTCCATCGCCCGCGACCTGCGCCACGAGACCTTCAACAAGGTTATGCACTTCTCGCCGGCCGAGGTGGGCAAGTTTAGCCAGGCCTCGCTCATTACCCGCTGCACCAACGACATTCAGCAGATCCAGATGGCCGCAACCCTGTTTATCCGCATGTGCCTGATGGCCCCCGTCATGGGCATCGTCGCTGTCATGCGTGTCCTGGCCAACCACACTGGCCTGGAGTGGACCATCGCCGTGGCCATCATCGCGGTCTCGGCCGTTGTCGGCGTGCTCATGGGCCTCACCATGCCCAAGTTCAAAAAGATGCAGAGCTTTGTGGACCGCGTGAACCTTACCGCCCGCGAGCTGCTCGACGGCCTGATGCCTGTCCGCTCGTTCAACCGCGAAGAACATGAGCTCGAGCGCTTTGACAAGGCTTCGCTCGACCTGATGACCACGCAGCTCTACACCAACCGCGCCATGAGCTTTATGATGCCGCTCATGATGCTCGTCATGAACTGCATCACCGTGCTTATCGTCTGGTTTGGCGCGCAGGGCGTGTCCGACGGCGTGATGCAGGTCGGCAACATGATGGCGTTTATCTCCTACACCATGCAGATCGTCATGGCGTTTATGATCCTCACCATGGTTTCGGTTATCCTGCCCCGCGCCGAGGTCGCAGCCGAGCGTGTGGAAGAGGTCATCACTTGCCCCACGAGCATCAACGACCCTGTCTCGCCCAAACTGCCCGTGGCCAGCGCGCCGCGCGGTGAGCTCACCTTCCGCGACGTGAGCTTCCAGTATCCCGATGCCCGCGCCGATGTCATCAGCGGCGTGAACTTCACCACGCATGCCGGTCAGATGCTCGGCATCATTGGCTCCACGGGCTCGGGCAAGTCCACGCTCGTACAGCTGATTCCGCGCCTGTACGACGTCACGGGCGGCAGCATTTCGCTCGACGGCATCGACGTGCGCGACATGACCCTTTCCGAGCTGCGCCGCCGCATTGGTTACATCCCGCAGCAGGGGCGTCTGTTCTCGGGCACCGTCGAGAGCAACCTCAAGTTTGCCGGCGACATGGTGAGCGATGATGACATGCGCCAGGCCGCGCGCATCGCACAGGCCGAGGACTTTATCGCCGAGCGTGAGGGCGGTTACGACTCCCCCATCAGCCAGGGCGGCTCCAATGTTTCGGGTGGTCAGCGCCAGCGTCTGGCCATCGCCCGCGCGTTGGCCAAAAAGCCCGAGGTCGTGGTGTTCGATGACTCGTTTAGTGCCCTCGACTACAAGACCGACGCGCGCCTACGCGAGGAGCTGGCCAAAAACGTTACCGACGCCGCGCTCGTGGTCGTAGCCCAGCGCATCGCGACCATCATGCACGCCGACCAGATCATCGTGCTCGACGACGGCCACGTAGTGGGCACCGGCACGCACGAGGAGCTGCTGCGCAGCTGCCCGGCGTATCTGGAGATCGCACAGTCGCAGCTTTCCGCCGAGGAGCTGGGGCTTACCCAAGAAGAAATTGCAGCCGTTATGGAAGGAGGAGAGCACTAATGTCAGACGAGACCAAGACTCAGATTCCCAAGCCAACCCGCCGGCGCGGTCCTATGGGCCGTATGGGTGGCATGGGCCGCGGCGAAAAGGCCAAGGACTTTATGGGCACCATGCGGCAGCTGCTCGGCTATATCGGCCAGCACAAGGTTGCCGTGTTTACCGCCGTCGCCTTTGCCGTGTGCTCGGTCATCTTTAACATTGTGGGACCCAAGGTGCTCGGCCAGGTTACGACCAAGCTGTTCGAAGGCCTGGTCGCCAAGGTCAACGGCACCGGCGACGTTGACTTTGACTGGATCGCCAAGACGCTCGGCTTTTTGCTCTGTCTGTATCTGGCGAGCTCTGTCTGCAGCCTCATCCAGGGCTGGCTCATGACCGGCGTCACGCAAAAGATCTGCTACCGCATGCGCAAGGAAATCGCCGCCAAGATTGCCGTCGTGCCGATGAGTTACTTCAACGGCCACAGCAAGGGCGATGTGCTCAGCCGCATCACCAACGACGTCGATACGCTGGGTCAGTCGCTCAACCAGAGCGTGACGCAGCTCATCACGTCGGTGACGCAGATTATCGGCGTGCTCGTCATGATGCTTTCGATCAGCCTGCCGCTTACCGGCGTCACCGTGCTCACGCTGCCGGCCGCCGCGATTATCTTGACCGTAATGATTCACTTCTCGCAGCCGTACTTCCGCGAGCAACAGCAGGTTCTGGGCGCCGTCAACGGCATTATCGAGGAGGACTTTGCCGGCCAGAACGTCATTCAGGTGTTCGACCGCGCCGAGGCCTCGATCGAAGAGTTCGACCGTCAAAACGACCGCCTCTTTATTAGTGGCTGGCGCTCGCAGTTCCTGTCGGGCCTGATGATGCCGCTTATGAGCTTGGTGGGCAACATGGGCTACGTGGGCGTCGTCGTGGTGGGCGCGCAGCTCGCGCTGACCGGCAATGCCACGCCCGGCGACATCCAGAGCTTTATCCAGTACGTGCGCAACTTTACGCAACCCGTGCAGCAGCTGGGCAACGTGAGCAACACGATGCAGTCGATGGCTGCCGCCACCGAGCGCGTCTTTGAGTTCCTGGCCGCGCCCGAGGAGGAGCAGAAGGCCGACGCGCAGATTCCCGAGAAGCGCCCTGGCCACGTGGAGTTCGACCATGTCAAGTTTGGCTACACGCCCGACAAGACCATCATCCACGACTTCAGCTGCGAGGCTAAGCCCGGCCAGACCATCGCCATCGTCGGCCCCACCGGCGCCGGCAAGACCACGCTCATTAAGCTGCTGCAGCGCTTTTACGACGTGGACGGCGGTTCGCTGCGCGTCGAGGGCGTCGACGTGCGCGACTGGGACCGCGCGGCGCTGCGCGGCGAGTTTGCCATGGTGCTGCAGGATACCTGGCTGTTTAACGGCACCATCCGCGAGAACATCCGCTACGGACGCCCCGATGCGAGCGATGCCGAGGTCGAAGCCGCCGCACGCGCTGCACGCTGCGACCACTTTATTCATACGCTCGCCGGCGGCTACGACTTTATGATCAACGAGGAGGGCACCAACCTCTCGCAGGGCCAGCGCCAGCTCGTGACCATCGCCCGTGCCATTTTGGCCGACCGCCCGGCGCTGATTCTGGACGAGGCGACCTCCAACGTCGATACCCGCACCGAGGAGCTCATCCAGCGCGCCATGGATGCGCTGATGCAGGGCCGCACGAGCTTTGTCATCGCGCACCGCCTGTCCACGATCCGCAACGCCGACGTGATCTTGGTGATCCGCGACGGCGACATCGTCGAAAAGGGCACGCACGACGAACTGCTCGCCCAGGGCGGCTTCTACGCCGACCTATACAACTCGCAGTTCGACGAGGCGGCGTAAATTCGGCCGCAAGGAGCGAATAACGCCCGAGAACGGGGGCGCAGGACAACCTGCGTCCCCGTTTTTGTTTTGCAGCCCTCGAACCGCCTCCCCTGGGACCTGATTGACGCCCTCCCTCAAGGCCCCGTGGACAAAAAATGGCAAATATGAGTACTGTTACTTTTTTAGTAACATCCAAAACGACCCAAAACACCGCTCTTGTAGCTTGTATGCACCTCCACATTGCTCAATCAGCTCTGTATCAGGCTTATATGTACTAGCGTTAATGAACATATTTACTTTATGTCCATTATTTTGTGGGAGCAATATGGCACTACAGCAGCAACAGTACTCATATTTGGCATTTTTTGCCCACAGGGCTTGGAGAACGCCCAACAATCTGGCAATACCAGCAAGCAAACCGCGTCCGCTGGCGCAAGGAGTTTCCCCAAGTGCCAGCACATAAGGAACGTCCCCAACTGCCAGGTTTGAAAGGTAGTCATTGGGTGTTCCTATAGTTTTGTCAACCTTCGACGCTACTCCCGGTAGGGCACCCGGTCGCGCATCACGGCGTATATCGCCCTGAGCCGCTTCCTCGCGACGGCCTTGAGCGCCCGCCCGTGCCCCATGCCCCGCGCCCTGCAGGCCCGGTAGTACTCGCCGTAGCGCCCCGAGGACCTCACCAGGCTGTTGCACGAGAAGATCAGCAGGGACTTGAGCCTCGCGTCGCCGCGCCTGGACGCCCTGACCGACCTCACCGACGTTCCGGAGCTCCTCACCCTCGGGGCTATGCCGCAGTACGAGGCCAGGTGGTCGTGGTCCGGGAACCTCCCGATGTCGACCGACAGCGCGAGCTGCGCCGCGGTCCTCGGGCCGATGCCGGGCACGGTGAGCAGGCACGCGTAGGTCTCGTCGCCCTCGAGCAGCGCCGCCGTCTCGGCCTCGAGGGCCCCGGCCTCGTCGAGGGCCTCCGATATCCGGGCGGCCAGGAACCTGACCTGCCTGTTCTCGGCCTCGACGAGCGCCGGCGGGGGCGCGGTGGAGGCGGCCGCGGCCTCCCCGGCGGCCTCGGCCCGCGGGCCCCCGGCCCCGGAGCGGGCGATCCCCCACGCCCCGCCGAACCCGGCGAGCAGCTCCAGCCACCGCCGGTCCGACAGGTCGACCGCGGCCTCGAGGGCCGGGCAGGACTCGAGCAGCACCGCGCGCAGGCGGTTCTTGTCCCTGGTCGCGCAGGCGACGACGTGGTCGCGCTGCGACGAGAGGGCGCGGGCGGCCTCGAGGGCCTCGCCGCGGCCCGGGACCCCCGACAGGGAGTCCGGCACGCCCAGGGCGGTCCGCGCGATCACCTCGGCGTCGCGCTCGTCGGTCTTGGCCTCGCCGGCGAACAGCCCGGCGGCGCGGCTGGCGGCGAGGCCGGGCAGGTAGGCGACCGCCAGCCCCGCGGCGCGGGCGCGCCGCACGGCGAGGGACCCTATGTTGCGGAACTGGTCGACGACGACGAGCGTGCCGGCGGGCGCGGAGGAGAACAGCGCGTCGAGAGCGCCCTCCCGGTTGCGGACGGGGGCGCTGGCCAGCACCTCCCCGCCGCGGTCGATCAGGCAGGCCCAGTGGGAGGACTTGCCGACGTCCAGGCCGAGCACGGCCGCGGGTCTGGTCGATGGCGCTTTCACGGTGGTATCCTTCCGGTAGTCGTTCGACCGGATGGCCTCCCCCTCGGCACTCACATTACCAGCCGCGGCGCCTGCCCGGCACTTTCCTATCAGCCGTCGGGGGCGGCGCGTCCCGCGCCGGCAGCACCCAACGGGCCCTCTCGGGGGCAGGGACGTTCGGCCGTGCGCGGGCGCCCGGTCGGCGGCCCGTTCTGGGCGCGCCTCAATCGTAGCCCGAGACGGGCCCGGGCTGACAATTTCGACTGTAATGGACGTTCTTAAACGACTAGTCAAACAACAAGAACGTCCCCAACAACTACTTATAAACGGCAGACTATCCACTCTCATTCTGCGAGCACTCATTTAAGTCTGTCCCCAATGAGTGCCCTGGAGCAGGACAACTCCGCAGGTAGAGGACGGACAGACACTATGACCCAATCCAGGGGCACGGAAACGACAGGAGCCCCCGCTCGTGACCGCGGGTCGGGGCTGCGACA
>UQKU01000009.1 GCA_900541675.1 uncultured Collinsella sp. | reverse complement strand
CTCCTTCGACGTTAATTGAAGGGTACCGCCTCGCGGTGACATCGTTTTTATGTCAACCTTGGTCTAACAGAGCCTTTCCTAAAGGGCTTTATTACGAGGATCTTGCTAGCATCTATAAGATTATTCACAAGGTTGATTCCGTTGCCGTTGTCGATTGCCGTGAGTTGTATGCATATCGCATGAGAAGTAACAGCATTATCAGGCAAGAATATCGACACATTAAAGGCGAGTCCGCATTGATAATTGCCGATCGGCTCTACCAGGATATTTGTAATTGGTATCCGGACCTAAGTAAAGCCGCCGCTTCGCGCTGTTTTTCTGTTTGTAGGATGGTTTACGCACAGATTCCGATGGCTGGGGTCTCTGAAAGCGACCTTAAAGACCGCGATGACCTTTGGAATAACTTATCTACATTTCGTTTGCCTGTTCTGAAGGATTTCGAAGCTAGAAAAAGAGAACGCTTGGCAGCATTTTTTGCCTGCTGCGGAAGAAGAATTTTTTCCGTATTTTGTTCTGCCTGTCGCTTATCTGGATTAATGCAATAACTAACTTGAAAGTAGCTTAAACAATGTTAGTTCTATCATTAATGACGTTATATTTTCTTTTGCTGCTTGCAATCTCTCAAGAGCTATCAAAAAGTGATTGGATGAATCCAGCATCAATTTGTAACGCCTCTTTCTTTATTTGCTCACTCGCTGAATTGTATAACTGCCTTGTCTTCGGTACTGAAGTCTCCCTCCATGGAGGATTACTTATTTGCTTCTTTGTTACCGTCTTTGATGTCGCATCGCTATTTTTCTTGCTTTATTTTAGACAGATAAAAGTGCAGCGAAGCAAACTTAATGCTAGTGTTGAATCGACGACTCTTGTAAGGATTCAAGTTCCGACATCTCTTGTTCTATTGGCTGTTGTCCTTGGGGTCGTTACTGCCGTTTTGTTTTTGAAAGATGTTCGATCAGCTGTTTCGGGTCCTGTTGCTGGGGACTGGAATTCTTTAATGAATTCTTACCGAACTGCATCTGCTTATAGCGGCGATGATCCTTCAGTCGGGCTTTCGTCTTTATCCAATATATGCTTTAAATTGCTTACCATTTTTTCGTTTGTATATCTAATTATTGGTTTTAACAATATTATTTGCGATGGATTTAGCATCAAAGATTCTCTCATGCTTCTCCCCGCTGCGTTTTATGCAATTTGTCAATTATTGAATGGCGTAAGGCTAGGTGCCATTGTTTTTGTCTGTTCATGCGTTTGCTGCATATGGATTTTACTATCGATTAACAGTGGGTGGACGATAAGAATAACCCTTGGGAAGTTTATCAAAATTGTATTCGCTCTTGTTTTTGCCTGTTTCTTATTTTGGGTTGCCTCTTGGTTTGTTGGACGAGAAGTTACTCTTGGACCATTGGATTATATTTGCAGCTACATTGGCTATTCATTTGTTTTATTTGATAAATTTCTTCAAAATCCTGGTGTTGCAAGCAAGTACTTTGGCTCGGAGACTTTCGTAGCACTATATTCGTCTTTTGGACGAAATTTTGGCTTTACTAATTTAGTTTCATCCGGTAACCATGAGTTTCGTTCTTGGGGTTCAATCGATCTCGGTAATGTATACACGGTATTTCGATTGTGGTATCACGATTTCGGTTTTGGCGGTACTGCGCTATTTAGCCTCTTAACTGGTCTTTTTTATTCAAACCTCTATGAGCATGCTCGCATGCTTCATGGTGGGTCCCCGCTGTCTTTTTCGATGATTTCGTATACCTATCTTTCTTCGGGCATATTCTCCATGCCGCTTGTTGGAAAGCTCACCTCATCTCTCTTTACTCCAACGACTTGGTTTTTAGCCATCTCGTCTCTGTTCCTAAGTGAGTGGATAAAAAGATATCAGAAACGACAACCCCCTATGAACTAGTCCATTATCTAGAAAAGGTATCAGAATGAAAAAAGTTTCAATTATTACTCGTCATAACGTTCTCAACTACGGGTCTGTCCTCCAGGCTTATGCTACGCAAGAAGTTGTTAAAAACTTGGGGTACGATCCTGTTGTTGTTGACTATCGGAGATGCGCTGAGACCCTTGATTCTCTTGTGAAGCGTTATTCAGAAGGTAGGTCTCTGCCTCATCGCATCTATAGGAACACGGTTTGGCGTTTGCTGTACGGTGCAGGTGAGAAGCGTTTTAAGAGCATGAGAGAGCAGTATCTGACTCTTTCTCCGCATTGTGATGAAACAAGTATCGACGCCTTGCTGCCTAACACAGATATCTATTTGACTGGCAGCGATCAGGTCTGGAACGAACTTGGCGATGGCTCTCTAGATCCGGTATTCTTTTGGGACGGGCTTTCTAAGGTCGAGGGAAAGAAGGTCGTATCCTACGCCGCTGGTTTTGGACGTGGTGGCGTTGTAAAGGGGTATGAGTCGCAAATTGGTAACTGGCTCAAGCGCTACGATGCCATTTCCGTCCGCGAGGATTCAGGTAAGGATATCGTTGAGAGCTACGGTCTCAAAGCTGAGCAGGTTTTGGATCCGACCCTGCTTCTCAATCGCTCCGAGTGGAACAAGATTGCCAGTGAAAAGGCTCCCGTTGAAAAGCCCTACGCCCTCGTCTATAACCTCCATCCTGATTCAGATATGCTGCAGTACGTTAAAGATAAGACCGCTGGCTCCAATCTTGAGATTGTAAGTGTTTGCCCTACGTTTAGGAGAAGGGTAGGAAAACAGGTCGTTCTTCCGCCCCTGGAGGATTTCCTTGCGCTGTTTAGGGATGCATCTTGCGTATACACGGATTCATTCCACGGCACTGCTTTTTGTATCAATCTCGGCACCCCATTTGTTGAGATCTTTCCAAAGGCTAATGCCGCGCGAAATAAATCTGTTCTTAGACTCTTTGGCCTAGAGCATAGGGCCTGGGACACGTTCCAAGGCAATGCTTGGGGCGACGATATCGATTGGCAGCATGTTGGCGAGGTTCTTGATGGGGAGCGCAACCGCAGCCTCTCCTGGCTTGATCGCGCGTTGAAGGAATAGATGAATGCAAAGTATCTGCGAAGACAAAATGTGTGCGGGCTGCATGGCATGTGTCGATGCCTGCCCTAAAGATGCAATCGCTGTTCTTGAAAGGCCCGAGTACTATACCCCCAGTATCGATCAGAACAAATGCATTGATTGCGGTAGGTGCACGGCTGTATGCCAACAGTGCAATCCGCCTCAGGGCTCTAAACCTAGTAAATGGTTGCAAGGATGGGATTCTAACTCGGAGAGCAGAGGAACCTCTTCATCAGGTGGCTTGGCGGCCGCGATTATCCGAGGGTTTATTTCTGCCGGCGGAGTAGTTTGCTCTTGCTGTTTCCGGGACGGCCAGTTTGGGTTTGAGTTTTCTAGCTCGATTGCGGATGCCGTTAAATATAAAGGATCTAAGTACGTAAAAAGCAATCCAATTGGCTCTTACGCTCGTATAAAAAAATTGCTGGTTGAGGGTAAAGAAGTCTTATTTCTAGGATTGCCTTGCCAAGTGGCCTCTCTTAAAAACTTTGTCGGCAATAAGCTTCTTTTGAGTTTATATACGGTCGATTTGATTTGCCATGGCACTCCTTCGCCTGCGATTCTTCGTCAATTCCTGAGTGAAAATGGGATTGACATGGATCAGCTTGTGTCGATTGAGTTTCGTTCTAAAGGCAGCTTTCAGCTAAGGGAGAACGAACGATTGATTGATTTGCCCGGTGTTTTGGATGGGTATACGGTAGCTTTCTTGGCGGGGCTGGACTATACGGAAAACTGTTATCACTGCAGGTACGCAAGCATTGAAAGAGTTTCTGATGTTACATTAGGCGATTCCTGGGGGACGAATCTTACCGAAGAAATGCGTCGGGGTGTCTCCCTGGTTTTAATCCAGAATCAAAAAGGACAGCGACTGATAGACCTTGCAGGTGCTGAGTTAATGACGGTTGATATCGAGACCGCCATTAAGAATAACGGTCAGTTGAGGAGTCCCTCCGAGAAGCCATCTGCGCGAGCGCGATTCTTCGAGGACCTTTCATGCGGTAGATCAATTACCGATGCGGTAAGAAGGTCTTTGCCCAAAAGGTATTTCAAACAATCGCTTAAACGTCTGCTAATTCGCATTGGTTTGCTCAAACGCAGGGGGGGGTACGGAATTAAGGTCTCATTAGCACCTGATTCCAACCCCTTGCATAACATTAAAGGAAGCATTCAATGAAGATTCTTCTAATTGGTGAGGTCGCAGGCAATACTGGACCTTCAAATGTACATAAGTCATTAGTGGAATATTGGCCTTCTTGCGATTCGATACGGCCGCTATATTCAAAAAGCAAAATCTCCAAGCTATTTGAGGCTATTTCTGAGGGTCTTAAGAGCGATGTGATTGTCTCTTGCGGCGCTGGTTGGACGGATATCATTGCGCATCGGGTGCTTTCTGCCTTTGGTAAACCTGTCATTTGCTTTAATCATGGGTACGTCCCTTTTGAGAATGAGATCAACGGTCTCGGATATAGCGATAGAACTGTCAAGGCAATCATTAAGCACTTGCGTACTGCGGATTTGATCGTTGCGAATTCTTCCCTCCAGGAGAACTTTGTTAAGAAACAGCTGCCTGAATGCTCCGATAAGGTTAAGCACGCTTGCCTTGGGGTCAAAAGGTTTAAACAATGCAGCTTCGAAGGCCAACGTGAAAATATCGTTGCTGTTAGCGGGGGCACCCGTCCAATTAAGGCCAACGAAATAGTCGCGAAGGCCGTCTCGATTCTCAGAGATCGTGGTGTCGATTGCTCTTTAAGAGTGTACGGACGACGGTACTCTGATAACTCTTCCTTAGATAGTCTCATGGCCTCGGCTGAAGGTGAATATAGGGGTCAAGTTGCCTCCGATCAGTTTGTGAACGAGCTTCGAGAGTGCTCGGTATTCGTTATGAATTCTAGGCATGAGTCCTTTGGTCTCTCTGCCCTTGATGCGATTGAGGCCGGATGCTCGCTGCTTCTTTCGACTAACTGCGGAATTGCCGAAGTGATGTCGATTCAGGGATCCGATGTCGTGAACAACTGCGAGGACCCGATCGAGGTTGCCGATAAGATTGAGGGATTGCTTCAAGCTCCTAACTCCAAGCGGCTGTTTGATTCCATCGATTTTGATGAATGTAGCTGGGCCAAAACGGCTGAGACGCTTCGAAATTACTGTGCGGAGGTATTAGGCTAAATGGCCGACAGCAAGAAAGTGACCGTCTCCAAAAGAGATGTAATTTGGAATTATATTGGCACGATCGCGTCTATGGGGAGCAATTTTCTGCTCCTGCCGCTGCTCCTGTCTTATTTATCGAGTGCTCAGATCGGTCTCTGGTACGTGTTTGTTGCCATTTCGGGTTTTGCGCAGCTGCTTGAATTCGGTTTTACTTCAACTTTATCCCGCAACATTCTTTATTGCCTGAGTGGCGCAAAGAAACTAACTAAACAAGGCTGCGACTATTCTTCTGTTGATGGAGAAGTTGACTGGCACTTGATGCGCGTCGTTCTTGGCACGTCTAAAACTATTTATGCTGTCTTGGGTCTCATTGCGCTTTGTGTTGCGGCGACGTTGGGAACATTCTACGTTTCTTATGTCACTGGATCGTTTTCAATCGAGGGCTCGTTTCCTGCATGGATTGTGTTTGTCGTTTCCATTTTCACCAATCTGTATTTCCTTTATTGCCTCACGTTTCTCCGTGGGCTGGGAGACGTTGCGGGTGAGAACAGGGCTAAAACGCTTGCCCGGATTGGGCAGCTTGCTATTACGGCGGTCCTTCTGTTTTGTGGCTTAAGCCTTCTCGCTGCCGCACTCGGCTTCTTGGCCTACAGCACTTTGCTGAGGTTATTTGCGATTGGGACATTTCGGAGCCATCATGACGTCGAAGAGGGGATTAAATCCGATGCCGCAGCTGTTGCTAAGGACGAAATGCTTGACGTTCTAAAGACGGTTTCGTTTGTGGCGTGGCGTGATGGTGTCGTATCTCTAGCCTGGTATGGAGCCACGCAGGCAACATCGCTGCTTTGCTCGGCTTTCCTAGGTCTTGAACAAACTGGTACGTATTCCGTCATGTTGCAGTTCGCGACGGCGATCCACCAGATTTCAAGCGCCTATTTACGTTCATGCTTTCCCACCTTCCAGTCTGCCTATGTCAGGGATGACAAGCAGACTCAGAAGGCGGTGGTCGAACGCGGTATTTCCTGCTATGTATGCATGTATATTGTCGCTACAGTTCTTGTAACGGCATGCCTGCCGATACTCACGCTTTTCAAGCATGATTTCATTTGCGATCCAGTTTTGTTCCTGGGTATTGCCCTCTATTACTTCCTGCTTAATCAGCACTCTCTGTTTTGCAACATTATTGTTAGCATGAACGAGATTCCGTACTTCAAAGCGTATTTGGTATCAACTGCTGCTGGAATCTGCGTGAGCTGCATTCTGTGCGGCGCGTTTGACTGGGGTGTATGGGGTCTTGTTGTTGGGCAAGCTATTCCTCAGCTTTGCTACAACAATTGGCATTGGCCTCAGTATGTGCTAAAGCGTACGGGGCTTGGATATGTGCAGGCTATTCGCGACGGATTGGTCTGGTGGAAACAGAGATTGGTCGGGCTAAGGGTCTAATCGCAGAGCCTGCTTCTGCATTGTTTGGAGTCGATAGAAATCTGACTCCTGATAGATGAATTCAAAACCTACCTTGTTGAGAAAAGGCCTTTGCTGGAGGGGCGGAGATGAAGAAGCCTGTTTACCCATGGCTTGATTATCTAAAGTTAATCATGGCTGTTTCGGTTTAGCGGTTCACACTAACCCACTGTATGGAATTGATGCTCCGTTCGCCTCAAGTACCCTGAATGTTCTTGAAAGCGTCTCGGTTCCGTTTTTCTTCACTGTATCGTCCTTCCTCTGTTTTAGGGGGCTCCGTGCCGAGCAATTCCATGAGCGAGTTTCGGATGGCTCGTGTCGCGTGAAGTCGACGATAGGTAAATTTGTATGGCTGTATTGCGTTTGGTTTGCGGTGTATATACCCATCGACTGTCTGGGATATTGGCTTGACGGAGCCTCGCTGTTCAAGGCTGTGGTTCTGGAATTCCGTGGTTTTTTCTTGCTGGGCGAGGGAAGGCTCTCATGGCCGCTTTGGTATCTCCTTGCTAGCGTTGTTGGCTTCAGTTTGGTTTATGCCATGCTAAGAAAGAAGGTGTCTTCGCGAAACATCCTGGGCATCTCATTCCTATTCCTCCTAGGAGGCTTTGGTCTATCGCTGCTCCTTACGTGGAAGGGAGCTCCGGGGGCCATCTCTTTACCGGTCAAGATCTATTCCTCAACGTTTGGAAATGCGAGAAACGGGCTATTTGAGGGTTTTTTCTATATCGCTCTCGGAATGTACTTTGGAATGAATCTTGAGTCGATTCAAAACATCGATCTCAAGACGATTGTGGCGGCTATCGTAATCGGAGTTCTAGGCTGCTTCCTTATTTCGAGCGACCAACATCTGCCGTTTTGCGCGCTAATCGCGGGCGGGATTGTTTTGTTGGCTATCGGGGGTGGGTGCAGAGCCAGCTCGCCGATTTTTCCTCTAATGAGGAAGGCGAGCACTGTCATATACCTTACCCATATGGTTTTTATAGCTTTATATGTATTTGGGATTTGCGGAAGCAGGCAATCTGACCTGACCTCGAATGGCGATGTGAATCATCTGATGCTGTTTTACTTCGCGCTAGTGCTCTCTCTCCTAACCGCTGGCGGCGTAATTGCGCTGTCTAAAAGAAGCGGTGCTATAAAGAGGTTCTTCATGGTCTAATACTTTGCAGATAAGTACATAAGTGTTTAATTGGCCAAGCTTGATCACCGTGCTTGGCCAATTGAGATTTAGTCACGTAAAATCTGACCAGTGGCTGACACTATTTTTCATAACCTGTTTAATCAAAGCAAGAACGGGGAATAAACTTTACTGCCCATCGCGAATTGGCGATGGGGTACGCTACTGCCGTCAATATCGCAAACGACGCAATTCCGACGTTCGCAACATTGCCACCAGCGTTGCCTGCGGCTAGCTGGATAAGGGCTTCGATGGTCATAAGTACCAATTCCTCGCTTTCGTCTAGTATGCCATAGGCAAGCATTGCTTTAGGTGGCCGCGAAAGCGTTGGTTGCACTTGCTGCGCCTTTGATTAGCCTGTCCGGGGAGGGTTAGCCGCCGCTTGTTGATCCGGACAGGTTGATTTATTTGGGGGTATTTTGGCCGAGTTCGATATCGCTCGTATTCCTCGATATAGTTCCAAAAGTTCATATGCCCATTTCGATCATAGGGTCTCTTTTGCCGAAGTTCAGGCCAAGATTTTAGATCCAGAGTACATTTCCCATCACGCGTTCTACCCTCTAATTTCCAACGAGATCATTACTGTTCGGTATCGAGGAGGTAAGCGAAGCTACAAAGTTCGCAATATCTCTTATGCCTCGCATTTCGATCACCGCGTCTTCCAGTACTACTCTTATCTGTGGTCGGACTTATATAACAAGAAGGCTATTGCCGAAGAGTTTAATGAGGTTGCCGTAGCGTACCGCTCTTCACTTTCATCAGACGGCGCCGTAACTGCTACCAGCAATATTTCCTCAGCTAAAAAGGCCTTCGATTATATACGCGAGCAAGATTCGGCTTTTGTGCTTACGGGTGATTTCAAGAGCTTCTTCGACAACTTAAATCATGCTCATCTAATGACGTCGTTGCGTTCGTTGTTTCCCGGTGGACGCTTACCGGACGATCACTATCAAGTCATTAAAAATATCCTCCGCTATTCGTGCTGGCCTATTGCTGATTTGGCTGCTCGACATGAATTGCCATGGCCAGCAATCGATCCCACTCGGGAGAAAATGATCAGCGAAGCAGCTATCGAGCTTCGGTTCAAGTCTATTCGTGAACTTAATAAGCTAGATGTTATCTTGCCAAAGTCTGAATTTCTTGCAAACAAGAGCAATTTTATTACCAGACCTTGGGTACGGGATGATTCTGCGCTGGGCATTCCTCAGGGTCTTGCCGCAAGCGGATTGCTCGCTAACATTTATATGGCCGATATCGATATGAAAGTCAGACTTGCCGTTGAACGGGTTGGCGGCTTGTATCTTCGTTATTGCGATGACTTTATTATTGCCGTTCCAGAGTCTGGCTTTGATGCACTTATAGAAGCCATCAATCTAATGGCCGATGTAGATTCCGTTAAACTGCAGCCTGAGAAAACCAAGGCGTTCCGGGTTGATAGCAGCGGGGTCGTTCAGCTTGATTTTGAAAGCGTTCGTGCGGGTAAGGTCCTTTCGTACTCCGGTGCGCATCCGGCGCAGAAAGTCAGCTTCTTGGGGTTTGACTTTAACGGGTGCGTTGTAAGACTTCGACAGTCTACGGTTGGAAGGTACCACAAGCGTCTCCGTGAGGCGGCCAGTGCGATTGCGCATTCTAATCAGGGGGAGGGAAGGCACGCATCAAAAAAGCGCGTCTCTGCTCTGTATCAACATTATTCACCGCTCGGTATTAAGGGAAGAATGTTATGCCCATCGGGTGATGCTGACCCTTCTGCATTTTCTCGCTATGGGAACTTTCTTTCCTATGTAGCGAGAGCCCAAAAGGCGTTTCCAAATGATCCGATTACCCCTGATGAGGCTAAGATTTACAGGAAGATTAAACGCTTGAGTGCTCGGTAAACGATGGCTTTAGCGCTGGATTATTCATAGCCATAAATACTTAATCGATATCGGCCAATTCCGGTCACCGGGTAATAATTGATGTGCCTTCACACCCTCGCGGAACTATGCTTCTGAAACTCGTGCCGAACATTAGAATGATATGACAAGAACGGTGGTATCGCGAAAGTTGGTGTAATGGACTCTTTGGCCCCCGTGCCCAGGATCCGAAATCTATCGATATCCTAGGCCGACTCCATTCTGTCGGCAAGCTCAAGGCCGGATTTGACCATCTTCCTGGTGGTCTTTTCCGGCTCGGCCCAGTTGTGACAGCCCGACGTACCCCTCCGGAGCGCCGCGTCGTGCATCTCGGCCATCTTCCTCTCCGAGAAGTAGCGCGAGGATGCCGTGGAGACGGCCAGGATAGCCCCGAAAGCGGCCTGGTCGCGACATGGTGGGCGTATTCTAGGCGAAGGCACGGACCCTTCCGAGCCAGGACGGGCCGCTCGCTCGGGCCAACTTTGGCGTACCCTGCTGGAACGGCTTCCGTCAACATCCGCAAAACTACCGCAAGGAGGAGGCCACAGTGATAGATAAGAGGCTTATTGAAGCCGTTCCCGGAGCCGAGAGACTTAAATCCGCAATGATTACCCCAGAATTGTTTGTTAAGGACCTCATACAAGACTATTCTGGGCGCCCGTTATATACATACGAGGAATGGACGCGCGAGCTCATCAACCACTCTAACGCTTTCAAGGAACTGACCAGAGGTGCGGAGTTTCATGCGCCCGTATCCGAGGCAAATGGGGAGTGTGATGCGGTATCAGACGCGTATCAGTTAGATTTCAAGCTCATCTTCGGAAAATCCATGATGCGCGCCGTAAGCCTCACTTCGTCAAGGCGAGTTTCAGAACGCGGAATTACTTTTAGACAACCTGGCATAAGTTATGCAAAAGAACAGAGAGGCTTACGCCTGCATGCGATTCTCAGGGATTACAGCCTCGCCAAGCTTGACGAGCTTCTAAAAACTGAGAGTGATAAACAATTGAGCGAAGAAGACCGTGAGGCCCGAGGACTTCTTCGCTCCATCAATCGTTCGAAAAATTTGCTTCTAGTATATCCTTGCCGCTTTGAAGGCATCGACAGTCTGCCTGGACTTGAGGAAACCATAAACGCCGCACTTTACCATGACTTCCGGAACGCGCTCGACGTCCGACGGATGCATCATCCCGACAAGGACACCTTCCTTTCATATTTTTGCAATGACCGCATGGTTGTCACAAGAGCGAGCGGGCACGTCCTAGCCAAGTTCGACGATATCATGGTCGCAAAAAGCAGAACATACATGGATATTATGCGTATGCGTGATCCCGGAGAGTATCAAAGGCTGCTGAAGCTTGTTTAACCGACCGCAAGGGCTAGTTTTTTGGACATCAACCCAAGATGTGACCTGCCAAGAGGACCGGACGCCGGTGCGTTCGGACTCGCTTTTCTGCATTCAAAAGCAACGCTGAGCTTGACCTCACGGCTTGCGCCTGCTGCTCGGCGGTCTCCTGAGGCTGAACCGCCTCTGCAATGGCTGCCATAGGCAACGTCGCGCCGACCATGGACGTGCACGCGATCGCGCAGATCAGGTAGTAAAGGAGTCGTTTCATAGCGGAGCCTCTCGGTGAGCAACCAACGGGGTCCGAAGACAGCTCCAGGCCAGCACTCCGCACATATTTTTTGGGGTTTATTTTATGGGAACACCGCTCAACATCAGCGAACTTTCTGGGGAATGTTGGGGAGGGGGAGGAGTAACTGACTGTTGGGGCGTTGGCCATTGGCGGCGTCCCGCCTACGCTTCGTTGGCTATACGCTATGCGGCAGCTTCAACATGAGGCCGCCTTGCGCCTCTTCGAGACTCGACACCGAGGCCTTCCAGGAAAAGTCCGCGAGGCTGCTGCCAAGGTCAAGCTTTACATGGTCGTATTCTTCAATTTTGCACCCAGGGTGATTCTCGTCGGGTATAAGACGGCATTCGACCGGTTGCGACCCTATGATTCGATACTCCTTCTGATATGCGTACTTGGGCGTTTTGATAACGAGATTGTGCGGGATGCCCTCAAAGATCTCGCGGATTAGTTTTGGCCCGGGGATGCCGTAGGAGATGGGACCGTGGGCGTAGATGTTTTCGTCGTCGGTGGTGTGTCTGTCGGCGAGGCGCGTGAAGCTGTCGTACTGCACAATGCCGATCCACCCGTCCGCGCATCCGAACTCTTGGATCATGCGTATCGGGATTTTCACGGTGTTGTCGACATTATTGTTCTCGCGGACCGTGTACATGCAGTAGATGGGCAGGCAAGCATATCTGTAGAGGCATACCCCAGGGGCCATGGACGCCTCGAGCGGATCGCCCTGTTCGCCAGGCAGGCTATGGTAGTAGCCGGCCGCGTTCATGTAGAGGCGACCGTTCAGTAGGTCTTCGATGAACGCCTCTTTGGGCGCGAACTTAAGTAGGTAGACGATGTCGTTGTTGGGCATGGTGTTTCCTTTCTTTGGTAGTGATGTCCCAGGTCGCTTTGTGCGTCCGGGTTGCTTGCTACCAAGGTAAGGGCGTCTGGTGGGATCCTCGTGCGGGAGTGGTGTGTGGCGTTTGCCTGGACTGTGCTTTTTCGAGATGACTGGGCGGTCAAGAAGTTTAGACCTGCGTCGACTCCATTTGTCATGTCCACAAAACCGTTGGCATTTGGTGTTAGCATCCCTAGTGTTCGCCTTGCCAGGAACGTTGTTAATTGCCATATGTATGGCTATTGCTCTATTAGGGGGATTCCCTTGGCAGATTTAGTCCATGTTTTGCCGTTCAAATCGGTGAGTGTCGAAGCTCAGAAAGCGCTCTCAAAGATTGAGTATCTCGAGGGTGATTCTGTAACCAAAGTGAAAGAGTATGACGACGTTGTGCGGTCACTTTGGGAGGCTAAGCAACTGTATGAACAGTTTCGATGGAACTATGGTGAACTGAGGCGCTTGGTTCCGTGTGATCAGTTTGACTTCTTACCCGACGGCTTTGCCAATGGAGGTTTTGGCGAGAGGACTGTTGTTAACGCTGCTTTTGGAAATTATGTTTCCGCAGCCCGTGGTCTTGTCGATAGAATGCAGGCAGTTATGCGGAAGTATGACCGAGGTTCAAATAAAGAACTGTATAAAGACTATTGGAAACTGCCTTCTTCTTGGTATGACGAAGGTGGCCTCTATGTTTTTATGTATGAGATTCGAAATCCAGTTCAGCATGGTCAAACCGTTGTTTCGCTTGTCAGGGAAAATGATGCGACTAGGGTTAGATTTGATCTTGATCAAATTGTTGATATGCGCGAATATAATACCTCGCCAAAACTTCGCGCCTTTCTAAACAAGACAATTTCGAAAATCAAAGACCATGATTCATCCGATTGTCCGTATCTTTGTTTTCGATATACAAACATGAGGTACAACGAACTTGTTATTGAGTTATTCTGTCATTTCCTGAAATGTGCCGAGCCCAGAATACGCGCCGCTCGTAAGGATATGCAGAGTTTGCTATTACAGCACAGCAAAGCAGTCGGCAAGCTGGGCGGCTCTTCCTTTGTTGCATATGTTGATGGCGATATGACCCATGTTTATGATGAAGTTGATGTTGACCCAGTTAAGCAATTAAAAGATATGCACCGAAAGGCACAGAAGCATCTAAAGGATGCTCGAAATGCAATTGCGGCTGAGCGCAGATCAATTCGCTAGAGAATAGCTCCAGCATTGCGGTTCTGCTCATGTTTGCGGTCGGACGGGTGCCTCTGCGGTTGCCGATAGTCTGCGCCCAGAGTTCCATTAGCCCAGGTTTTTTATCCCAGCAAAATCCAGGATCTGCTTAGCTATCTATGGCTACGCTTCATTAAAAAAGTCGTTCTTCTTTAGCCGACCGAGATATCGGTCGAGTTCGTATAAAGCGTCAATGTAGACCTGAGCTGAGTTGCGAATATCGCGCATATCTAGACAGCATCTTTCAAAATGTAGCTTGCCAGTTTCTGTTTGAGTGCTACGACAAGTCATGAGTGCGATTTCGTTTTCAGCAACGTTATCAGTCTCTTCTAATCCTTTTGGTAAGATGCGATAGGTTACTGCGCCCGGATATGAGTCGAGAAGGCTTTTCCCTCTCACATCAATACAAATTCGCCCCGCTGGATCAAAGCCGTATTCTTCATGCCTCGTCGAATTCAGGGGGTGAGCAATTACGATTGAGCGAACCGCTTCAAGATAATTACGCGCCTCTGTGAGTTCATTCTGTCTCGAGAACTCGAATTTGGTTCTAATCACTTCTTTCAAACAGGTGTAATTAATCTGCCAGTATGCATCTTTAATCCAGGTGGCGAGTGCTACTAGAAATACGGTGTCCTTAATGTTGGGAGAAAATCCGTCTTTGATGGCAGCATTGAAGTCTTGAATGCTGTAGTTGGCCTTAAGAATAAGATCAGACATTAATTCATAGTGATCTAGGTCTTTCCAAGGCCACTTTTTCCAAATGCCGCCTTTGCCTTCACCCAGACCGTCCGTGGACTTTAGATGTTCGATTGATTGCACGTTGTTCCCGTCTACTTGAGTTCCGATCGGGCTCCTCATCGTTGTACGTTGTTAATTATCATAATGGCTCGACGGCAAAGCGAGGGGTTGGGCCACATTTTCGGGTACCGTCAAGATACTTTCGTAAATTGATTTAGCCGTCCTCGGCCTCGTCCTCTTCTAGCCCTCTGCTTTTCCCTTCAGCTCGTCCATCTCCTCCAGTTTGGACATGTCCAGGTACCTCCTCTTGCCCCATTCGTGCTCCGCTATGTACTTCAGTCTCGCTGACACCAGTATGACGACCGAGTTGCCGTCCGGGTAGGTCCCGACGGCCCTCGTCCTCCTCCTGATCTCGCAGTCGATGCGTTCGATCCCGTTGTTCGTCCTGATCCGGCGCCAGTGCTCCGGCGGGAATTCCGTGTAGGCCAGTGTCTCGGCGAACCCGTCGCTCACCGTCCTCGCGGTGGACACCGGCGCCCCCCAGAGGAGCTCGGAGACGTCCTCGATCCTCTTGGTTGAGACGCCCGCCAGGTACATCTCGACGATAGCCTCCTCGACAGAGGTCTCGCGCCTGCGGTAGCGCTCGATGACAGCCGTCCGGAAGGTCGCGCCGCGGAGTTTCGGCACGCCGAGCTCGACTTCCCCGGCCCCGGTGACGAACTTCCTCGCGTAGTGGCCGCTGCGGTAGACCTCCCGGCCCGCCGCCCTCTCGTAGCGTTCGGCCCCGACGGGCTCGGACGACTCGTCGTCGACTGATACGATGTTCGCATATACTGCCCGTGCCCCTTTCCTCGATGGTTTATTGTCTAGTCGCCAGAAATCATATGAATACGCGTGGACCGTGTCCCTCTATGTGTTTGTCAATTTGTGAAAGAAATTATGCGTCACCTCCTTATGCGCAACTACTTTCCCTATGGGTTATTAAGACTGCCCAAGACGGATTGTTGGTCGCCGGAGATTGGTTTGCCCAACTCCGCTTGAGACCCTTGGTGCGGATTTCCCAGTCGCCCTACAACGCTCTTGCAATGAGTGTTGTAGTGGTCATTGCCCAAACGTTCCTCGCGATTTATGCACTGTTTAGGAACATGAACTACTACGACATGAACGCACCGTTTCTCGAGAACTTCTTCAACACCGTTAAGGGTGCGGCACTGAAGCTGTCCTCGGCGATCTTGGGCGAACACGCGATAGATGTGCTGCGCAAGAAGAAGGGGGAGTGAGGGCGAGATACTCAGAATGTCAGGCCGTTAGGTACTGCAATCCCTCCCCGTTGTTGGCTGTATCAATGTGGGCCTTATATATCATGGACTTGATGTCGGTATGAATAGGGTGAGACAAAGTGGACGAGCTTTCCAAAGAAATTGCATCTCTGCCATCTGATGTATTGAGTAAAGCATATGATGATGCTCTGCATCCTGTGCTCTCATCGGTCGGAGACACTCTGAGTTTAGTTCCCAGAACCGTTGGCGTATTGCTTGGCCCCTGGAAGAAATGGGTGGTTAACGGCGAGAACAATATCGAGGAGGCGATTCGGCAAGTTGATCGAAAGATGGGAGACGTCCCGGAGGACTGTTTTTGCGAGCCTGCACCTAATGTTGTGGTACCGGCTATTCAGCAGCTGTCGTATTCGTATGACAGTCAGGATTTAAGGGACCTGTACGTTAATTTACTCGCGTCCTCTATGGATAAAAGGGTTTCTTATCTGGTTCATCCGAGCTTTGTTAGCATAATCGGACAGTTGACTCCCGATGAAGCCAAAATGATGTCGTTTCTTTCTAAAGAGCCTGGTAAGGATCATATTCCGGTTATTGATTTGCGCGTTGTTGAAGATGATGACATGCCAATTAAAGCTCGGTGGAGATTGCTTTGCGAAAACTATACGAACGTATTCGATGCCATCGTCCAATGCCCTGAGAACGTGTCCTTGTATTTGAATAACTTGGAGCGACTGAAACTGCTAAGCGGAGAAACGTACTGTTATGAGGGAGAAGACGATTATCTTGGTATTGAGGATTCTGAAAGGATCCGAAATATAAAGAAGGACATTACGCCTTCTGATGGATGGCGGTTTGATTGCGTACATCATGTTTTTAGGCTAACACCATTCGGGAAGCTTTTTATTAAGTGCTGTGTTTAGTCTTCTCGGCAGTGCTGGTACGATTCGATTCTTGGCGGTTTGCTAATGGGTGAATGCGTTGGTCAGATTTGATGGGAATACCTTCTATTTCTTGTCAATTAGTCTTTTAAAGCTTCCGACCGTCGTCCTGGCGGTTTTTCTTTGTCCCCGCAATGATGGACAATTTCCTTAAACGATTTTGGTCCGTGATAGTTTCTCACGGTTCATTTTCGCTTCATTTTACAGTGATGGTGCCAAATGGTAAGAGGTGCATATGAACGAAGCGGTTTTAAGGGTTTTAGCCAGGCTGGGGCTCGACGCTAAACCATTCAAGCAGGAGAAAGTGATCGAGCTGGTCAAGAACCCCCTTTCCGGAGCATGGGTTACCGTCTATTCGCACCATGACGCTGCTGATGGAAGGCCTTCCGTTTTTGCCTGTTTTGCCGACCTTGCACGGAAGCAGGAGATTCTTGCAGGTGATGATTGGCTGAAGCATGCTTCCAGTTTCTCGCCAGGCTTCTGCGTATGTGCAGATGACGTCACTTATCATGACGGGCGCGATGAGGGCTATGACTTTATTGTTGCCGAGCAGTATTTCTATCCGCTCGACCAAGCGCAGATTCTGGTCAACCAGGAATTTGTCATGCTGTTTGAACTCTACCGCGGCGAAGACGGTTGCTACTATAGCGTCGACAAGTGCGGCGAGAGAGAAAAAGTCGTTAACTTTGCTGGAGACGAGGTGCGTGTCAGGACCAAATATATACTGCGCTTCATTGCAGCTAAGCAATGCTTCTTCGTCTACTTTGTTGACGCTCGGCTGGCATCTTCGTCCAACTATCCTTTGGGGAGCACTGAGTGCATTTCAGAGAGTGATGAAGTCGGAGGGAACTACCATATCGGACAGTGGTACACGAGCGATATTGATGAAGGCTATCTGCTGTCCATGCTCTACGCTCGAAGCTTTATCGAGCCCGGCGACGTCGAGACTTGTGGCGTATGGCCGTTCGATGAGAAAAATGAACGGTACCCCGAGTTCGTCATCGGCGAACGGCCTGACGGCTCGCTCGTTCGATACACATGTGACCCGAATAAGCTTGGCACCTACTTTGATAAGGAGCCTCGCGCCCCACATTACTTAACCCCCGTTTTCTTTAAGCCCGCTGTACTTGATAAGTACAGGAGTAGCCCTCACTTCGATGTCAGCGAGCGTCACATTTCATGTGGGAGCCAGTGGAGGTGCGAGATTGACAATGTTGACCCGGACAGAGTTATGGTTTATCTCGGCGATTTGGGACGCGATCTTCCCGAGAGTGAGCGCACTCATTTCCTTTCCTTCGAGATGTCTCCCGTTGACCAGCGCATTTCTGATGAGGTATTCAAGACAGATTTGCTCAATATGTGGGTTAAAGATCCGTCGGGCCCTGTTTCCATGCTTATGCGAGCGCGAATGGAACTTGATAAAGCATGGAGGAAACGGTTTGGCTTGGCGCTGTATAGGCCTTTCCACCGTGCAGACGAGGGCATTCTTGAACAAATCCACATTCCATCTGGCAACGGCGAGTCTGAATTTGAGTCCGTGACTATGGCCCTCACGAGAGCCCTCGTCGACTACATTGATGAAAGTGCTCTAAAGGACGCTGATGCGAAGGGTAGTATTAACAAGTTGGAGGCCTTTCTTAGCGGGAATGACATCGTGATCGACCTAAAGTCTCTCCGTGATCTTCAGAACCTTCGGTCGGCGGGGGCAGCGCACGGTAAGGGCTCAAAATACGATAGGCTTTACGGCGATGTGGTCACCGAAGACCATAGAGAAGATGCGAAAAGACTTATTGCTCGGCTTACGACCATGCTGAACGAGTTGACTGAGGCCTTAAAACCTGCCGACGATCGGAAAGAGTAATTGCAGGGTGATGGGCTGTCATGCGCTAGGGAAACAAGGCTGTTGCAGTTGGCGGATTTAGATATTCTTGCATCAAGACCTTCCGATTTCCTATAGATAGAGACAGGTCCAATTAACTTTCAATGTGTATCCTCCTTATTTTCTGAGTTTATGTAGCACTAGCTGCGTTTATAGGAATGGGCTATGCGCGATACGGCGGTTTCAGCATGAGGCCGGCTTGTACTTCTTCGAGATTCCATATACTGACACCTTTCAGGTCCGGCTTATGTCCGCGCCAGTATTTATGCTTTAAGCAAAGCGGCACGAGTGAACTTGCTGCGAGCCTCATGCTGTGAGCACGTTAATCAATCGGTCGTGAAGGCGAGGTGAGTATGAAAGGTAGAAACCAGCACGTTACGAAGCGGGCGGATGGCAATTGGCAGGTTAAGGGCGAGGGGGCGCGTCGCGCTTCCTTTGTTACGACGACCCAGGGCGAAGCTATAAAGCGCGGTCGTCAAATTAGTTCTAATCAGCACTCTGAGCTAATCATCCATCGTCCCGATGGCAGAATCCGCGCAAAGGATTCCCATGGGCACGATCTCTTCCCGCCGAGAGGATAGGGGCTTGACGCCATTGCGGCTGCGGGCATGGATTAGCGTGTCCGCAGCCGCATACTTCCGAGTTTTGGCCTTGTACCCTTTGCTCCAGATGCTGCAAACACTTGATTGATGCTATTTAAGGTCTATAATCAAATAAAAACTCTGAAATATCTTTTCAAAACAATGAAAGGAATGTTGAGGACGATGCTTTGCCAGTTCACCTTCAGGAACTATAGATCCTATCGCGATGAGGCGGAGCTTTCCATGCAGGCGACGCCGATGAAGGAGTTCGAGCGCTCCCTCATAGTGTGCCCTGACGGGCAGGGCTTTCTACCAGTGGCCGCGGTGTACGGACCCAACGCTGGCGGTAAGTCAAACCTGCTCGAGGCTCTCGATTACGTTCGCTCGGCGGTAGCCAGACCGATTAGGCTGCTGTCTGCCAGTGCTGATGCACCAGGGGGTGATCGCCCTTCGATACCCCGTTGCTCTGCGTTCGAGTTCGATGACGTGTCGGCTGCTAAGCCCACCGAGTTCGAGCTCTACTATCGCGCGGGTGAGCATGAGTACCGCTATGCCCTGTCCGTGCATGCGGACGAGATCGTGTCCGAAGGACTGTGGCGGCGCAAATTGGGGGCGTCACGCACGGCGATGCTGTTCGAGCGCGAGGGCACGGGGGTTGAGCTTGGTCCCACGCTGCGTAAGCTCGTGACGGCCGCGAGATTCAACCCGAGCCTGCCATACCTGTCGTTTCTCTGCATCAACTTTGACGCGCCGGTGATCAAGGAGGCTGCCAGTTGGTTTCTTGATGGGGTGTTCCTGAACTACAACAGCTCTTATCTGGAGCAGATGGTCGAGCAGTTGCTCGACGAGGATGACTCACTCGAGATCACGCGTTTTCTGCGTGCCGTTGACGTACGTATCGATGGCTTTAGGGTTGAGAAAGCTCCGGAATGGCGCGGCCAGCGCGTCTTCGTAAAGCATGAGGTGGACGGCAAGGGCTATGAGCTGCGCCTGTCCGAGGAGTCGGCCGGCACTCAGAAGCTCATGGGGTTGGCGTCGTTTCTGCTGGCGGCGCTCGAACGCGGCGGTACCGTCGTTGTCGACGAGCTCGACGCCAAGTTGCATCCGAAGCTCCTGCGCTACGTGATTCTGCTGTTCAAAGATCCCGAAGTCAACAAGAGCGGCGCGCAGCTCATCTTTTCGTCTCAGGACGTGTCCACTATGCGAAACGATGTTTTTCGCCGCGACGAGATATGGTTTGCTGCACGCGGCGAGGGGGAGGCGAGCCAGCTATGGTCGCTCGCCGACATCCACGAGGCAAATGGTAACCTGGTCAGCAAGAACGCGGCATTCGACAAGCAGTACCTGTCTGGCCGCTATGGTGCCGACCCGTATCTCACGCGCATTGAGGAGTGGGATTAGTATGGCCGCGAAAAAGTCGAGGGACTGGCGCAGCGGCAAGCTCGAGGGACGCTCTCGCATGGTCCAGATGACGCGCCATCTCGTGGTGACCGAGGGCAAGGAGACTGAGCCTCGCTACTTCGAGGGCGTGCGCGCCGCGTTAGGCGCAGCAAACGAGCGGAAGGTTGCCGTAGTCGTTAAGGGGACTGGCAAACATACTCTCGACCTACTTGACTTCGCTGTCGAACACTGTCGCTATGCTCCTGAGACGTTTGACCATGTGTGGCTTGTATTTGATAAGGATGATTTCCCTGCATCCGATTTCGATGCGATGGAGAGCAAATGCGCCGAGCTCACCGATGGATTGAGGACGTTTCATGCGCTGTGGTCGAACCCCTGCTTTGAGCTGTGGCCCCTTCTGCACCTTCGATATACGACTGCTCCCATGTCGGCCGCAGAGTGCCAGCGTGGCCTCGCTCAAGCCATGTCTAAAGACCTGGGCATTGAGTACCGCAAGAATTTGGCAGGGCTGTTCGAGGTGGTGGACGGCAAACGAGGCGAGGCGTTGCAGCGTGCTGGACGCCTCGTCACATACCATAGGGGGCTGGGTAACGTTAAACCATCCGCGCAAAACCCTGCAACCAAGGTGGGCGAGATATTCGATGTGATTGGGCCGTATCTGGTTTGACGGTCAAGTTCGATCGGGCTTGATAAGACTGGAGATTCATGAAAGATGTTGTTTCGGGCTGCCTGCCGTCTTTAACTGGATTGACCTTTTGGGACCCGATAGGATACTAGGCCGAATCTAGCGGTATTGACGCAGTCAACCTACGGGCTCGCACGTTGCTGCTGCTAGCAGCAGATCGGGCGAGGACTGCCGCTTCTTTGGCCTGTACGCTTCCGATGGCCTGTTTGCCGTGGACGCCTCCTGGGTGGACGCGACCGGCGCCATAGCCGATGCTGCCTGCGAGAGTGGCTCACTTACGTCGGCGCAGTTTGTGACGCCGATGGGCGGGGCCTTTGGTACCGCCTGTGTTATGGACGCCAGTGGGGCCGTTGCTTAGCATGTGGTAATTGAACCCACAGGCGCCCAGTCGTCGGCGGGGAAGACCCAGCCCGGTACCTGTGAGCCCGCTGGTGGCAATCCCGCGGGGGATACAAAGCCCGGTAGCGAAGAAAAGCCCGGTGATGAGACCAAGCCCAGCGAAAACCCGCCCCCCACGCCTGATTCGTCGCCCAAATCGGACGCCAAGCCTGCGCCCGCGTCCTCCAAGACGCCTGCGATCAAGACTGCCAAGAAGACCTAGCCCGCAACAACGCAAACCGCCGCGCTCCCTAAGACCGGCCACGGTGACTGGGCGGTTGCGTGCCTTGCCTTCGCCTTCTAGGTATGTTGTTGGTCACCATAAAAGTTCGGGCACTTCGTTGGGGGCCTTATTTGACAATGTAGTTTCTGCCGCTTCTTCCCCACATTTCTCTGAGTCAATAATGCAGATTGCTTGAACACGGCTTGGGGCTTGCCATAAATTTGAATTTGACTAAACTTAACTTATAAGTTAACCATATTTGGTTTCTTCTGAAGCGGAGGGGGTGGCCTTTGGCTAGTGACTATGAGCTTGTCGAATATGCTGATCCCGAGGGACGACCTTTTTGGGAACTAACCACCTCCCCTGAGAACTCTCAGTTTCAGAAGATGATGTCTGATCCTAAAACGAAGTTTACCGCCCGTAAAATGATCAATCAGATTTCAAAAATCTATGATTACGGGCTAAAGGATGTCAGTGGAACGTCAAAGCTTCGATGTATCGAGCCTAAGATTGGACTATACGAACTCAAGGGTTTTGATGGGGTTAATCGAGAAATGGTCTACGCGATTTGCCAAGGCGTGGACAAGATTGTTTTGCTTTTTTGGTTTAAGGGCCATCAAGGCTCGGGAAATATTTCCAAAGAAATTAAACGCGCAAAACAGTTGGCCCCGATAGCAAAGCGGCTTTTGGAGTCATAGCGTCGGCTTTTTTGCCCGCTTACGAAACGGAGACTTGTAATGGTTAAGGTCGATTTATCAGACTTTTACGCGGAAACGGAAACGAGTGAAACCCGTGCCTATGAGCACGCACTAGATATTGAGTTTATTGTTCATCGCGAGATGCAGCGCTCGGGCTTGAGTAAAAGCGAGCTGGCAAAGCGTATGGGCGTGAGTCTTCAGTCGCTTTCGAAATTGTTGAATTCTCAGCCCAACATGACGCTGAAAACAATCGCAAAGTTTGAGCTTGCGCTGGGTGTCAAAATTATTCCACAGGTCATTTCCAGTTATTCGAATGAGGCGCCGTTTTCTTCGTCTAATAACTCTGTCCGAGAACAATGGTCTTCATTTAACAGCGACTGCTCGGCTAAACGATTGGACTTTGAGATGATTCCGGGAGGTTTGGCTGCATGAGTAAGGATTTCATTGCGCCTATTCAGGTTGTTCATTTGTTTGTTGTCGACTCAACTTTTCATATTGAGAATGAGCCCTCCCAGAATATGGATTTAAAAGTTGACGTTAGTTATCAGGACGTCCATCTATTGAGGAACAAGGCGGGCGAGCGTGCAGACTTAAAGCTGTATGTGTGTGGCAGTCTGATTGATAGAGACGATGCAAAGGAAAAAATGCGCGCTGATGTGTCGGTCGCTATTTCGGTGTCTACAAAATTGCCGTTCGACATTTCAGACGATGAAGCGCGCCGTTATCTTCTCTCTAATGCGATTTCCATGGCGTATGGTCACGCTAAGAGCTATCTGATGGTCGTTACTGGACTTTCGCCCATGGGGGCTTTGACGCTGCCGGCAATTCTTCCTTCGGAATTGGCAGCGGACAGCGATGCGTCTTTCCAAAGTGAGTAAGTTGTTCTCGAGTTGGATTTTGCCTGCCACTGTGTGCAAATATAACGAGGTGCCGAATCGGTAGTTTGACCGATTCGGCATTTAAATTTCGAAGTTTCTAGTTGAAGCCCTGCGATGCCCGTACTACGACAGCTAAATTGACCGTGACGTCCTGTCTTGCGATATGCATGTAGCTCCACACGGGTATCATGGTGAAAGCGATTTCAATGACAGGGGTACTCGTGGTAAAGATGAAAGATGTGGCCGAGTTGGCGGGCGTTTCGAGCGCCGCCGTCTCGCGCTACCTCAACGGTGGATATATCTCGGCGGACAAGGCCGAGCGCATTAAGAAGGCGATTGAGCTGACTGGATACGTGCGGTCCAGCCAGGCTCGTGCACTGCGCACCGGCTCCACCAAGCTCATCGGCGTCATCGTGCCCAAGATCAACTCGGAATCCGTGAGCCGCATTACCGCTGGCATTGGCCAGGTGCTCGGTCACCGTGGCTACCAGATGTTGCTTGCCAATACCGACAACGCGGCCGATCGCGAACTCGAATACCTCGATTTATTCCAAAACCACCCGGTCGATGGCATTGTGCTGGTGGCAACTATGATTACCGACGAGCACCGTCGGGCGATTGAATCGTGCCGCGTGCCCATCGTGCTGATCGGCCAGAATGTTGAGGGCGCGGCGTGCGTCTATCACGACGATTACGAGGCCGCCTTTGAGCTGGGCCATGCGCTTGCGGGCCGCGTGGATGGCAAGATTGCCTACATTGGAGTTACCGAGGAGGACCGCGCGGCCGGTTATGACCGCCGTCGCGGTTTTGAGGCCGGCTTGCGCGCCGCGGGCGTGGCGCTTGATCCGAGCCTGATTCGCCAGGGGTCCTTTACGCTCGACTCGGGCTATGTTGCGGCGCGTGAACTGCTTTCCGTCGCTCCCGATGTTTCGTTTATCGCCTGCGCGACCGACACCATGGCGGCGGGCGCGCTGCGTGCTATCGATGAGGTTCGCGGCATGGGCGAGGGCATACACCGCGTGAGCGGTTTTGGCGACAACGCGTTTTTGCGCGCGCTGACGGGCGGCATTCCCACCGTGCATTATGGCTACCTGACCAGTGGCGTCGAGGCGACCAATATGTTGCTCAACACGCTCGATGACGAGGAGGGGGAGAGCGGTCTCAAGACGCTCAAGCTCGGCCATCAGCTTATGAATGTCTAGGCCTTGGGCACGTCTGCCTGCCTCTGAGCCCTTGTGTTTATCTCAAAACTACCATTCGCCGGCTATTTCCTACCGTTCACCCTACTATGAAAACGATTACAGACATATGAAACTGAAAACGATTACAGTGTAAGTGTCAAAGATGGCCGGGTGCAAATGCGCCCGTTGGAGGAAAGGGAAGTCATGGACTACCGCAAATCAGCCCAAGAGGTGCTCGACAGCATCGGTGGCGCTGACAACGTTGTTTCGGCCGCACACTGCGCCACGCGTCTGCGCCTGGTGATCGCCGATAACACCAAGGTTAACAAGGAGGCCATCGAGAATGTCGATGGCGCTAAGGGCGTCTTTGAGGCCCAGGGCCAGCTGCAGATTATTTTTGGCACCGGCATCGTCAACAAGGTCTACGAGGAGTTCATCGCGCTCAGTGGCGTCGAGGCTGCCACCAAGGCCGAGGTCAAGGAGGCCGCGGCGCAGCAGCAGAACATCTTTATGCGTGCCATTAAGGTGCTCGGCGACGTCTTTGTCCCCATCATCCCTGCCATCGTGGCTTCGGGCCTGCTGCTGGGCATTATGAGCGCCCTCAACTTTATGGCCTCCAACGGCTTTATCGCGCTCGACACCAATAACTTTATCTACAAGATTGCCGACCTGGTCTCGGGCACGTCCTTTGGCATTCTGCAGATCCTGATTGGCTACTCCGCCGCTAAGGCCTTTGGTGCCAACCCGTACCTGGGTGCCGTCGTCGGCGGTGCGTTCATCAACTCCTCGCTGCAGAGCGCCTACACGGTTGCCTCCGAGGGCGTGCAGACCATGGTCACCGTCATCCCCGGCGTGTACAGTTTTGAGTGGGTCGGCTATCAGGGCCACGTGATCCCCATCGTTATCGCCTGCGCCATTCTGGCCTTCCTCGAGAAGCGCCTGCACAAGATCGTTCCCGAGATGTTCGACCTCTTTGTGACCCCGCTCGTCTCGGTGTTCGTGACCGTGCTCGTGACGCTCGTTGCCGTCGGCCCCATCTTCGTGTGGGCCGAGAACGCCATCCTCGGTCTGATCCAGGCTCTGCTGACCCTGCCCTTCGGCATCGGTTCCTTTATCGTCGGCCTGTTCTATGCCCCCACGGTCGTTACCGGTATCCACCAGATGTACACCGCCATTGACCTGGGCCAGCTCGCCCAGTACGGCGTGACCTATTGGCTGCCCATCGCCAGTGCCGCCAACATCGCCCAGGGTGGCGCCGCGCTCGCCGTTGCCTTTAAGACCCGCGATGCCAAGATCAAGGGCCTGGCGCTTCCTTCGGCCCTGTCCGCCTTCATGGGTATTACCGAGCCTGCCATCTTTGGTGTGAACCTGCGCTTCTTTAAGCCCTTCATCGCCGGCTGCATCGGTGGCGGTTGCGGCGCCCTGGTCTGCGCGCTCACCTCGCTTGCCGCTTCCGGCACGGGCGTTACCGGTATCTTCGGTATCCTGCTGTGCCTGGCCCAGCCCGTGCAGTACGCGATCATGTTTGCGGTCGCCGCGCTGGTTTCCTTTGCCGTCTCATTTGTCCTGTACAAGGACGAGCCCAAGGCTTCCGAGCAGGCCTAAGAGCTTTTGATTGAAGGGTGCCCGCGGGTTGTATGCTCGCGGGCGTTTCCCGTATCCGGTGTCGATCTCTGGCGCCCTGTTACTTTCTATCCGTTAGGACTTTGATATGTCTAATGCACTTGGCCGCGACCTTGCAAAGCTGGTTGCCGCTGTTGACGCTGCCGCCTCTGAGTGCGGTCATGGCGCGTATGGCCAGCGCTTCCATATTATGCCGCCGGCGGGCTGGCTCAACGACCCCAACGGTCTTTGCCAGGCGGGCGGCGTGTTCCATGCCTATTTTCAGTATGCGCCGTTTGATGTCGAGGGCGGCGTTAAGGTCTGGGGCCATGCGACGAGCCGCGACCTTATGACGTGGGACTACGTTGGCGCCCCACTGCTGCCCGACGAGCCGTTTGATTGCCACGGTGTGTATTCGGGCTCCGCGCTTGCCGAGGACGGTCGCATTCGCGTGCTGTACACAGGCAACGTGAAGCTTTCCGATGCGGACGGCACGTACGACTACGTCAATACCGGCCGCCGCGCCGATACCGTTTATGTGGAGAGCGTCGATGGCCTTGCCGGTCGGGAGTTCAGCCAAAAGCGCGTGGTGCTGGCGTCCGAGGATTATTCCGAGAATTTGACCTGCCACGTGCGCGATCCCAAGGTGTGGCGTGACGCGGATGGGCGTTATCACATGGTGCTGGGCGCCCGTCGTCGCGTGGATGGTCCGCATGTCGATAGTCGATTTTGCGCCATGCACGGCGAGGGCGCCGGTCGCGATGTGGGCGAGATCCTGGTGTATGGCTCGGCCGATATGCTGAGCTGGGAGCTCGAGAGCCGTGTGTCTACGCCCGAGCGTTTTGGCTTTATGTGGGAATGCCCTGGCTATATTGAGCTCGATGCGAATGGCGATACCGCTGCATTTTTGTCGTTCTCGCCCCAGGGCCTTGAGGGCGGTCGTTGGGATCGCGGCAATGTGTATGCCGCTGGCTACATGCCTGTATCGGGCGACATTACGGGTGGCAAGGACGCTTATGAGCTGGGCGATTTCCGCCTGTGGGACGCCGGTTTTGACTTCTATGCTCCGCAGGAGTTCACGGCCGAGGACGGTCGCCACATTCTGATCGGCTGGATGGGCATGCCCGATGAGCCGACCTATGGCAACGCACCAACCGTGGTGTGCGGCTGGCAGCACTGCATGACGGTGCCGCGCGAGCTTACGGCCGGTGACGGCGGCGTGGTGCTGCAGCAGCCGGCGCGCGAGATCGAGCGCCATTATGTCTCGGTGCGTGTGGGGGAGGGCTCGTTGGAGGTTGCCGGCGATACCTGCTTTGACGTTGTTGTCGACGGTGTCGACGGAGCGTTCACCGCAACCGTTGATGGCGAGCTGAAGCTGTCGTTTGTGCCCGCCGAGGGCGAGCTGCCCTCGCGCTTTGAGATGCGATTTACCGATGAGGGTCGCGCTTCTGCCGGTTGCGGTCGTACCGTGCGCTGGGAGCCCATCGACGAGGTTCGTAACGTGCGCGTTGTTGGCGATATCTCGTCGGTCGAGGTGTTTGTGAACGATGGCGCGCTCGTGTTTTCGACGCGCATCTATCCCGAGGCCTATGGCGTGTCCGTTGATGCTCCGGGTGCGAACGTGACCTATCGCACGCTCAACATCTAGGCGATTCGTCGCCTATCGGCGCTATACTGCAGCCGTTGCCCACGATGCGGGGAACACCCGCATCGTGGGTTTTTGCTTATGAAGGGACGGTGCCGTGTGGATGTACAGCAGCTAGAAGAGGCCTGGGCTTTGAGGTCCAGTGCGCGCGAGGCGCGTCTTGTTGCGGCCCCGCATGTGCCGGCGGCTCTGTCGCTGCTGGGTATTGTGCGTCCCGGTGACCGTCTGGTGGCCTTTGCGGATGACTTTGCCGATGCGTTTGCGCGCGGCTTTGATGGCTGCGATGTCGCGCTGGTGGGCTCGTCATCCGTCGAGGCGTTTGTCGCCGCGTCCGAGAACTTTGATGCTTCGTTTGATGCCGAGGGGCCGCACCTGTGGTGGTTTGTGAACTCTATCGGCGGGTTTGGTCTGCGCGTCCCCGATCTTCGTGCGTTAGGCCGCGCAGCGCGTGAGGCTCATGCGCTGCTCGTGGTGGATAACACCGTGGCGTCGGCTTTTGGCTGCGATCCGCTGCGGCTAGGTGCTGCGCTGTCGCTTGAGGCGCTCGACCGTGTGTGCGCCGGTAAGGCTCCGCGCAAGCTCGTTGCCGCTTCGGTGGCGCGCTCGCAGCTCAAGCGCCATCGTGTGGATGCTGCTGCCGAGTGCGCGCATGCTTTGTTTGCAGGCTGCGGTGCTTTGGCACTCGACCTTTCTGCCGGGGAGGCCGACGTGCTGGAGCGCGGGCTTTCCTCGCTTAATGTCCGCATGCAGGCACACTTCGACCGCGCCCGTGCGCTGGCCGAGTATCTGGCCGCCAATGAGATGGTACGCAACGTGCGCTATCCCGGACTGAGCTCGCATCCCGACCATGCGGTTGCAACGGGAATCCTCGAGCACGGCTTTGGCCCGGCAGTTGAATTCGACCTTATCGAGCGTAGTGCGGATGATCTGTTCGTTGCTTTGCCGGAGGAGTTTCGCACATCGTCCGCCGGCGGCGCAACGACGCGTCTTTCGGCTCCACGCGGCAAGCAGGGGAGCACCATCCGCCTCTTCGCCGGCACCGATGACCCTTTGATCGTGGCCGCCACCCTAGATAATGCCTTCCGCAACTAGCTAAATCATCCTCGTCTTCATAAGTTGCGGTGAAATATGGATTGATTTACGGCTTTAACCGCATAAACAGTCCCTATTTCACCGCAACTTATGAGAAGGGGTTGTGCAGCTAAAAAAGCCCCGTCCCAAATTAGCTACTTTTTGATGCTGGCGATGAGGTCGTTGGCTTTGGTGGCGATGACGTTGTTGATCTCGCCCTGCAACGTCTCGTAGACTTCGATGGCTCGCTCGCCGGCGGGGGTGAGCGTGGATCCGCGGGCTCCGTCTCGCTCGATGAGCTTGCATCCCAGCTGGCCTTCTGCCTCGTTTACGATACGCCAGGCCTTGGAATACGCCATGCCCATGCTCTTGGCGGCACGGTTGAGCGAGTGTTCGCGGGCGATACCTTGCAGCAGCAAGACACAGCCGTGGCCGAAGACGCCCGGCAGATCCTTGTCGCACGCTTGAATGACCAGCTTTGCCGTCGTCTTGTACTTCATACGCTCCACGTCTCCCCGCTAAAGTGTTTGCTGGGCAAACGCAATGCCAGCGTCAAACCCTCGTGTGCTCTTCTTAAATCATGCATTGTAGCAGTCAAAGTGCGTTAAGATACTTCCCCAGTATTGGGCGCCCAAGGTTGGGCTGGGTCCTACGAGGCCTGCAGCCGACCGGTCGCATGGAAAAAGGAGAAACATGGCTACGTTCTTTCCCGGTGAGTCCCACACGTTTTCGGAGTATCTGCTGGTCCCTGGTTACTCGTCCTCGCAGTGCATCCCCAACAACGTCTCTCTTAAGACGCCGCTAACCCGCTTTAAGCGCGGTGAGAAGCCGGCAATCACCCTGAACATCCCCATGGTTTCCGCTATCATGCAGTCCGTCTCGGGCGTCGACATGGGTGTCGCGCTCGCTACCGAGGGTGGCCTGTCCTTCATTTACGGTTCCCAGAGCGCCGAGTCCGAGGCCGCTATGGTCAAGGCCGTCAAGGATCACAAGGCTGGCTTCGTTCAGTCCGATTCCACGCTGACCCCCGACATGACCATGGAGCAGGTCATCGAGCTCAAGGAGAAGACCGGTCATTCCACCATGCCGGTTACCGACGACGGCACTCCCAAGGGTAAGCTCCTGGGCATCGTCACCAGCCGTGACTATCGCCCCAGCCGCGATGACCACCAGACGAAGGTCTCCGAGTTCATGACCCCGCGTGAGCAGCTCATCGTGGGCGACAAGAACATCAGCCTCAAGGTTGCCAACGACGTCATCTGGGACAATAAGCTCAACGCCCTGCCCATCGTCGACGACAACGATCACCTTATGGGCATCGTCTTCCGCAAGGACTACGACAGCCACAAGACCAACCCCAACGAGCTGCTCGATAGCGACAAGCGCTACATGGTCGGCGCCGGTATCAACACCCGCGACTATGCCGAGCGCGTGCCGCTGCTCATCGAGGCCGGCGCCGATGTCCTGTGCATCGACTCTTCCGAGGGCTTCAGCGAGTGGCAGAAGCGCACCATCGAGTGGATCCGCGCCAACTATGGCGAGGACGTCAAGGTCGGTGCCGGTAACGTCGTCGACGCCGAGGGCTTCCGCTTCTTGGCCGACTGCGGTGCCGACTTCATCAAGGTCGGTATCGGCGGCGGTTCCATCTGCATCACCCGTGAGACCAAGGGCATCGGCCGTGGCCAGGCCACCGCGCTGATCGACGTCTGCCGCGCCCGTGACGAGTACTACGAGGAGACTGGTGTCTACGTGCCCGTGTGCTCCGACGGTGGCATCGTCTACGACTACCACATGACGCTCGCCCTTGCCATGGGTGCCGACTTTATGATGCTAGGCCGCTACTTCGCCCGCTTCGACGAGAGCCCGACCGAGCGCGTCAATGTGAACGGTCAGTACATGAAGGAATACTGGGGCGAGGGTTCTGCGCGTGCCCGCAACTGGCAGCGCTACGACCTGGGTGGTGCCGCGAAGCTCAGCTTCGTCGAGGGCGTCGACTCCTACGTTCCCTATGCCGGCTCCCTCAAGGACGGCGTGGGCGGCACGCTCTACAAGGTCAAGTCCACGATGTGCAACTGTGGTGCCCTCTCGATCCCCGAGCTCCAGGAAAAGGCACGCCTGACCCTGGTGAGCTCGACCTCGATCGTCGAAGGCGGCGCCCACGACGTTGTCGTCAAGGACTCCCAGCAGAGCGTTTCCTATCGATAAGCGGCTTTCCCAAGCACCGCACCTTGCCGTTCAAACCGTCGCTCGCGTACCAAAGTACGCGTCGCTCCTCTTTCACGGCAATCTGCGGCACTTGGAAAACCCGACCATGCTTGGGCGGATAACAGATAGCGGTTGATTCACAACCACGTTATTTAGATAAAGCGAGATGCCTGCAAGTCGCAGGCATCTCGCTTGTCGTATTTGCTATCATCAGTCAAGTTAACCTTAGGGTCGGGCGGCTTGGCTTTGTTCGCTACAAGTTCCGCACGCAAAGAAGAGCACTTAATGTGCTCTTCGTCTTGCGCAGGACTGTCCGCAGTAGCGAATAAAGCCAAGCCGCCCGACCCCAGCTAAGATTAAAGGAGCTGATATGTGCGATTGCACAGATCATAAGGACGAGATCCCTGCCTACGACGCGCAGGCCATTGAGTCCAAGTGGATGAAGGCCTGGGAGGACTCCGACCTCTTTGCCGTCGACACCGACGACAGTAAGCCTAAAAAGTATGTGCTCGAGATGTTCCCGTATCCGTCGGGTGACCTGCACATGGGCCACGCGCGCAACTATACCATCGGCGATGCCATGGCCCGTCAGGCCCGCATGCGCGGCTTTGACGTGCTGCATCCCATCGGCTTTGACGCCTTTGGCCTGCCCGCCGAGAACGCCGCCATCAAGCACAACACGCAGGCTGCCGCCTGGACGTATAAGAATATGGACCAGGCGCTCGCCACGATGAAGCGCATGGGCTTCTCCTACGATCTGGATCGCATGGTCAAGACCTGCAGCCCCGACTACTACCGCTGGGGTCAGTGGATCTTTGAGAAGCTGTGGGAAAAGGGCCTGGTCTACCGCAAGAAGAACCCGGTCAACTGGTGCCCTAACTGCAAGACCGTTCTGGCCAACGAGCAGGTCACCGAGGGCAAGTGCTGGCGCTGCGGCACCGAGCCCGAGAAGCGCGACCTTGAGCAGTGGTACTTCAAGATTACCGAGTACTCCCAGGAGCTGCTCGACGACCTGGAGAAGCTCCCCGGCTGGCCCGAGCGCGTCAAGCAGATGCAGGCCAACTGGATCGGCCGCTCCGAGGGCGCCGAGGTTGACTTTACCCTGTGCGACCAGAATGGCGAGCCCATCGAGGGCGACGAGGGCAAGATCACCGTATTCACCACGCGTGCCGACACCCTGTTTGGCGTGTCCTTCTTTGTCCTGGCTCCCGAGTACGCTCGTCTGCACGAGCTCGTCGAGGGCACGGAGTACGAGGAGGCCGTCACCAAGATCGTCGAGGACTCCAAGCACATCTCTGCCGTCGAGCGTGCCCAGGGCACTCTCGAGAAGCACGGTGCCTTCACCGGCCGCTACGTGGTGAACCCCGTCAACGGCGAGAAGGTCCCCGTGTGGGTTGCCGATTATGTCGTTGCCGACTACGGCACCGGCGCCGTCATGGCCGTTCCCTGTGGCGACCAGCGCGACTTTGAGTTTGCCCGCAAGTACGACCTGCCGATCGTGCCGATCATCCTGGACGATGACGACCGCGCTGCCGTCGAGGCCAGCGGTGAGACCATCGATACCTTCCATGCCGAGACCGTCGACTGGGATTGTGCTCACGCTGCCGAGGGCACGCTCGTCCAGTCCGGCAAGTACACCGGCATGCGCGGTGGTAAGCACTCCGAGGGCGAGGCTGCCATCGTGGCCGACCTCGAGGCCATGGGCTTCGGTCGTCGCAAGGTCGAGTTCCGCCTGCGCGACTGGCTCATCAGCCGTCAACGCTATTGGGGCAACCCCATCCCGGCCATCCACTGCGAGCACTGCGGCATCGTGCCCGTGCCCGAGGATCAGCTCCCGGTGACGCTGCCGGAGAACCTGGACCTGGGCGCTGGCGAGACCCTCGCCGAGTGCAAGGACTTCTACGAGACCACCTGCCCGGTCTGCGGTCGCCCGGCCAAGCGCGAGACCGATACCATGGACACCTTCACCTGCTCCAGCTGGTATTACCTGCGCTATACCGACCCGCACAACACCGAGCTGCCCTTCTCCCGCGAGGCGGCAGACCGTTGGATGCCCGTCGATAACTACATTGGTGGCATCGAGCACGCCATTTTGCACCTGCTCTACAGCCGCTTCTTTACCAAGGCGCTGCGCGACCTGGGTCTGCTGAGCGTGGACGAGCCCTTCACCAACCTGCTGTGCCAGGGCATGGTCAAGGACGAGAACGGCGACACCATGTCCAAGTCCAAGGGCAACGTTGTGCCCCCGAGCTCGGTTATCGAGCCCTACGGCGCCGACACCATGCGTCTGGCGATCCTGTTTATCGCCCCGCCCGAGAAGGACTTCGACTGGGATCCCAAGGCCGTCGAGGGCGCCAACCGCTTTATCAAGCGCGCCTGGCGTATCGTGTGGCAGCTCGTCCAGTCGGGTGACGCCAACGTGGCCTTCGACAAGTCCGTGCTCGACGAGACCGCGATGAAGCTCTACCGCGAGCGTCACCGCACCATCGCCAAGTGCACCGAGGACTTCGACCGTGGCCAGTTCAACACCGCGATCTCGGCCGTCATGGAGCTCGTCAACGCGGCGAGCGCCTACCTCAACGCCACCGAGGGTGCTGACCGCGACAAGGCCCTGTGCTACGGCGTGGCCAAGGACATCGTGAGCGTCCTGGCGCCCATCTGCCCGTTCTGGGCCGACGAGCTTTGGCACGAGGCGCTCGGCTGCGAGGGCAACGCCTACACCGCCGCCTGGCCCGAGTTCGACCTGGCCGAGTCCATCGAGGACACGGTGCAGATCGTCGTCCAGGTGCTCGGCAAGGTCCGCGGCCGCATTGACGTGGCCCGCGATGCCTCCAACGAGGAAATGCAGGCTGCCGCCGAGGCTGCTGTCACCAAGTGGACCGAGGGCAAGACGGTCGTCAAGGCCATCTGCGTGCCCGGCAAGCTGGTCAACCTGGTGGTTAAGTAAACCTCGCGCACATAGTTGACGCACAAAAGACGAGGGGCGATCCGGCTGGGTCGCCCCTCGTTTTGCACTGTGTGCCCCGTTTGGCTGGCGCTTAGCGCCACCCTCTACGGAATGTGTACCAGGTCCCTAAAGTAGACATTGCCCGTCTGCTCCTCGAACATCCAGATGTTGAGGTAGATGTCGTTGAGGTCGTTGTTCACGTCAAAGTCCGGATCGTCGAAGGTGCCTACAAAGGTGAGCATCGCGGTCGCTTCTTCGCCTGCGGCGACGGGCTGGCGCATGCGCACGTCGCGGACGACACCGTTGACGTAGGCATAAGCATCAACATCGCCAAACATCATGTCGGCATCGGTGTTGTTTGTCACCGCAAAGACCAACACGGCGTCGCCGTAGCCATCCGTGTCCTTGCCCACGCAGGTAACATGGACGTTCTCGTCTGCCTCAAGGTCGATGGGGACCTGTTCTTGAGGGTCGGGACCTAAGCCCTGGGGGTCGACTATATCTTCGTCTATTTTGTCGAAACGCTCCGAAGGCGTCGTTTTCTCGATGGCTTTGGTGCTGCCGAGATCCGGCCTGCATGGTCCGGTTTTACCATCGACGTTGCTGCAGCCCGCCAGAGCGAACGAGCAGGCGGCGACGACGAGCGCGGTCGCGCAGAGGGTGCCTGGGCGTTTCATGGTGTCTCCTTGCCGTAGAGGATCCGGAAGGTTGTGCGGTCTATGCGTGAATACGGCTTATCTGTTCCAGAATGTCCCTTACGAGCAGTCTGGCCGATGCGCGCCCAGGGATGGAATGCCCATAGGGCCCGATTCGGTCGGCGCGCTGGGACGCATGGCCCGTTTTGGGGCTTTTGGGGAGCACCGCACAGGAGTCCTCGCCTAATTGCCCTATTCTTGTGGAGAAGCTGTGGGCGCGCTGACCTGCGAATTTCTTTGATGCTTGCACGTTTTCGCAGGTATTGGTATAGTTTGCTTGCAAATGAAGTAGTAATTGAAAGAAGTGGGGTTTCGACCCCGCTTCTTTTTTGTATGGATGGAGGTGCCGCAATGGTCAAGACCAAGACCGAGCAGGCGATCATCGACGCGCTCGAGGCCGTCGCTCCCCGGCACGATGTCGATATTGTCGACGTTGAGCTCGTGGGCGCCACCAAGGCCCCCTGCGTGCGTGTGCGTATCGAGGGTGCCGAGGGTCAGAGCCTGTCGCTCAACGACGTCACGGCCAATACCAAGTGGGTCGGCGACGTGATCGAGGAGCTCGACCCTATTTCTTCGAGCTACACGCTCGAGGTGTCGAGCCCGGGTATGGCGCGCCCGCTGCGCCGCCCGCGCGACTTTGCCCGCTTTGTGGGTGAGGACTGCGAGCTCACCTCCACCGCCACCGAGGGCCGTCGCAAGTACTCCGGCAAGATTGCCGCCGCGACCGAGACGAACGTGACCCTCGAGCTCGAGGACGGCGAGTCCGTCACCCTCGATTTCTCTGATGTTAAAAAGTGTAAGTTGAAGCCCACCTACGACTTCAAGCCCGCGAAGGAAGGAAACTAACATGGCAGCATCCGACATGATGTCCGCCCTGATGGAGCTTTGCCAGGAGAGGCACATCGACCAGCTCTACCTGATCGACCGCCTGGAGCAGTCGCTCGCCAAGAGCTATGCCGAGATCTTGCATCTTGAGTGGGGCGCCAAGGTGACCATCGACCGCACCACCGGCAAGATCTACGTCTACCGTCTGGAGCCGATCGACGATTCCATGGACGAGGAGGGCAACTTCACCGAGTTCGAGGAGATCGACGTCACCCCCAAGAACACGAGCCGCATCGCCGCCCAGCACGCCAAGGCCGAGATCAACGCCATCGTGCGCAACTCCGCCCGCGAGCAGATCTACGAGGAGTTCTCCGGCCGTATCGGTGACCTCATCAGCGGTACCGTGCTGCAGTCCACGCCCGACTTCACGATCGTCAAGATCCGCGATGGCGTCGAGGCCGAGCTGCCGCATTTTGACCAGCGTCGTTACGAGAACGAGCGCAACGAGCGTCCGATGGGCGAGCGCTATCTGCACAACCAGCACATCAAGGCCGTGATCATCGACGTCCGCGACCCCAACTCCAACCTGCAGCCGGTTCGCGGCGAGCACAGCCGTCCGCCGATCGTCATCTCCCGCACCCATCCCGAGCTCATGCGTCGTCTGTTTGAGCAGGAGGTGCCCGAGATCTATGAGGGCACCGTCCAGATCAAGTCGATCGCCCGCGAGCCCGGCCAGCGCTCCAAGGTCGCCGTCCACTCGCTCGACGATCGCCTGGATCCCGTGGGCGCCTGCGTCGGTCCCAAGGGCAGCCGTGTTCGTGCCGTCGTAGGCGAGCTTCGCGGCGAGCGCGTCGACGTCATCCTGTGGGATGCCGATCCGGCCGTCTACGTCGCCAACGCCCTGTCGCCCGCCAAGGTCACCCGCGTCCTCATCGACGAGGAGAAGGCCTACGCCGGCGTTATCGTGCCCGACGACCAGCTTTCGCTCGCCATCGGCAAGGAGGGCCAGAACGCCCGCCTCGCCGCCCGTCTGACCGGCTGGCACATCGACATCAAGTCCGAGACCCTTGCCGCCGACATCCTCAAGAACGTCCCCGTTCACGAGGAGCCCGCCGCCGACTTGATCGGTGACGAGGAGGACGACGACGTCCGTCGCTGCGAGTACGTGTCCGAGGACGGCATCCAGTGCCGCAACCAGGCCCGTCCCGGCTCCCGTTTCTGCGGTGTCCACGACACCGACGCCTTCGATGATGCGGAGGACCTGATCTAGCGCGCGGTCGCGCCGGGCGGGTCCCGGCGCATCTCCCACGCTCGTTCAGTCTCTAGGCACCCAAGGTGCCAGAAAGGGTAGGTGAAGTCATATGGCAAAAGTCCGTGTGTCCACCCTGGCCAAAGAGTTCGGCATGACCTCCAAGGAACTGATGGGTCATCTCGCCGAAATGAAGATTCCCGCTAAGTCCGCTTCCTCCGCTCTGGAGGACGCTTACGTCGCCATGGTCCGCAAGCAGCTCGCCTCGGTGATCGAGGCCCGCGCCAAGGAAGTCGAGGCCGCCAAGCAGGCCGAGGAGGAGGCAGCCGCCGCCGAGGAGGCAGCGCGCGCTGCCGAGGCCGAGCGTGAGCGCATCGCCGCCGAGAAGGCACGCGAGGAGGAGCGCCGCCAGTTCGCCGCCGCCCAGGCTGCCGAGGAGGCCGCCCGTGCCGAGGCCGAGGCCAAGAAGAAGGCTGAGCAGGAGCGCCTTGCCCGCGAGAAGGAGGAGGCTGCCCGCGAGGCCCAGCGCCGCGCCGTCCCCGCTTCCGACTCCGGTTCGCGCTTCCGCTCGCTGCTCGACCAGATCGCCGCACAGGAGACCGTGCTCAAGGAGAAGAAGGACGCCGAGGAGAAGGCCAAAGCAGAGCGCGCCGCCGAGCGCGGCAACCGTCGCAGCGGCAACAACGACCGTCGCGGTGGCCGTCGTAACGATCGCAACGCCTCCGACAACAACTCCGAGCGCAACGCCTCCGAGAGCCGTCCGCACAGCCATCGCACCAACGCCAGCAACAACGTCGCTGCCGGCATGGACTTCCCCAACCCCGATAAGCAGGGCAAGGGCAAGAAGCGCAAGGGCGGTCACGGCAACGATGAGGACCACTACAGCCGCATGGCTCGCGAGGCCGAGGAGTACAGCCGCGAGAAGGTTCTCGAGGAGGCCCGCGCTGCCGTCGAGGAGGCCTCTCGCGAGTCCACCGGTCGCCGCAAGAAGCGCAAGGAGAAGCGCGAGCGCGAGGCTGCTAAGGCTCAGGAGGAGCGCAAGATTGAGGAGGCGCTGGCCCAGGGCGTGAACCCCGAGGAGCTCGACGCCATCAAGGTCTCCCAGGGCGTTACCGTCCAGGAGCTCGCCGAGGCGCTCGACGTTCCGGCCAACGACATCATCAAGCGCCTGTTCCTGCTGGGCACGCCGCTCACGATGACGCAGTCCATGTCCGACGACCTCGTCGAGCTCGTTGCCGACGACCTGGGCCGTCAGATCAAGATCATCACCCCCGAGGAGGAGAACCCCTTCTCGTTCTACGACGATCCCGCCGACCTTAAGCCCCGCGCCCCGGTCGTCACCGTCATGGGTCACGTCGACCACGGCAAGACGAGCCTGCTCGACGCCATCCGTCACACCGGTGTCGCTGCCGGCGAGGCGGGCGGCATTACCCAGGCCATCGGTGCTTCGCAGGTCATGATCAACGACCGCAAGATCACCTTCATCGATACCCCGGGCCACGCCACCTTTACGGCTATGCGTGCCCGCGGCGCCAAGGTGACCGACATCGTCATCCTGATCGTGGCTGCCGACGACGGCGTCATGCCTCAGACCATCGAGTCGATCAACCACGCCAAGGCCGCCGGCGTACCCATCGTCGTCGCCGTCAACAAGATCGATAAGCCGGGCGCCAACCCCGACCGCGTGCGCCAGGAACTCACCGAGTACGGCATCATCCCCGAGGAGTGGGGCGGACAGAACATGTTCGTCAACATCTCGGCCAAGCAGAAGATCGGTATCGACGACCTGCTCGAGACCGTGCTGCTCCAGGCCGACGTGCTCGAGCTCAAGGCCAACCCCGACACCTTTGCCTCCGGCAACGTTCTCGAGGCCAAGCTCGACAAGGGCCGCGGCTCGGTTGCCACGGTTCTCGTGACCCGCGGTACTCTGCACGTGGGCGATACGCTGGTCGCCGGTCTTACCTACGGCCGCGTCCGCGCCATGCTCGATCCCAAGGGCAACGCCGTCACCGAGGCCGGCCCCTCCGACGCCGTTGAGATCTTGGGCCTGCAGTCCGTGCCCAACGCCGGTGACGAGTTCCGCGTGTTCGAGGACGAGCGCGAGGCTCGCGCCCTGGCCGATGAGCGTTCGCTCAAGGCCCGTATCGAGGAGCAGAGCCGCGTGAAGCACGTCACGCTCGAGAACCTCTTCGAGACCATCGCCGACGCCGAGGTCAAGGAGCTCAACCTGATCATTAAGGCCGACGTCCAGGGCTCCATCGAGGCCCTTCAGGACTCGCTCGACAAGATGGATCAGTCCGAGGTCCGCATCAATACGATCCACTCCGCTGTCGGTGCCATCAACGAGACCGACGTCGTCCTGGCCGACGCCTCCAACGCCATCATCATCGGCTTTGGCGTGCGTCCCGACGGCAAGGCGCGCTCCGCTGCCGAGCGCGAGGGCGTCGAGATTCGTTGCTACGACGTTATCTACAAGTGCCTCGAGGAGCTCGACGCTGCCCGCATCGGCATGCTCAAGCCTACCGAGGTCGAGGTCTCCACGGGTACCGCGACCGTCCTGGACACCTTCAAGGTGCCCAAAGTCGGTATCGCCGCCGGTGTCCGCGTGGAGGAGGGCGAGATCGCCGCGACCGATTCCGTGCGCCTGGTGCGTGATGGCATCGTGGTCTTCAACGGCAAGATCGCCTCGATGCGCCACTACAAGGACGAGGCCAAGAGCCTCAAGAGCGGTTCCGAGGGCGGCATTGGCCTGGAGAACTTCCAGGACATCAAGCCCGGCGACCAGATCGAGGGTTACCGTATCGACCAGGTTGCCCGTACCGAGTAGGGGGTAGCGCTATGAAGCAAACGCAGGCAACCCGCCGTTTGGGCGAGCAGCTTCGCGAGAAGCTCGGTTATATCCTGCTCTTTGAGGTTTCCGATCCGCGTCTCGACCTGGTCACCCTGACCGCGGTCGAGGTCGCGGTGGACCGTTCGTTCGCGCGCGTGTACGTGTCGTGCGATGCGAGCCGCTACGATGAGGTCATGGAGGCGCTCGCCAGCGCCAAGGGCCGTATTCGCAGCCTGTTGGCTCGCTCGCTCGATTGGCGCGTTACGCCCGAGCTCGATTTTCGCATCGATCGCTCGACCGATGAGGCCGAGCGCATCACGCGTGCGCTGGAAAACGTTCCGGCCACGCTTGCGATCGAAAAGGACGAGGACGGCTACCCCATAGCGGATGCCGCCCAGGAGGCAGCTTTAGATGACTAATTCCGCCGATCTCGCCTCGTGCGAGTCTGCAGATATTAAACGACGCATCCTCGAGCTCATCGAGGGTGCGTCCTCCATTGCGATCTCGGGTCACACCTCTCCCGACGGCGATGCCTTGGGCTCCGTGTTGGGCCTGGGCCTTTCGCTTATGAAGGTGTTCCCCGACAAGGACATCGCCCTGCTGCTGGCAGACGACGATCCCGTTCCGCGCATCTACCGTTTTATGGAGGGCGCCGATCTGCTGGTGCCGGCATCTGCCTACACCGGCAACCCGGACCTGTTCATTTCAGTAGACGTGCCGGTCGTCGAGCGCCTCAATAATTCCGCCGAGGTCCTGCGTCGTTCGGCTCACGTGGCGTGCTTTGACCATCACCCGGCACGCGAGGAGTTTGCCGAGGTCAGCCTTAGGTGTGTCAATGCCGCTGCTTGCGCCATGATTATCGACCGCTTTTTGGCCGATTGCGGCATTACTGCAAGCGACAGCATTGCGACCTGCCTGCTGTGCGGCCTGGTCACCGATACCGGTCGTTTTCAGTATCAGAACGCCGACGCTGCCGCGTTTCATGCCGCCTCGCGTCTGGTGGCGCACGGTGCCGATCCGGCGCGCGTCGCGCTCGAGGTCTATCAGAGCATGCGTGTCGAGTTCTTGCATCTTAAGTCCATCGTCATGGGTCGCATCAAGACGGTCGCGCACGGGCGCGTGGCATATAGCTACGCGTATGAGAGTGACCTCAAGGAATGCGGCGTCACCTCGGATGAGTGCGACGGCCTGGTCGATGTGGTGCGCTCTGTGATGGGCGTCGAGGTCTGCCTGTTCCTTAAGGGCATCGAGGGCGATACCAAGGTGCGTGGCAACCTGCGCTCCAAGGGCGATCTTGATGTTTCCGAGATTGCGGCCAACTTTGGCGGAGGTGGGCACCACGCTGCCGCCGGCTTTACCAACGCCGGAACGATTTCCGAGACGCTCACCGCGGCACTTCCCATGCTGGCCGAGCTGGTAGGGGAGGATCCCGCTTCGGTGACCGTCGAGCTCTAACTTTTTGGATGGTACATGGCTCGTCGTACACCTTCTCAACTTAATATGCTGCTCGCCGTCGATAAGCCGGTGGGCTGCACGTCCCACGACGTGGTCTCGCAATGCCGACGCGCCCTCCATGAGCGGCGCGTCGGCCATGCCGGAACGCTCGACCCCATGGCATCGGGTGTCATGGTGGTGGGCGTGGGCCAGGCCACGCGTCTGCTGGGCATGCTCACGCTCGATACCAAAAGCTACGTCGCCGATATCTCGTTTGGCGTCGAGACCAATACCGATGATGCGGAGGGCGAGGCCGTTCGCACGGTGCCCATTACTGCCGACTTGCGCGATCCGGCCTATGCCCGCGAGCGCCTGTCCGCCATGCTGGGCCCGCAGATGCAGGTACCGCCGGCGTTTTCGGCCATTTCGGTCAACGGCGTGCGCGCCTATAAGTCTGCGCGCGAGGGCAACGCCGTTGAGTTGTCCCCGCGTCCGGTCGAGGTGTACTCCGCTGACCTGATTGCCGTGAGCGGCGAGGGCGACGTTTGCGTTTGGACTGTGGCGTTTTCGGTGAGTAAGGGCACCTATATCCGTGCGCTCGCTCGCGACCTGGGTCGTGCCTGCGACAACGCGGCGCATATTTCTGCATTGCGCCGTACGGCCTCCGGTGTTGTTTCCATCGGTGCCTGCCATGCGGTCGAGGAACTTTCTGCCGAGTCCGCTGCCGGCTTTGCCCTGGATCCCATTGCGGCACTGGGCGCCACGCGCGTCGACTTGCCGGGTGACCTTGCCGACGATCTGCTGTGCGGACGTCGTATTTCTATTGAGCGCGCGCTTGTGGGCTTCGATGCGTCGAAGGCGCCGTTTGCGCTGGTGCTCGATGGCGGGCTCAAGGCGCTTGCCCGTATCGAGGGCGGCCGCTTTGTTATGGAGCATGTCTTTCCGCAGGCGATCGGCGGTGTTCGATGATGCTGGCCTCCCACGAGCTCTCGCGTATTTTTTTTGCGGGCGAGTCGGATGAGGCCTGCATCGTTGCCGCCGATGCGTTTGATGATTGCGCGTGCCTGGGCGCCGCGTCGATCGCCATCGGCGTGTTCGACGGCGTGCATCGGGGGCATCGCGAACTGATCGACACGGTCGTTCGCGATGCGCGTGACCACGGCTGCAAGGCGGTCGTGGTCACCTTCGATCCCGACCCGGACGTGGTGGTGAGCCCTTCGCCCGCGCAAAAATTGATGACGACGGCTGACCGTCTGCATGCCCTGGCTCTCACCGGGGTCGATGCGGTCGTGGCCGTTCCCTTTACGCCCGCGGTGGCGGCACTCGACCACGTAGGCTTTCTTAAGCTGCTGTCGCGCGTCGTCGATATCCGCTCGATTCGCGTGGGTAGCGACTTTAGGTTGGGCCGCGGCGGTGCCTCGGGCGTTGCCGAGATGCAGGCATGGGGAGCCGAGCGCGGCGTTGACGTCTATGGCCACGAGCTGCTGTGCGTCGATGGGCAGACGATCTGCGCCACCCGTATTCGCCAGGAGCTGCGCCGGGGTCATGTTGAGCTTGCCGCCGAGCTGCTCGGCCGCCCGTATATGCTGCGAGGTATTGTTGCCGGCGGTCGTCACCAGGGCTCCGACATGGGTTTTCCCACGGCAAATATTCAGGTGCCCGAGGGCATTCAGGTGCCTGCCGATGGCGTCTACGAGGGCTTGGTGCTGGTCGACGATACCGTATGGCCTGCCGCCGTCAACGTGGGCCTGCCGCCGACGTATGCCGACGATGCCGCCTCGGCTCATCTCGAGGCCAACTTGATCGGGTATGCAGGCGACCTGTACGGCGCCTCGGTTTCGCTGGCGTTTACACGTTGGCTGCGCCCGTCGCGCGTGTTCGATTCGCTGGACGAGCTTATCGCGACCGTCGAGGGTAATATTGACGATATCCGTCATCATTTGGGTGAGCAGGGGGTGAGCATCCGTGATTAGCGATGAGGAAAAAGACCAGGTGCGCGCTGCGTCCGACCTGGTTGCCATCGTGCAGGAAACGGTTGAGCTCAAGCCCCGCGGCCATGAGTTTTGGGGTTGCTGCCCCTTTCATGGCGAAAAGACCCCGTCGTTTCACATTATCCCCGCCACGCAGGTGTGGCACTGCTTTGGCTGTGGCGAGGGCGGCGACGTCTTCACCTACATCATGAAGCGCGAGAACCTGAGCTTCCCTGAGTCGATTCGCTACCTGGCCGACCGTGCCGGCATTGAGCTGCACGATACCGGCGCCTATCGCGAGCGCGGCACCAAGCGTGCCCGCATCTACGACCTGTGCGCCGAGACCGCCCAGTTCTACCACACCATGCTCATGCGCGGTAAGGACAGCCGTCCGCGCGAGTATTTCGCCAGCCGCGGTATGGGCGGCGACGTCTGCCGCCGCTACTGCCTGGGTTTTGCGCCGGGTCGCAACGCGCTGGTGTCGCATCTGTCGCAGGCAGGCTTTACCCCGCAGGAAATGATCGATGCCAACGTGGCCGTGAGCCGTGGGCGCGGGCAGCTTGCCGACCGTTTTTACGACCGCGTGATGTTTCCCATCTTTGATGAGCAGGGTCATAACATCGCCTTTGGCGGGCGCATTATGGGCGACGGCCAGCCTAAGTACCTCAACACCGCCGAGACGAGCGTGTTCCATAAAAAGCGAAACCTCTACGGCTTTAACTGGGCTAAGGAGTTTATCGTCGCGCAGGATACCGCCATCGTGGTGGAGGGATATACCGACTGTATCGCCTGCTGGGAGGCGGGGATCAAAAACGTCGTCGCCACGCTGGGTACGGCGTTGACGGAACATCATGTAAAGACGCTCACCCGTTTTGCCAAGCGCATTGTATATATGTTCGATGGCGACGCTGCCGGTCAAAAGGCCGCGCGCCGCGCGATTCAGTTTATCGAGCAGGATTCGATGGACCTGCGCTGCGTGGTGCTTCCCGACGGCAACGACCCCATGGAGTTCATCACCGCGCATGGTGGCGAGGCACTGCAGGCGCGTATCGACGCCGCCGAGCCCCTCATGGACTTTGTATACCGGTCGCTGCAGGAGTCGAGCGACATCACCACGCCGGGCGGTCGTGCCAAGGCGCTTGAGGATGCGCTGACGCTCATCTATCCGCTGCGCGATAGCTATATGATCGATACGTACTTTATCCAGATTGCGGACCTTTTGGGTTTGGATCTGGAGACGGTGCGTTCGAGCTCGGGCCGTGTGTTTCGCGATGTTGCCAAGCGTGAGGACGCCGAGCGTCGTCGCGAGCAGAACTACGAGCGCCAGCGGGCGCAGGCCGAGCGTACAGGCAGCGCCGGCGGTCGGGCGTCTGGTTCGCAGGGGAGGTCTCGCGGTGCTTGGGCGTCGGGGGTGACGCCGCCGGTGTCCGCACCGGTCGAGGAAGAGCCGTACGACTATGTGCCGCTCGAGGCCTACGGGGCTGCGCCGGTCGAGGTCGTCGGCGATATGCCGCCGATCGATGTGCCGGTTGGGTTGGATGGCGCGGCGCCGGTAGCCGATGCAACGGGCGCGCCCACGGCACCGACGATGCCGATCGTGCTGACCGACCTAGAGCGAAAGTCTTTGGCGGGGGAGCGCGAGCTGTTGACGATGCTCACGAGCTACCCCGACCTGTTCCGCACGTATGCCGACCGCATCTGCTCGATCGAGTGGGTGGATCCGCGTCACGAGTCCATCGCGTGGGCCGTGCTTGCGACGCCGCCGGGCACCGACCCCACGGCGTGCATGGATGCGGCGCGCGCGGTGTGTCCCGAGGCAGCGTCGCTTGTCAGCGCCGGGCGTATTTCGTCGACGAGCAAGCACCCCACCGAGACGAACATCGTGTTTATGCTCGATACCCTCGAGCTCTACACCATCAAGCGCCGCATGCGCGCCGCACAGGCCAAGCTACGTCAGGACCGGTCGCTCGACGATGAGGCGCGCCGTGTGCTGACGATGCAAGCGATGCAAGATTCTCAGCGCCAGCGCGAGCTCCAAAAGTCGATCGGTGGCGTGGCCGATCCGTTCCGTTTGATCGGTTTGGAGACGGCGGGCGCCGACCAGGTCTAGATGTTGTGGTCAACCAGCGTATTCGCGCCTATATCCAGTCTGAATTTTGGGTATAGACGTCAATGTGTGTGCTAAAGTAATGAGTCCTGTGGACTATGAAGGGAGAATCTGTGCCAAAAAAGAGTGAGAGCACGGGTACTGGGCTGGAATCCTACGTTGCAAAGCTCATGGGCAACGGCTCAAACAGGACTTCGGTAACCGAGGACGAGATTCAGGTCGCCCTGAAGGATATCGATGTGTCTGACGAGCAGCTCAACGCGGTGTATTCCGCGCTGCGCAACAGCGGCATCCAGATTATCTCCGCGAGCGGTAACGACGACGCCCCCATGGACGTCGACGATGACGATAACGATAGCGATACCGACGATTTCGATGACGACGAGCACGATTCCGGCTCGCTCGACGATCACGAGCTTAAGATGGCCCGCCAGGCCGACGCCGAGATGGGTTCTTCCAAGAGCAAGAAGAAGCGCACCGTGCGCACGTCCCGTTCGCGTTCGCGCGTTCGTGGCATCGATGCCTCCACGGTGATGCTGACCGGCGACCCGGTTCGTATGTACCTTAAGGAGATCGGTAAGGTCGACCTGCTGACCGCCTCCGAAGAGGTTGACCTGGCCATGAAGATCGAGGCCGGTCTCGATGCCACCGAGAAGCTCGAGGCCGCCGAGGCGGGCGAGATCGAGCTCACCCGCGCCGAGATGCGTCGCCTGACCCGAATCGAGAACGTGGGTCTCGAGGCCAAGCAGGCGCTCATCAGCGCCAACCTGCGCCTGGTCGTCTCCATCGCCAAGCGCTATGTCGGTCGCGGCATGCTGTTCCTGGACCTGATCCAGGAGGGCAACCTCGGTCTGATCCGCGCCGTCGAGAAGTTCGACTACCAGAAGGGCTTTAAGTTCTCCACGTACGCCACGTGGTGGATCCGTCAGGCCATCACGCGTGCTATCGCCGACCAGGCCCGTACCATCCGTATTCCCGTGCACATGGTCGAGACCATCAACAAGCTCGTCCGCGTGCAGCGCCAGCTTCTCCAGGACCTGGGTCGCGACCCGACCCCCGAGGAGATCGGTGCCGAGATGGACATGAGTGCCGACCGCGTCCGCGAGATCCAGAAGATTTCGCAGGAGCCCGTGTCGCTCGAGACCCCCATCGGCGAGGAAGAGGATTCCCAGCTGGGCGACTTCATCGAGGACTCCCAGGCTATCGTTCCGCCCGATGCCGCCAGCTTCTCCATGCTGCAGGAGCAGCTCACCCAGGTGCTCGATTCGCTTGCCGATCGTGAGCGCAAGGTTATCGAGCTGCGCTTTGGCCTTGTCGACGGACATCCCCGTACACTCGAGGAAGTCGGCCGCGAGTTTGGCGTCACGCGCGAGCGTATCCGCCAGATCGAGTCCAAGACCCTGGCCAAGCTCCGTCACCCCAGCCGCTCTAGCAAGCTCAAAGACTATATCGAAAGCTAGTCAAGCAAGAAGCGCCCTCAAGTACATCCGCTTGAGGGCGCTTTCATGTAGTTGTTGGGGACGTTCTTAAACGACTAGGTTGGAAAAATTCTCAAAAAAGTTCTTGCCCTGAGCTGATTCGTTCGTATAATAAACTTCGTTGCTTGAGAGCACGCACCTATTCCTCGGTAGCTCAATGGTAGAGCACGCGGCTGTTAACCGCGCTGTTGTAGGTTCGAGTCCTACCCGGGGAGCCAGAATTTCTCAGCCCTTTCCGTTGGGCTTTAAATTCCTCGGTAGCTCAATGGTAGAGCACGCGGCTGTTAACCGCGCTGTTGTAGGTTCGAGTCCTACCCGGGGAGCCAGCTTGTAAAACCCGTCGCTATGCGGCGGGTTTTTTCATATCGCGATCGCCAGGCGCGAACGTTGCCGTATCAACATTTCGTGTCGAGGATGTAATCCCGCGACCCACCACCTCAACATGGCGCGCTCGTTGTAGAATATTGCAATGATTGCTCCCACGAGATGGTGCCGCGAGCACCGGATAAGGAGATTCTTGTGTCTGAGACCATTAACGGCAGCCTGAGCGTCTCGAACGACGTTATTGCCGATATTGCCGGTTATGCCGCGATGACGTGTTATGGCGTCGTCGGTATGGCCGAGCAGCTCCAGGGCGCCGAGAGCGTGCGCCTGCTTGCCGGTCAGCGCCTTCGCAAGGGCGTGCTTGTCTCCGCCGACGAGAACGGCCTTACGGTCGATCTTCACGTCGTGCTCGAGAACGGCGTCAACATGAAGTCCGTCTGCCACAATCTTTCGAGCTCCGTTGCCTTTACCCTGCAGGAGATCGCCCAGATCGATCCTGCCAGCCTTAAGATCGGCATCCACATCGACGCGCTCAAGAGCCGTCTGAACTAGCATCCGAAAACGGAGATTCAAATACCCATGATTGCAAAGACCATTCGCACCTGTTTTCCGATCGCTGCGGCTGCCGTTTCCGACAAGGCCGAGGAGATCAACAAGCTCAACGTCTTCCCCGTACCCGACGGCGATACCGGCACCAACATGTCACTCACGCTCGCCTCGGTGACCAAGGAGCTTTCCGCCCTTCCCGCCGATGCCGATATGGAGGCCATCGCCGGCGCCATCACCCACGGCTCCCTGATGGGTGCCCGCGGCAACTCCGGCGTCATCACCTCGCAGATTCTACGCGGCGTGGCCGAGGGCCTCGTCTCTGCCGACGAGCCCATCACGTCTGTCAACATCGCCTTCGCCTTTCGTCGCGCCGTCAAGGTCGCCTTCCAGGCCGTCCGCAAGCCCATCGAGGGTACGATTCTCACGGTGCTGCGTGATGTCTCGACTAAGGCCGACGAGTGCGAAAAGAAGAAGTTCTCGGCCGAGGACGCGCTCGATGCTATCGTCGTCGAGGCCTATCAGTCCGTCGCCCGCACGCCCGATCTGCTGCCCGTTCTGAAAGAGAACGGCGTGGTCGACTCCGGCGCCTTTGGCTTTGCCATCTTCCTTGAGAACTTTGTTGCCGCCGCGCTTGGTCGCAGCACCGTTGTCGAGGATTTCTCCGCCACGTTTGATTCCGCTGGCTCTGCCCGTGACGCGGCCCTTGGTCGCGTTGAGATTGAGGCTAACGACGACTGGGAGGGCTCGGAGTTCCGCTACTGCAACGAGTTCCTCTTTAAGGCCGACGCTCCCTTTGATGAGGATGAGTGCCTTAAGTTCCTGGGTTCCATGGGCGACTGCGAGCTGCTCGTGGGTGCCTACCCCGACTACAAGATTCACGTGCACTCCAACACCCCCAACCTGGTGCTCGAGCACATGCTGCAGCTTGGTCAGATCTACGAGGTCTTTATCCACAACATGGAGATGGAGGCCCACGACCGTACCGCCAAGATTCATGAGGACCAGGAGAAGGCTGCCGAGCCCGCTAAGGCGTTGGGCTTTGTCGCCGTTGCTGCTGGTTCGGGCGAGGCCGACATCCTCAAGTCCCTCGGCGTTGACGTGATCGTCTCGGGTGGCCAGACCATGAACCCCTCGACCGCCGACCTGCTGGGCGCGGTGGACCAGGTCAACGCGACCTCGGTCATCATCCTGCCCAATAACGGCAACATCCGCATGGCTGCCGAGGCCGCCGCTTCTGCCTGCACCGACAAGAAGGTCGCCGTCGTTCCCACCAAGACCGTCCCGCAGGCGTTCTCCGCGCTGTTCGCGGTCCTGCCCGATTCCGAGCTCGAGGACGCCGTTGCCGCTATGGTTGACGCCATCAGCGAGGTTCGCGATGGCGAGGTCACCCGTGCCGTGCGCGATTCCAGCGCCTCTGACGGCTCTCCGATTCACTCCGGTGACGTCATGGGTATCATTGCCGGCTCCATCGACGTGGTCGGCTCCGATGTGAAGCAGGTCACGCTCGACTGCATCAACCGCATGCAGGAGGAAGAGGAGGGCGACGCGCTGACGATTCTGGCCGGCGAGGAGCTGTCCGATGAGGCCTTCCAGGAGATCGTCGACGCCATTGAGGAGGCTCAGCCCGACTTGGAGATTGACGCCCATCGTGGCGAGCAGCCGCTCTATCCCGTGATCTTCTCGATCGAGTAGGCATCTGCCCATGTCCGAGCTGTGCTCCGTGCCGCGCGTCTCGGAGCGCTTTGCCCAGAGCAATGCGCTCGACGAGGATATCGCGCGACTCAAATATGTTTCGGGTAAACGTGAGGAGGCCCTTCGCCGTCTGGGAATTCGGACGGTGGGGGACCTCCTTCTCCATATCCCTCATCGATATCTCGACTTTACGCGCTCCTGGTCCATCGAGATGGCTCCCATCGGTACTGTGTGCACGATAGTCGCCACGGTCGATCGTATCGTTCAAAAGCAGCCCCGTCCGCGTATGCAGGTGACCGAGGTCTCGCTGGTGGACGAGACGGGCGTGCTGCAAGTCGCCTTTTTCCGTCAGCCCTGGATTGCCCAGCAGTTTAAGCAGGGCGACCGCCTGGCCGTGATGGGTAAGGTCGAGTTTGCCTACGGCTTTAAGCAGATGGCCTCGCCGCATTTCGAAAAGCTCGAGGACGGGCGCGCCGCGGGCACTATCCTGCCGGTCCATTACGTGAGCGATGGCGTGAGCCAGGCGTGGATGCGCCGCATCGTGAGCGGCGCGCTCGAGGTCGTCAGTAATCCCTTCGACCCGATTCCTGCGCGCTTACGCGTCAAGCGCCGGCTGATGAGCAATGCCCGTGCGTTGCGCTCGATCCACTTTCCTTCGAGTATGGCCGAGCGCGATATCGCGCGCCGGCGTCTTGCCTACGAGGAGTGTCTCTGCTTGCAGCTCGCGCTGCGTCTGCGCAACGATGGCGGCTTGGTCGAGGTGGTTCCCTACGCCCACGCCGCGGGCGAGCACTTGGTCGCGCTTAGGCAGGCCCTGCCGTTTTCGCTGAGCGACGAGCAGGAGGCCGCGTTCCAAGACATCCTGCACGATATGTGCGATGGCGGGCGCGTGATGAACCGCCTGCTACTGGGCGACGTCGGTACCGGCAAGACGGCCGTCGCCGCTTGCGCGCTGGCCGTCGCGGCCGATTCGGGAACTCAGTCCTGCGTTATGGCGCCTACGGGCGTGCTGGCGCGTCAATATGCCGATAAGACCGGCCCCTTGCTCTCGCAGGCTGGCATGACCTGGGCGCTCCTGACGGGCGCCACGCCGGCGGCCGAGCGTGAACAGATTCATGCGCAGCTGGAATCGGGCGAGCTCGACGTCCTCTTTGGAACCCACGCGGTCCTTTCGGACAACGTGGCGTTTAAGCATCTGTCGCTTGTCGTCATCGACGAGCAGCACCGCTTTGGTGTGGGCCAGCGCAATGCTCTGCGTGCCAAGGGCCCGGGTGCCGACCTTCTCGTTATGACGGCCACGCCGATCCCGCGCACGTTGGCGCTCTCGGTCTACGGCGACCTGGACACGAGCATCATCCGCCGTCGACCTGTTCCGGGGGCGGGCGTTACGACGCGCGTGCTCACCGAGTCGAGCCGCGATTTGGCCTACGGTGCCATCCGCGAGGCGTATGAAAAGGGCCAGCAGGCTTACGTGATCTGCCCGCTTGTGGAGCCGAGTGACTCGGCCGATGAGCTGGAAGACGTACCCGGTATCGCCCGCGACGACGAGGGCCGCGTGACCGTGCCTGTACCGCTGCACGATACGGCAACCGAGCTCGACCGACTGCGTCTGGCCCTGCCGGGACTTACCATTGAGCGCCTTCATGGCCGCATGCCGGCGGGGGAGAAGGACCGCGTGATCGATGCCTTCAAGCGCGGTGAGATCGACGTGCTCGTCTCGACCACGGTGGTCGAGGTAGGCGTCGACGTGCCCAACGCCACCGTCATGGTCATCGAGAACGGTGAGCGCTTTGGCTTGGCGGCCCTGCACCAGCTGCGCGGCCGCGTGGGCCGCGGCAGCGTGTCGGGCACTTGCCTGGTCATGACGCACTCCAAGGGCAACGGTGGCGCGTCGGCGGCACAAGACCGTCTCCAGTCGCTCGAAAAGACCTCTGACGGCTTTGCGCTCGCCCAGATGGACCTGCGCCTGCGCCACGAGGGCGAGATTCTGGGCTACCGCCAGCACGGCGGCGTGACCCTGCGCTTTGTGGACCTGGACGCCGACGAGGATCTTATCGAATGGGCCCATTTGGACGCGGTCGAGCTCTTGCGGTATGCTTGCAACCTTGACTCCGTGGCGACGCGCCCCTTGCGCGACGCGGTCGCCATGCGTTATCGACATATCTTTAAGGAGGTCAGCGGAGGATGAGAATCATCGGCGGTGAATGGCGCGGCCGCAAGATCGAAGAGCCGCGTGGGCGCGATGTCACCCGTCCCACGACCGATCGCGTGCGCGAGGCATGCGCGTCCATGGTCATGTCGGCGTTCGACTTCGATCTGGACGAGGTCCGCGTGCTGGACGCCTTTGGCGGCTCCGGCGCCCTGGGAATCGAGATGCTCTCGCGTGGCGCCCGCTCGCTCACCACGTTCGAGATCGATCGCAATGCCGCCCGTCTGATCACCAAGAATATCGAGTCGCTGTGCCGCGACCGCTCGCGTTGGCGTGTCGTTACCGGCGATGTGTTGGCGAGCGCCTCGCGCGGCCGTGTGCCGGGTGGTCCCTTTGACCTGATCTTGCTCGACCCGCCCTATGCCTTTGGCGCCGAGCCGGTCGAGGAGCTGCTGCAAAATCTTTCCCAGCAGGGACTGCTGGCGCCCGGGGCCTTTGCCCTTTTTGAGCATGCCGCAGCCGATGCAGGTGCTCATCCGGCTTGTTTTAAGACCGTGCGAGAGAAGCGCTACGGCATTACCTCGGTTGACTTGCTGCGCTCGGTGGCCGAGGACGAGAACGACCATGCTGACGAGAACGAAAATGACGAGGATGTGCCTTCGGAGGACACCCATGAATGACACCATCAACCGCGTAATCGTCCCGGGCACCTTCGATCCCATCACCTTTGGCCATATCGACGTGATCCGCCGAGCTCGCCGTATCTTTCCCAGCGTGATCGTCGCCGTGGCCGAATCGCAGGGTAAAAACGGCGTGGGTACCACCTTTATGCTCGACGAGCGTGTGGCGCTGGCCCGCGAGGCCCTCGGTGATTTGGACGGCGTCGAGGTACTGCCTTTCACCGGCCTGCTGGTCGACTTTGCACGTGAACAGAGGGCTGGTGCCGTCGTTAAGGGTCTGCGCGCCATGACCGACTTTGAGTACGAGTTGCAGCAGGCCGACCTCAACTATCGCCTGGATAGCGAGCTGGAGTCCATCTTTGTCATGAGTGCTCCACAGTACGGGTACATCTCGAGCTCGGTGGTGCGCCAGATTGCGTCGCTTGGCAGCGACGTGTCGACGTTTGTGCCGCCCAACGTGGTCGAAGCACTCAAACATCGCTTTTCGTGACGTTTTTTATTGCCTGGTGGCATGTGGTAAACTAACACGATGATATGTTACCTATGAAAGGAGACCGGATGCCGGGCGAGAATTTTCCTGGCGACAGGATCGTGAGTCTTGTCGACGAGCTCGAGGGGCTCATCGAAGAGGCTAAGACGCCGTTCGGCAAGAACGCCCAGATGAAGGTTATCGACGCCGACGTCTTCTTTAACATCCTCGATGAGATCCGCATGAGCTATCCCGAGGAGTGGCAGAAGTCCCGCCGTATCCTCAAAGAGCGCGAGGAGCTTATGGCTTCCGCCGCCGCTCAGGCCGATTCCATCATTGCCGATGCTCAGCAGCAGGCCCTCACCATTGCCGGTGAGCAGGAAATTGTCCGCCTAGCGCAGCAGCAGGCCGACGACATCCGCGACCGTGCCCAGCAGTACGAGCGCGAGACGCGCTATGCCGCCGAGGATTACGCCGAGCAGGTCTTTACGCACCTCGAGGAGAACCTTAAGAGTCTGACCGGCACCGTCACCCGTTGCCGTCAGCAGCTCACCGAGGGCGCCGCCCAGCAGAACGGTCAGTGGTAATGGCCGAGTTCCCGAGCGTAACCGTCGATCTTTCCGAGCAGCTCGAGTTTCCCGGAGACTCATACCCGCTGACCGGCAAGGTCGATGTCGCCACCTACACAGTGGGCGAGAAGGAGTACCAGCTGCAGGACGGCATTGCCTACGACGTGGTCTTTACCAACGCCGGTACCGGTGTTCTGCTTTCGGGCATGGTCCGCGCTCACGCCACCGGCGAGTGCGATCGCTGCCTGGAGCCCGCCTCGTTTGATATCGCAGGCGAGATCGAGGAGTTCTACCTCTTTGAGGAGCCCGAGGACCCCGAGGCCTACGAAGACGGCTACGAGTTGCTGGGCGAGGATCGCATCGTCGATCTGGGTGAGCCCATCAACGACGCGGTCGTCATGGACACGCCGTTCGTTGTCCTGTGCAAGCCCGATTGCCGCGGCCTTTGCCCCACCTGCGGCAACAATCTCAACGTCGAGCAATGTGAGTGCGCCGCCAAGGCGGAGGCCGAATGGGCCGCTGCCACGGAAAATCCATTTGCAGCATTAAAGAATCTCAAGCTTGACGAGTAAAACTGTGGTAGTATCGCTACTTGCGCGTAATCGCCACACTGGATAGTTCATAAGGAAGGTCACTATGCCCGTACCTAAACAAAAGCAGGGTCGTATCCGCACCCATACCCGTCGTTCCGCCAACATGAAGATCTCGGCTGCGGCTCAGTCCACGTGCCCCCGTTGCGGCGCTGTTAAGCTCCCGCACCACGTGTGCCCCAGCTGCGGTTTCTACAAGGACCGCGAGGTTATCGTTACCGAGTAACTGTATACTCTGGATACGATGCCGTTCCAACTGGAACCACAATGGCCGGCTCAATGAGTCGGCCATTTTTGTATAAGGAGCATATGAAATGAGTAACGTTCGCGTTTGTGTAGACGTTGTGGGCGGAGACGAGAGGCCCCAGGTTGTCCTCGACGGTATCGAGGCTGCGCTTGCGGCAGATCCCGAGATTGAGGTCTTGGCCGTCGGTCCCGCTGAAATCGTCAACCCCTTTGCAGCGGCGCATGCCCGCGTGGAGGCCTTGGAGGCCCCCGACGTCATCAGCATGGAGGACGATCCCATCCGCGCCGTGATGACTAAGCGCAAGTCCTCGATCGTGCTTGCATGCCGTGCCATTAAGAAGGGCAATGCGGACGCGTTTTTCTCGGCCGGCTCGACCGGTGCCATGACCGCTGCCGCCACGGCCTACGTCACGCCGTTTAGGTATTTGGCGGAGGGCAAGAAGCAGCCGGTCCGTCCGTGCCTGACTAACGCACTGCCTAATCGCGCCGGCGGCCTGACGGTGCTGTGCGATATGGGCGCCAATCCCGATGTCACGGTGGACGACATGGTGCGTTTCGCCCAGATGGGTGCTGCCTATGCCCGCGTGGTTTTGGACATTGAGCATCCGCGTGTGGGCCTGCTTGCCAACGGCACCGAGGACGAGAAGGGCTCCAACTTTACCAAGGCGTGCTTCCCGGCCATGAAGGCCGCGGTTCCCGGCTTTGTGGGCAACTGCGAGGGCACCGATCTTACGTCGGGCAATTTTGACGTCGTGGTCGCCGACGGTATGTCGGGCAATATTGCGCTCAAGGCCACCGAGGGCGCTGCCAAGTTTTTGCTGCAGGAGCTCAAGGGTGCCTTTATGTCTTCGCTCGGCACCAAGATCGCCGCGCTGCTCATCAAAAAGCAGATGCGCCAGATTAAGGCCAAGCTTTCGGGCGACGCCAAGGGCGGCGCGATTCTGCTGGGCCTGCGCGGCGTCGTGTTGATCGGCCACGGTGCCACGTCGGTCGAGGCCGTCAAGAACGGTACGCTTGCCGCGGCCCAGGCCGTGCGCGCCGGGCTTGTCCAGGACGTTGCCAATTCTATGGACGGTATCGTTTTATAAAGGCCGCGTTACGTGGCTCAACCTGTACCGCGTGGGGTAGAATCGGAGCCGTATTGCAACGCGGCTCCGATTGCCGTGTTGTGTTGTGTTCCATGACATACGAGAGGAAGCGCTATGGATCGCTCCGAAATCTTCGATAAGATCGCCGAAGTCGCCGCTGACGTGCTGGGTGTCGATGTCGCCGACATTAGCGACGAGACCACTTTTGACGATCTCGATGCCGATTCGCTCGAGCGTCTGCAGCTGGTGACGGCCATCGAGGACGAGTTCGACCTCGAGATCGATGACGAGACCCTGCTGTCGCTCAACTCTGTCGCCGACGCCGTCGACGCGATCGAAAACGCCAAGGAGGCCTAAGTCTTGGCTTTGTCTGAACGACTCACGCGCGCCCAGGAGATTCTGGGCCATGAGTTCAATAACAAGGTGCTGCTGCGCGCGGCGCTCACGCATCCCTCGGCCGTCGAGGGTCAGCCGGTCTCTGCCAGCTATGAGCGCCTTGAGTTTTTGGGCGATTCCATTTTGGGCGCCGTGGTGGCCCGTTCGCTCTTTGAGTCCTATCCCGAGTTTGACGAGGGTAAGCTCACGCGCCTGAAGGTGTCCCTTGTCTCGGGCGCTACGCTGTCCGAGGTGTCGCACGAACTGGGTATCGACGACATCATCATCTTTGGTGCCTCCGAGACCGGTACCGGCGCCCGCGGCCTGCATTCGGCGCTCGAGAACGTCTACGAGTCGCTCGTGGGCGCGCTGTATCTGGATGCCGGCTGGGATGCTGCGGCGGAGTTCATCCACCGTACGCTCAAGCCGCACCTGGCCACCGAGCGTGCCGAGCACCCCGCGAACCCCAAGTCGTTCTTGCAGGAGTGCGTGCAGGCAGACGGCCACGAGCCTCCCGCGTATAAGCTGGTCGGCTCCGAGGGCCCCGCGCATGCGCCCACCTTTACCGCTGTGGTGCTCATCGACGGTATTCGCCAGGGTCGCGGCTCCGGCTCCTCAAAGAAGGAAGCCGAGGGAGCCGCCGCGCTCGAAGCGCTCGACCGCATGGGTTACACCACCAACGGCGTGATTCTGAACAAGAAGCACGTGTAAGCGAGGAACCGTGTATCTCAAGTCCCTCACGCTCAAAGGGTTCAAGTCGTTTGCCGACCGCGCCCATATGACGTTTGAGCCGGGCCTGACCGTCATCGTCGGTCCCAACGGCTCGGGAAAATCGAACATCGCCGACTCGATTCTGTGGGTCCTGGGCGAGCAGAGTGCCAAGCAGCTGCGCGGCCAGGCCATGGAGGATGTCATCTTCTCGGGCTCGTCGGCGCGCAAGCCGGTGGGTGTCGCCGAGGTCACGCTGGTGCTCGATAACTCGGACCATATGCTGCCCGTCGACTTTGACGAGGTCGCCATCACCCGTCGTATGTATCGCTCGGGCGAAAGCGAGTACCTCATCAACTCGAGCCCGTGCCGCCTGATGGACATTCAGGACATCCTGCACGATTCGGGCCTGGGCAAGGATACGCATTCCATCATCAGCCAGGGCAAGCTCGACGCCATTTTGCAGAGCCGCCCCGAGGAGCGCCGCGCCCTGATCGAGGAGGCTGCCGGCATCTCCAAGCACAAGCGCCGAAAGGAGCGTGCGCTCAACAAGATTAAATCGATGGACGAGCACCTGACCCGTGCCCGCGACATCAATAAGGAGATCGCCCGCCAGCTGCGGCCGCTGGAGCGTCAGGTCGATCGCGCGCGCAAGTACAAAGAGCTGTCCTCGCGTGCGAACGAGCTTACGCAGATGCTGGCCGTCGACGAGCTTCGTTCGCTGCAGTCGCAGTGGAACGACCTGGAGAGCCGCTCCAAGGAGGGCACTGCCGAGCTTGAGCTTGCGCAATACCGCTTGGGCGAAAAAGAGCGCGAGCTCGAGAAGCTCCAAGTCATGCTCGAGGAAAAGGGCCTGTTTGTGGGTGATCTGGGCGAGCAGCGCCGTCATATGCAAGACGTGGTCGGCCGCATCAACTCCGACATGCGCCTACTCGAGGAAAAGGGCCACAACATGGTGTCGCGCCTGTCCGACATGCGCGGCCAGATCTCGAGCTCCGAGCATCAGCGTCGTCGCGTGGTCGAGGAGCTCGAGGATGCGCGTGCCCAGCTTGAGGAAGTGACCGGTGCGCACATGCAGGCCCAGGACGACGTTGACGCCGCCGGTCCTGCCGCCGCCCAGCTCCACGAGCGTCGCGTGGCGCTCGACAATCAGATTTCGCAGCTCACGCGCGAGCAGCGCGATGTGCAGCGTGTGGCCGATAACGCCGCGCTCGAGCTCGCCAAGGTGAAGGACTCGCTGAGCAACGCGGAGGTCGAGGACAACATGTACGCCTCGCGCCTGGAGCAGATTGATGAACAGCTCGAGGAGGTTACAGCATCGCTTGATAGCCGTCGCGACCGTGCTGAGGAGCTTGAGAGTGCCCTTGAGGCGGCTCGTCAGGCCCAGAACGATGCGCGCGAGGCCACCGAGGTCGCCCGTGCAGCCCTGAAGGACTTGCGTAATCGTGAGAGCGAGGCGCGCAACAAGCTGTCCGAGGTGCGCTCGGAGCTTGCCAGCCAAAAGAAGCTTGATGCCCGCATGGCAGACAGCTCGCCGCTGGTGAGCCGTCTGATGGGCGCACTGGGCGATGATGTCTCAGGCCGTCTGGGCGACGTGCTCGACGCCCCTCGTGAGCTTGAGGGCCTGGTTGAGCAACTACTTGCCGGCGATATCGATGCTCTTTTGTTTGATGATGCCGCTACGCTTGAGCGCGCCGGTCGTGCGGCTTTGGACCAAAAGAAGGCTTCGGGCGAGGCGCTGTTGGTGGCGCGCGGCGTGAGCGGTGGTGCTGCTGCCAATGGCGCTGCCGGTACGCGTCTGGTCGATCGTCTGTCCGTGCGCTCCGGTTATGGCCCGGTTGTCGAGGCCCTTCTCGGCGGCTATTACGTGGTCGATGACTTGGCTGCCGCGTTGGCTGCCCCTGTCGTTGACGGTGTGACCTACGTGACTCCCGATGGCGCCCGCGTGAGCTGTGGTGGTCTGGTGCGCGTGGGGCTCGATGCCGGCGAGGCTTCGGGTGCCTTGGAGCGCAAGCGCCGCATCCGTGAGCTCGAGGGCCTGGAACCCGATCTGGCTGCCATCTTTGAGCATGCTTCGGACCAAGTCGTTGAGGCCAACGCCGCCGTCGAGGAGGCACGTGCCGCCGAGGGCGATGCCGCCGGTGAGATCGCCCGTCTTGAGGGCGAGCGCCGCTCGCTGCTCTCCGAGATCGGCCGCTTGGAGCAAAGCGTCAACAATGCCGAGGTCGAGCGCGTGCGCATCTCCAAGCGCCGCGAGCAGGCCTCCGAGGCCGTTCGCGCTGCGCGCCCGCGCGTTGACGAGCTCACCCGTTCGCGTGACGAGGCGCGTGCACAGGCAAGCGACCTGGGTCTCCAGATTGCCGAGGCCAACGATGAGCTCGATCGCGTTCGCCGTGACGATTCCGAGGCCGCCGGTAAGCTCGCCGATGCCAAGGTGCGCCTGGCCCAGACGAGCGAGCGCCTGCGTTCGCTGAAGGGCCGCGTGCCCGACCTTGAGCATCGTCTTGAGGGCATCGACCGTCGTATCCGCGGAACACGCCAGGCTTCGCGCTCGCTCGAGCTGCTGCGCCTGCGCGTCGACCCCATGCACGAACGCTATTCTGCCCTGTTGGAACGCGCATCGGATTGGGCAGCGCGCTTGCGTGACCAGGCCTCTCTGGAAGAGGCGGACTCCGCTTCGCTCAAGAAGACCATCGAGGATGCCAAGGCCGGGGTCTCCCGTGCCAAGGAGCGGGTTGATGCCGCCACGGCGATGCAAAATGAGTTCAAGGTTGCGCGCGGCAAGCTCGAGGTGCAGGTAGAGGCGGCCATCAAGGCCATTACCGCCGACGGTACCACGGTGCTCGAGGAAGCGCTCATGCTGCCGGCGCCCACCGATCGCGATGCCGCCGAGCGCGAGCTCAACCAGCTTGTGCGCCAGATTAACAATCTGGGCCCCGTGAACCAGGTTGCCATGGAGGAGTACGAGCAGCTCAAGCGCCGCGCCGACTACATCGAGGAGCAGCTGGCTGATCTGGAGAGCGCGCGCAAGGCGCTCACCAAGATCACGGTGGCCATTGATCGCAAGATGCGCAAGGCGTTTCTGGTGACGTTTGAGAAGGTCGACGCGAACTTCCGCGAGATCTTCGCCATGCTGTTCCCGGGTGGCCAGGCTCATCTTGAGATGACCGATCCCGAGCATCCTGCCGAGACGGGCATTGAGGTTGTGGCGCAGCCGCGCGGCAAGCGCATTACCAAGATGATGCTCATGTCGGGTGGCGAGAAGAGTCTGACGGCGCTCGCCCTGCTCTTTGCCGTGTACCGCACGCGCACGGTGCCGTTCTATGTGCTGGACGAGGTCGAGGCGGCGCTTGATGACGCCAACCTGTCCAAGCTCATCGGAGCCCTCGATGTGCTGCGTTCCGATACACAGCTCTTGGTCATTTCGCATCAGCGCCGTACTATGGAGGACGCTGACGTTCTCTATGGCGTCTCGATGCAAGCCGACGGCGTCAGCCGCGTCGTCTCGCAAAAACTCGATCGCGAAACCGGAAAGGTCGTGAATGCATAATGGGATTCTTTGACGCTCTCTCGCGCGGACTTGAGCGCAGCCGCGAGGCCCTCAACGAGGTCTTCTACTTTGGCGGCGAGGTCGACGAGGACTTTTGGGAGGACCTTGAGGACACCCTCGTTATGGGTGACATGGGTGCCGAGGTCGCTATTCAGGTCTCCGATGACCTGCGCGATACCGCGGCCAAGAAGAACCTCAAGACCGCACCGCAGCTTCGTCGCGCTCTGGCCGAGCAGCTTGAGCAGCACTTTGTGCCCATCGAGCGCGATCCGTTCTCCGATACGCCGAGCTGCGTGCTGTTTGTGGGCATCAACGGTGCCGGCAAGACCACGACGGTCGGCAAGATTGCGAGCGCCATGGCTTCCCGCGGCAAGAATGTCGTGATCGGTTCGGCCGATACCTTCCGCGCCGCCGCCATCGAGCAGCTCGATGTGTGGGGTCAGCGCGCCGGTGTTCCTGTCATCAAGCGCGACCGCGGCTCCGACCCGGCGAGCGTTTGTTACGACGTGCTCGACGAGGCCGACAGGCGCGGCAGCGACCTGGTGCTTATCGACACCGCCGGTCGTCTGCATACGAGCCCCGAGCTCATGCGCGAGCTCGCCAAGGTGGTCAACGTGACGCGTAAGCGCGCCGCCAATATGGCCGCCGGCCCCATGCCGGTTTCGGTCGTGCTTGTGATCGATGCCGCCACTGGTCAGAACGGTCTGAACCAGGCGCTCGAGTTTAACGAGGCGCTGGGTCTGGACGGTATTATCATGACAAAGCTGGACGGCACGGCTAAGGGTGGCATCGCCATGGCCGTGGCCGAGAAGCTCAAGCTCCCAATCCTGCGCATTGGCGTGGGCGAGCAGGTCGATGACCTGCAGGAGTTCAATGCCAAAGATTTCTGCCGCGCCCTGGTGGGCGAGTCCAATTAAGGAGTGACTAGTGTTTGATTCTCTGAGCGATCGCCTCAACGACACATTTGACCGCCTGCGCGGCAAGGGTAAGCTGACCGAGGCCGATATTACCTCGGCCATGCGCGACATTCGCATGGCGCTGCTCGAGGCCGACGTCAACTTCAAGGTCGTCAAGGAGTTCGTCGCCAAGACCAAGGAGCGCTGCATGACCGCCGAGGTCATGGAGTCGCTGTCGCCGGCGCAAAACGTCGTCAAGATTGTGCTCGACGAGCTCACCGAGATGCTCGGTTCCACCGAGAGCAAGCTCGTCTTTAGCAACCGCATTCCCAATGTCATCATGCTCGTCGGCCTGCAGGGCTCCGGTAAGACTACGGCTGCCGTAAAGCTGGCCTACCTGCTCAAGAAGCAGGGCCGCTCGCCGCTGCTCGCCGCGTGCGATGTCTACCGTCCCGCCGCTGCCGACCAGCTGGCCACGCTCGGCGGAGAGATCGGCGTGCCGGTCTTCCGCGGTGACGGCGAGCACCCGGTCGATATCGCCAAGGGCGCCATTCAGGAGGCCGTCGACCACCTGCGTGACGTGGTCATCGTCGATACCGCCGGTCGTTTGCAGATCGACGAGCAGATGATGCAGGAAGCCGTGGACATCAAGAAGGCCGTCAAGCCCGATCAGGTGCTGATGGTCGTCGATGCCATGACCGGCCAGGATATCGTCAACGTCGTCTCGACCTTTGCCGAGCGCACCGACTTTGACGGCGTGATTATCTCCAAGCTCGACGGCGATGCCCGTGGTGGCGGCGCGCTTTCTGTGCGCCAGGTGACCGGTAAGCCCATTAAGTTCGTGAGCATGGGCGAGAAGCCCGATTCGCTGGAGCCGTTCTACCCCGACCGCATGGCCAAGCGCATCTTGGGCATGGGCGATGTTGTCGGCATCATCGAGAAGGCCCAGGAGGCGGCCGACGCCGAGCAGCTCGAGGCTGCCGAGCGTATGCTGCGCGAGGGCTTTACCATGAACGACATGCTCGACCAGATGAAGGCCGTCAAGAAGATGGGCGGCATGAAGGGCATTCTGGGTATGCTTCCCGGCGGTCAGCGCGCGCTCAACCAGATGGGCGGCAACCTGGACGAGGGCATCTTCGATAAGAACGAGGCCATCATCATGTCGATGACCAAGGAGGAGCGCCTGCGTCCCTCCATCATCAACGGCCAGCGCCGCGCGCGTATCGCCAAGGGCGCCGGTGTGACCCCCACCGAGGTCAACAGCCTTATGAAGCAGTGGGGCGAGATGAACAAGATGATGGGACGCATGCGCACGATGGCCAATCAGGCACAGGCCGGCGGCAAGAAGGGCAAGAAGGGTAAGAAGGGCAAAAAGATGCGCATGCCCAATATTCCCGGCCTGGATGCCATGGGTCTGGGCGGCATGGGCGGCCTGGGCGGCCTGGGAACGGGCGGTCCTAAGTCCGATATGGACCTGCTGCGCCAGATGGAAGCTCAGATGCGCAATAAGAAATAGCGACTGGTTGAGTCGTGTATGGCGAAGGCCGCCTGGATGGTACTCCAGGCGGCCTTCGCCGTTTGTTCGCTGGTTGTCACACACGTGGAAGCGTGCTTGCGCCAGGGCACGTGCCGCTAGTGGCAGCTGCAGCTCTCGTGCCTGTCGTGGTCGTGATGGCCGTGGCAGCCGCAGGAATCGCCGTGCTCATGGGTGTGCTCGTGGTCGTGGCCATGGCAGTCGCAGGTGGCCTCGCCGGTCTGCGCGAGCGTGCCGGCAATGAGGGCCTCGACGCAAGCGTCGCAGCTGCCCTGGGCGCCCGCATAGACCGTGATGCCGGCTTGGGTGAGCGCGTTGATGGCGCCGCCGCCGATGCCGCCGCAGATGAGCGTGTCAACGCCACCGTTGGCAAGCAGTCCCGCCAGGGCGCCGTGACCGGTGCCACCGGTGCCTACGACCTGCTCGTTGAGCACCTTGCCATCCTGGATGTCGTAGATCTTGAACTGCTCGCTGCGGCCAAAGTGCATAAAGATGTTGCCGTTGTCGTACGTCGTTGCCACCCTCATGGTGCCGACCTCCTTTGCTGGCCATGCGGCCGTCGTCGTGGTGATGGGGGAGTATGCGATATTGCCGCCTTCGATACACAGTGCGCGCCCGTTGACCAGCGCGTTTGCCACCTTGCGATGTGCGCGGCTGCAGATGGCCGCCACGGTGGCGCGGGCAATGCCCATGTGCTGGGCGACGGCCTCCTGATTGAGGCCTTCCAGGTCGCACAGCCGCAGGACTTCGAGCTCGTCGACCGTCATGTCGATGGCGTCTCCGCTGGCAAGGCCGTCGGGGGTAAAGCCGCGATATTCGGGGATGATCCCAACGCGGCGTAATTTTTCGCGTCTTCCTGCCATACACTCTCCAAATCTGACATATGTCAACAATAGGATATCGCGCGGGAAATTCCGCGCAAGGCATTTTTAGCATATGTCAGAAAATGAGGGCTTATGTTTGGGCTGTGGGGTCGCGTGCGCCTGGGCTACAATGAATCTCGCTTATAGGCGACTGACAGGAGGGTCAATGAGCAAAGCTGATCAACAGTTTGTAACCATGTGCCGCGATATCTTGGACCATGGCACCACCACCGAGGGCCAAAAGGTCCGACCGGTGTGGGAGGACGGCACCCCTGCCTATACCATTAAAAACTTTGGCGTTACGGCTCGCTACGACCTGCGTGAGGAGTTTCCCGCGCTCACACTGCGTCGCACGGCGCTTAAGTCTGCCATGGACGAGATTCTGTGGATCTATCAAAAGAAGTCAAATAACGTCCACGACCTCAACAGCCATATTTGGGATGAGTGGGCCGACGAGACTGGCTCCATCGGCAAGGCCTACGGGTACCAGATTGGGCAGAAAAGCCATTATGCCGAGGGTGACTTTGACCAGATGGACCGCGTGCTGTACGACCTTAAGAACACGCCGTACAGCCGCCGCATCATGACCAACACCTACGTGTTTAGCGACCTGTCCGAGATGCACCTGTATCCGTGCGCCTACAGCGTGACCTATAACGTGACGCAGCGCCCGCAGGACGATAAGCCCACACTCAACATGATTCTCAACCAGCGCAGCCAAGACATTTTGGCCGCCAACAACTGGAATGTGTGCCAGTACGCCATTTTGCTGATGATGGTCGCGCAGTCGGTCGATATGATTCCCGGCGAGCTGCTGCATGTGATTGCCGATGCCCACATTTACGATCGTCATGTCGATATCGTCCGCGAACTTATCGAGCGTCCGCAGTTTGCGGCGCCTAAGGTAACGCTTAACCCCGACGTGCACGATTTCTATGCGTTTACGACCGATGACCTGATCGTGGAGGGCTACGAGCACGGCCCGCAGGTCAAGAACATTCCCATTGCGGTGTAGGTGGTGCTCATGACGTGTAAGCTATCTGCCATCGTCGCCGTGTGTGACGATTGGGGCATTGGGTGCGAGGGCGACATGGTGGTGTCCAATCGCGCCGACATGCGCCATTTTGTGGCCTGCACCAAGGGTTGCCCGGTCATCATGGGGCGTAAGACGCTGCTGAGTTTTCCCGGTGGGCGTCCGCTCAAGAACCGTCGCAATATCGTGCTTACCCGCGATGAGAGCTTTGCCCCCGAGGGCGTCGACGTGGTGCATAGCATCGACGAGGCGCTCGCTGCGGTTGCCGATGAGCCCGTTGCGTGGGTGATCGGCGGCGGCGATGTCTATCGGCAGTTTTTGCCGTATTGCGCCGAGGCCGAGGTCACGCACAACCATTGCACCCATGCCGTGGACACGTACTTTCCCGACTTGGACGCCGATCCCGCGTGGGAAGTTGCGCGGCACGAAGGGGTTGCCACGATTGCCGCGGGCGAGGGCGACGAAGGCCTCGATTATGAGTTCGTGACGTATCGTCGCGTTGATGCTTAAATCTCCTATTTGCCCACGGTATTATCGGGTTGGAATGAGGAAGGGGCGGCGCCTGGCGTCGCCTCGTTTGATATAGATGCTGCTGTAAGAAGGGTACGGGCTTGCTGTTATGACTGATGCCGTTGAGGTGCTGCGAATTGACTCGCTCGAGGATGAGCGGCTCGATGCCTACGTGCGACTGACCGAACGTGAGCTACGCTGCGTGCTGGAGCCGCAAAAGGGCATCTTTATCGCGGAGAGTGCCAAGGTTATCGAGCGCGCGGTGCGTGCCGGATATGAGCCGGTGAGCTTTCTTTTGGGCGAACGCTGGCTCGACCAGATGATGCCGCTGTTTGAGCGCCTGGTTGTGCGCGAGGACGCCGGCCCTGTTCCTGTGTTCGTTGCCTCCATGGAGCTCATGGAGCAATTGACGGGCTTTAACGTGACGCGCGGTGCGCTTGCGGCGTTTCGTCGCCCGCGGCAGATTCCAGTCGATGAGTTCTTGGGCGGCGTCGTAAAAGCTGCAGGGAAGCGACCGGTGCGCGTATGCGTGCTCGAGGGTATTGTCGACCACACCAACGTCGGCGCGATTTTCCGCTCGGCCGCCGCGCTCAATGTCGACGGCATTCTGGTGAGCCCTACGTGCTGCGATCCGCTGTACCGTCGCTCGGCCCGCGTGAGCATGGGAACCGTGTTTCAGGTGCCGTGGACGCGTATTGGCAGTGAGGCGCGCGTGTGGCCGCATGACGGCCTGGCGGCGCTGCACGATGCCGGTTTTTCGTGTGCCGCCATGGCGTTGACGGATGACTCCGTTTCGCTGGACGATCCCGCGCTACAGGAGATTGACCGCCTGGCAATCTTTATGGGCACCGAGGGTGCCGGCCTGGGCGCCAAGACCATCGCGGGCTGCGACCGGGCCGTGCGCATTCCGATGGCGCACGGGGTCGATTCGCTCAACGTGGCCGCGGCGTGTGCCGTCGCCTTTTGGCAGCTGTGCCCGCACGTGAGCAATGAATATCACTACCAGCCGGGTTTATATCACTAGGCAGATATTTCGCACCGGGCTCTGATTCGGGGTGTATCGGTCGACGCCGGTCGGTGCTAAGCTGGTATTGGCTTTGGTCTTAAATTGCCGTTTTGTTGTTTGACGTACGCTTGTGGGGAGGGCGTGTGGCTAAGAAATCTACGGCTATCGATGTAACGCAGGGTGTCATTTGGCAGCAGCTGCTGTCGCTGTGCGTTCCCATCTTCTTTAGTTCGTTTTTTCAGCAGGCTTACACGCTTATCGGTACCTATATCGTCGGTCAGTTTGGCGGCAAGCTAGCGCTGGGTGGCATTCAGGCCACGATGGTGCTCACCGAGCTCTGCATTGGCTTTTGCGTTGGCGTCGGCGCCGGCTGTGCGGTCATTACCGGTCAGTATTTTGGCCAGCACGATGATGAGCGACTGAGTCGTTCGGTCCATACGGCCATGACGCTCGCGCTGGTGGGCGGTATCGTTTTCTCGATTCTTGGCATAGTGTTCGTTGAGCCCATGCTGGTGGTTATGAACACGCCGCATGAACTATTGGCCGAGGGCGTGGCCTATGCTCGTTGCTATTTTGCCGCTATGGTTGCGGCACTGCCGCTCAATATGGGAACGGCACTGCTGCGCGCCGTTGGCGACACGCGCGGGCCTGCTGTGATCATCGCTTCCGGCTGCCTTGTTAATGCGGTGCTGGATGTCATTTTCGTTGCCGTGCTTCATATGGAGGCTCTGGGCTGCGGCATCGCGGTGGCGCTGACCATTTGCTCCAACGCCACGATGATCGTGATTCGCATGATGCACGCACCGGGTGCGTGGCGGCTTTCACTGTCCAAACTCGGCATTGATCCTCGCATTTGTAAGAGCATGATCTCGTGTGGTCTGCCGCTTGGCTTTCAGTCTGCTGCGTATTCGATTTCCAACGTTTTGATTCAGGTGTCGGTCAACTCGTTTGGCGCCGATGTCACTACGGCGTGGGGTCTTTCGGGCCGCTTGGATGGCATTGTCTGGATGGTTACCGAGGCGCTTGGCGTGTCGATTACCACGTTCTCGGCACAGAACTTTGGCGCGCGCAACTACGAGCGCATGCGCAAGGGCTACCATACGTCACTCGTGCTGTCGTTTATGCTCATTGGCGGCCTGTCTGCCGTGCTACTGGTGTTCTCGGGTCCGTTGTCGCGTCTGTTTGTCGACGATGCTTCGATTTCGGCGTACACCACGACGATTCTTCATTTTATCGCGCCGTTCTACGCGATCTTCTCGATTATCGAGAACGCGTCGGGCTCTATCCGCGGCGCCGGCGTGAGCTTGCAGCCCATGCTGCTCACGATTTTTGGCACCGTCGTGCTCAGGGTGATCTGGGTGTTTGCGATTATGCCGTTCGATCCGTCGCTTGAGCACCTGCTGCTGGTTTACCCCGTAACCTGGCTCATCACAGCTACGATGTTCACCATCTACCACCACAGCGGCAACTGGCTCGGCCGCGCCACTGCCTAATGACCTGTAGGTGACGGAGGAAAACGGATCATTGGCCCGGTGATAAGGCGAAATGATCCGTTTTCCTCCGTCCCTTTCGGGTCATTTAGTATTCGATGCCTTGACGGGCTAGGAGGCCTTCGTCGAAGTAGTGTTTGATGGGGCGCATTTCGGTTACTAGGTCTGCAAGGTCGGCGAGGGGCAGCAAGCCGCGGCCGGTGAGCACGAGCTCCGTGGTGGCGGGCTTTATCGCGATCAGCGCCTCTACATCTTCGCGCGTCACAAAGCCGCGGCGCATCGCTTCGCCGAGTTCGTCCAGAATGAGCACGTCGACCTGTGATATTTGCTCGCGCGCCAGCTCCATGATCTGTGCGGCGCAAGCCTCGGGCGTGTCGCGATCGGCCTGTACAATGCGCAGTCCCAGGCGCGGCGCGGCATCGTGTTCGGCGCAGTGCAGCTTCTTGGCAAACTGCAGCATGAGCACATTAAGTCCATAGCCTGTGGCGCGCAGCGCGAGCCCCAGCGCAGCCGTTGTTTTGCCCTTGCCGTCGCCCGTATAGATCTGAACCTTGCCGACTTCCAGTGATGCCATCTCTGTCCTTTCGTGCCCGGCGTCGGTTTATTGCCGTCTGGGTTGGGTATTCTAGATAGCATTATCAACCCCAGTAGATGGAGTTCAAGCAGATGGAGATGGATGACAACAAACGTAGACGGAATATGATCCTCTACGTGCTCATCGCCTTCGTCGTCTACCTCGTGCTCTCGACCGTTCTGTTCCCCAACATCGGTCACACGCAGCAGATTACGAAGACCGATTACTCGACGTTTGTCAAAGCGCTCGATAAGAAGAGTGTCGACAAGGTCGAGTACAATACCGACGATTACACCATTTATTACACCAAGAAGGGCGAGGACGAGAACATCGCCTACAAGACGACCGGTGTGCCGAATGACGCGGGCTTTACCGATCGTGTGCTTGAATCCGGTGCGTCCCTGGAGTCGGTCGTTCCCGATAAAAACTCGGGTCTGATGACCTACTACCTGCTCACGCTCATCCTTCCCATGGCCATCTTCTTCCTGATCGGTTGGTGGCTCAACCGCCGTATGAAGAAGGCCATGGGCGATGACGGCCCGTCGATGAACTTTGGCGGCGGTGGCTTTGGCGGCGGTGGACTGGGTAAGTCCGGCGCTCGCGTTATCGCCTCCAAGGATGTGGGCGTGACCTTTAAGGATGTCGCTGGCCAGGAAGAGGCCAAGGAATCCCTCAAGGAGGTCGTCGACTTTCTGGAGAAGCCGCAGCGCTACGAGGAAATTGGCGCCAAGCTGCCGCGCGGTGCTCTCCTTGTTGGCCCTCCGGGTACCGGTAAAACCCTGCTCGCCAAGGCTGTTGCCGGCGAGGCGGGCGTGCCGTTCTTTAGCATTTCGGGTTCTGAGTTCGTCGAGATGTTCGTCGGCCGTGGCGCCGCCAAGGTCCGCGATCTGTTTAAGCAGGCCAAGGAAAAGGCCCCGTGCATCGTCTTTATCGACGAGATCGATACCATCGGCAAAAAGCGCGATGGCGGCGGCTTTAGCGGCAACGACGAGCGCGAGCAGACACTCAACCAGCTGCTGACCGAGATGGACGGCTTCGATAACCACAAGGGTATCGTCGTCCTCGCTGCCACCAATCGTCCCGACAGCCTCGATCCCGCCCTGCTGCGCCCCGGTCGTTTTGACCGCCGCATCCCCGTCGAGTTGCCCGATCTGACCGGCCGTAAGAACATCCTCGAGCTTCACGCCAAGAGTGTGAAGACCGAGCCGCCGATCGATCTGACCGCGATTGCCCGCGCCACGCCCGGTGCCTCGGGCGCCGACCTGGCCAATATCATCAACGAGGGCGCCCTGCGCGCCGTTCGCGAGGGCCGCAAGCGTGCAACCCAGGACGACTTCGAGGAGTCGGTGGAGGTCGTCATTGCCGGTCAGCAGCGCAAGTCCACGGTGCTGTCCGACCACGAGAAGCAGGTCGTTTCTTATCACGAGATCGGCCATGCTATTGTTGCCGCCCGCCAGAAGGGCTCTGCGCCGGTCACGAAGATCACCATCGTGCCGCGCACGAGCGGTGCTCTTGGCTATACCATGCAGGTCGAGGAGGACGAGCGCTTCCTGACCACGCGCCAGGAGGTCTTGGACAAGCTTGCCGTCTACTGCGGCGGCCGTGCGGCCGAGGAACTCATCTTTGGCGAGATGACGACCGGTGCCGCCAACGATATCGAACAGGCCACCAAGCTCGCCCGCAACATGGTGACGCGCTTTGGTATGTCCGACGAGTTTGGCATGATGGCGCTCGGTACCGTGCAGAACGCGTATCTCAATCAGGACACGTCGCTCACCTGCGCCCCCGGTACGGCCGAGCGTGTGGACGCGATTGTCGCTAAGCTGATCGAGGACGCGCACGATCGCGCTCTGCAGATCCTCAAGGAGAACAAGTTCAAGCTCCATGAGCTGGCTCGTTATCTGTACAAGAAGGAGACCATCACGGGCGAGGAGTTTATGAACCTCCTCACGCGTGAGAATCCGCTGATGCCCAAGCAGCAGTAATTCTAGTTGCGCAGTGTCAATCGCCCCATTTGAGTGTCCATCTCAAATGGGGCGTTTTGCGTGGGGAGAGTTGAATATGAAGATCGTGGTAAGTGCCTGCTTGATGGGCGAGAGCTGCAAGTATAACGGGCTCGATAACTACCATCGCGAGCTGGTCGAAGCGTGCGAATACACGGGGACCGGGGTACTCTTGGTGTGCCCTGAGGTCTTTGGGGGCCTGCCCACGCCGCGCAAGCCGTCCGAGATTGTGAACGGCGAGGTCCGTACCTGCGAGGGTACCTCAGTCGATCGCGAGTTTCGCCAGGGTGCTCAGCGCGCGCTTGATATGTGCGAGCAGGCGGGCGGCCCGGAAGAGATCGCCGCGTGCATCCTGCAGGACCGCAGCCCCTCGTGTGGGGCGGGCCGTATCTACGACGGCACCTTTAGTGGCACGCTCACTGCGGGCAACGGTGTTTTCGTCGACCTTCTACTCCGCCACGGTTACCGCGTGATTCCGGCTAGCGAGTTCGATCCCAGCATGTTGGAACATTGTCCACAGCACTCGAACCCAACACTTCCTCACGGGTGACCGTTTTGGCATCATCCATGAAGTTGATATTGAGTACGACCGGGTCATCAAAGACGTAGACCGAGTTGACAGGCGCCGTAACCAGGCAGTCCCTCCCCGCGGTCCTCGCGCAGGAACGCGTACAAGGCCCTCCCGTCTCTTGCGCCCCTCCTGCCCCAAACCCTGCTAGGAACGAGTGCAGCAAACTGGAATTTTAAATTAGTCTTTGCAAATAACCTTTGAACCTTCACCATCAATTACAATTCCCTGACGATTGTTAATTGGGTATAGATTCAAATCCGAAAACTCAGTCATTATTTTCTCGGTAACTTTCTTAAATGGTGCTGTAAGAAAATGCGGAAGAACATAGAAATCAATCAAATTAAGCCCTGCATCATCCTTTTGTGAGTAGTCCTCCGGCTTTTCATCCATTTGCTCGATATATTGGATGCTTGGAGCGCATACAATCGCACCTGCCGATTCACCAATCATTAGTTTTCCCTTTGCCAATTCTTTCTTCAACAGCTCATCCGTTCCCGTTTTACGGAGCTGGTCTATAAGGAAAAAAGAATTTCCGCCGGTAAAATATATCACATCTGCATCTTCAAAAACAGACTGTATCGTTGAATAAGCCTCCGTTGA
>UQKU01000008.1 GCA_900541675.1 uncultured Collinsella sp. | reverse complement strand
TTTTCGGGGGGACCCTGGGGGCCCCTTTCCGCCCCCCCGCCTGCACCAGTTCTCCTACGACGGCGCCTCCAACTGGCACAAGCCGCTGCAGATGGAGATTCCGGCCGTGGACCCGGCGCTGCCGCACAAGATGCAGCTCAAGCACTTTGTGAAGGTTGTCCGCCGTGAGGTTGAGCCCGTCGTGACCCCCGCCGACAACGTCAAGACGCTCACGCTTCTCAACGCCATCAAGGAGGCCGCCGAGACCGGCCAGCTCGTCGAGCTGTAATGCCTTGAGAGCGGCCGCGGCAGAAACCCCATGCCGAGTCCCTCGGTCCGCCACAAATAAGCCCCTCTTCTTTGCCCCGCGAGCAGCCTCCTGCCCGCGGGGCATTTTGCTACGTTTCCAATGATTTTCTGAGACGGGGGGCCTTTTTGCACCTCGGCTTGATTCGTTCGCCACGGAATGAGCCTATCTACTACGTTTAACCAATCACCCTCATCCATACCGAATTTCGCGAAATAAAAACCGCAGGTAGACGGCTTGCATATTCTCGAAAAACCGGGGGTGGTCGATCCATACGGTTCAAACGTAGTAGATAGGCCGTTTTCGTGGCGCGGGCCCAAAACAGTCTTTTGGGACGGGTGGTATCCTTGGTAGCTCTGTGCTGCAAACGCACCTCAAACGCAAGGAGTCCCATGGATCTTATCGCCCAGCTCGCGCGCGAGCTCAACCTCAAGGCCGCCAACGTCGAGGCGGCCGTCAAGCTCATCGACGAGGGCAACACCATTCCCTTTATCTCGCGCTACCGCAAGGAAGCCACGGGCGGCATGGACGACGTCGCCCTGCGCGCCCTCGACGAGCGCCTGTCCTACCTGCGCAATCTTGAGCAGCGTAAAGAGGACGTCCTTCTGCTCATCGACGCCCAGGGCAAACTCACGCCCGAACTCGAGCAGCAGATTCGCGAGGCCACGCAGCTCCAGCGTGTCGAGGACCTCTACAAGCCCTACCGCAAAAAGCGCATGACTCGCGCGCAGAAGGCCCGCGAGGCAGGCCTGGAGCCGCTCGCCAACATGATCATCATGCAGGCATCGGCCAAGGGCAGCGCACTCGACGTCGCCGCGGCATACGTCAACGAGGAGGCCGGCTTCGACACGCCCGAGAAGGCGCTCGCCGGTGCGGCGGACATCGTGGCCGAAACGGTGGCCGAGGACCCCGAGAACGTCGCCGACCTGCGCGCCTTTACGCAAAACACCGCCGACATCGTCGTCGAGGCCACCGACCCCGCCGAGAAGACCCCCTACGAGCCCTACTATAACTTTGACGAGCCGCTGCGCCGTATTCCCAACCACCGCGTGCTGGCTATCGACCGCGGTGAGCGCGAGGGCAAGCTCCGCGTGCGCGTGAGCGTCGACGGCGCGGCTGCCACGGCGCGCCTCGGCAGCCGCTGGCCCCGCCGCCAGGGCGTGTTTGCTCCCATCTTCGATGCCGCCATCGCCGACGGTTACAAGCTCCTCATGGCTCCCTCGCTTGAGCGCGAGGCCCGCGCCAAACTCACCGTCCGTGCGCAGACCGAGGCCATCAACGTCTTTGCCAAGAATCTCGAGGGCTTGCTCTCGGCGCGCCCCGTGCGCGGCGCCCGCGTGCTCGCGCTCGATCCGGGCTACCGTACCGGCTGCAAGGTCGCCGTCATGGACGAGACCGGCAAGCTGCTCGACCACGGCGTGGTCTATCCTACCAAGCCGCGCCACGACGTCGCCGGCACCAAGCGCGAACTCGCCCGCCTCGTCAAGAAGGACGGCGTCAACACCATCGTCATCGGCAACGGCACCGCCAGCCGCGAGACCGAGGAAGTCGTCTCGGAGTTCATTGCCGAGCAGGCGCCCAGCCTTCGCTACACCATTGTCAACGAAGCTGGCGCGTCGGTGTACTCCGCTTCCGAGCTCGCCAGCCAGGAATATCCCGATCTGGACGTCACCGTGCGCGGCGCCATGAGCCTGGGCCGCCGCCTGCAGGACCCGTTGGCAGAGCTCGTCAAGATTCCTCCCCAGTCCATCGGCGTGGGCCAGTACCAGCACGACCTTGACCAGGCCGAGCTTTCGCGCACCCTGGGCCACGTGGTGGAGGACGTCGTTAACCGCGTGGGCGTCGACGTGAACACCGCGAGCGCGAGCCTGCTGGGATACGTATCGGGCATCACGCCGAGCGTGGCCAAGAACATCGTGGCCTACCGCGAGGAAAACGGCGCCTTTACCGATCGCCGCCAGCTCAAGAAGGTCCCCAAGCTGGGGCCCAAGGCATATCTCAACGCCGCGGGCTTTCTGCGCATCAGCGGCGGTAAGAACCCGCTCGACGCGACAAGCGTCCACCCCGAGAGCTACGAGGTGGCCACATCCGTCTTGGAACGTGCCGGCGTTGCGGCAAGCGAGCTCAGCCGCGGCGGCGTGCCCGACATCGAGCGCCGCCTGGGCAGCATCTCGGCGCTGGCAAGCGACCTGGACTGCGGCACCCTCACGCTCATCGACATCGTCAACGAGCTCAAGAAACCCGGCCGCGATCCGCGCGACGATGCGCCCGAGGTGGTCTTTAGCCGCTCGGCGCTTTCCATCGACGACCTGGAACCCGGCATGGAGCTCAAGGGCACGGTGCGCAACGTCGTCGACTTTGGCGCCTTCGTCGACGTGGGCGTGCACCAGGACGGCCTCGTGCACATCTCCAAGCTGGCCAACCGCTTCGTAAAGCACCCGAGCGACGTGGTGCGCGTCGGCGACACGGTCAAGGTGTGGGTCGAGAAGGTCGATCGCGACCGCAAGAAGATTTCCCTCACCATGGTGCAAGGAAAGTAAACCGCCAAAGCGGATATCCCCTCTTCGCGGCAAGTATCGCAAAGAGGGCGGGCGTTCCCCGCGCTCTTTGCCCCTTCGGCAAAGTGGGGTATACTGTCCGCAGTGTGAAAAGCCTTCGGGCTTTTAGCGGCTGCGGGTACCTGTACCTACAGCCGCATTTTTCGTTTTGGAGGAACGATCATGAAGGAGCGCCCGCTCATCCCGGCAGAACAACAGGTCGCCCACCTCGCAGAGCGGGGCGTCCGCTTCGACATAATGAGCCCCAAGGATGCAGTCGCGTTCCTCCGCGACAAGAACTTCTTCTTCAAGGTCAAGGCGTTTGCGAAGTGCTTCTCAACGTATCGTAGCCCCGCGTCGGAGGGCTACGGACGCTACGTCAACCTAGACTTCGCCTACCTCACCGAGCTCACCAGACTCGACCACCACCTCCGCGAGCACATCCTCTCGATGACGCTTGACATCGAGCACTACATGAAGGTCCATCTAAACCGGACGATGATGGACGACGGCGCCGACGGGAAGGAGGTCCTCGACCTCCTCTTCGCCCACGAAAGGCTGCGTAAGGAGAGGATGCTGGAGGAGCGGTTCGATCCAAGCGGGTCAGAAGCCACCGTCGAGAGGATGAAGGCCATCGCCGACCGGCTAGATGGGGTGGGCGGCAGCGAGCGGGTGATGCTCTTCCTCGAGATGCTCCACATCGCCGAGGATCAGACTTTGGGGATAGACCCGGAGCACCTCGAGCGCAGCGTCTCGTACCTCGGAGACTCGAACTACACCCGGGACCTCGCGAATAAGTACGGCAGACGCGAGGACATGTACGTCTGGAACTACCTGGAACTCGTCTCCTTCGGGGGAATCATCGCGCTTTACAAGTTCTACTTCTACGACCTCAGGAGGGAACGCAGCCAGGAGGCCGAATCCGTCAAGCAGCTCCTGTTCCCCGTGAAGGCCCTGCGCAACGCGGCCGCTCATAACGGCAACGTTCTGAACACGATCGGGCAGCGTCTACAGAAGCCCGTCGGCTCCATCGCGACGGCCGCGCGGGAGGAGCTCGGAATCGACCAGGAGCTCGTCGCCCTTACGAAGCGCTTCCCCGTCATCCACGACTTCACCGCACTCGTGCTCTGCTTCGAAAGAATTGTCAGCGATGCGGACGCGAGGTCGGAAAAGGCGGCAGGCCTGCGCACCCTGCGCGAGCGCTTCCTTGAGCACGCCGACTATTTCGAAAAGCAGATCGAGCTTGACCGAGGAATCAGGATGCTGGGGGAAGTCATGCGCTCGGGAGCCGATGTCATCTCTTCGAGCTCCCTATAGCTCTTCAGCCCCCTAATAGCCCCTTACCATTTGGGCCCCGCTCGAACAGAGTAGGTTCGAGTAGGTTCGAGCAACTCAGCAGCAATCCGACTACCCGCTGCATGAAAACCGCAGCTCAGACGCATGACATGCCGTCCCATGAAGCAGCGGGTTCGGGTAAGAGTACGTCCGAGTGGTCAGAGTAGGGCCCGACTTCCCCCTCTTGGCGACGTGCAAAATCGCGAATATTCAGCATCTCTCGATAGCCCCGCGGTGCCTCAGAGAGCCATAAAAGCAAAAACGGCCCCCGTTTTAGCGTCAATTAGAGCCAAAACGGGGGCCGTTCCGTGCTTCAACCAGCTGGTAAAAGCCTTTACCGTGCTGAATATTCGCGATTTTGCACGTCGCCGCAGGGGGTACCCTTGCTTACGGCAGGATATGGAAGCCCAGAGCGGCGATATCCTTGGCAAATCCGCGCACGGTATCGAGCGAGACCTCGTACGGGTCACGTCCGATGTTCTTGCGCTTGGCCAGGATACTGTTGGGCACCGTGATGATCTGGCAACCGCAGGCCTCGGCCTGGTAAATGTTGATGAGCTCGCGCGTGGACGCCCACAGGACCTCGCAGTTTGGCTTGGCGGCGGCCTTCTTGACCGACTCCGTCATAAACGGAATGGGATCGACGCCGGTGTCGGCGATACGGCCGGCAAAGAGCGAGATGATGGACGGCGTCTCGGCGTCAACGGCCTCGACCATCTCGTCGACCTGCGCGGGCGTGAAGATGGTGGTGACGTTGACCTTAATGCCGTCGGCGGAAAGCTTGAGCACCAGCTCGGCGGTGGACTCGCCCTTAGTGGTCACGCACGGAATCTTGACGTAGACGTTCTCGGCCCAGGTAGCGATCTCGCGTGCCTCGACCTCCATGGTCTCTACGTCGTCGGCAAAAACCTCAAACGAAACGGACACATCGGTGATGTGGGCCAGGACCTCCTTGGCAAATGCGCGGTAATCCGTCACGCCGCCCTTCTTCATAAGGGACGGGTTGGTTGTGAAGCCCTGAACGTTGCCGTTCTCGTACATGTCGAGCATGCCCTCGAGGTTTGCACCGTCAGCGAACACCTTGATTGCCATCTGCCTGATTCCTTTCGCTTGCACATGGGCGTTAAACTGCTAAACACTTTATCTACGTTTATCAAGGCGTGAGCTGCGGTTTTTTATCTTCTCGGCGAACGGTTTTGCAGATTTACCATTTTTATATCGACGCCCCAGCGGCAAAACGTTTTTGCCGATCATTGCGTTTGATTCCGTTCACGGAACAGAAGCAGCGCCTCGCCGGCTCATATTCACAATCGCTCCAAAGCAAAAAGCGGTGACGCCTCGATTGAGACGTCACCGCTTCCGTGTAGGAGCCGGTTATCGGAGCTCCGCCCGATTAGGGCTTAACGTATGCCTGGATTACTCTTCCTCAACGTGGTTGATCACAGCACCCTTGGTGTGGATGAAGTTGGGGACGAAGGCGACGATCAAAAGGACAGCGAGAATCGCGTAGACACCGGTGGTACCGAAGGCCTCGGCAGCGCGGCCGAGCGTAATACCAATGACGGAGAAGTCGAAGTCGCCGAACGTAGTGTTCTTGAAGCCAAAGACGTCAAGAACGGGCAGGAGCAGGGCCGGGGCAAAGGTGATGAGCAGGCCGTTGACGAAAGCGCCAAGAGCCGCACCTTTGCGACCGCCGGTAGCATTGCCGTAGATGCCTGCGGTAGCACCGCAGAAGAAGTGGGGAACCATGCCCGGGATGATGAAGATGCCCAAGGTAGCGCCCACGATGAACATACCGACCACGCCACCGATAAAGGAAGCGACAAAGCCGAGGATGACGGCGGTGGGAGCATAGGGGAAGAAGACGGCGCAGTCGACGGCAGGGATGGCACCGGGGATCAGCTTGTTGGAGATGCCCTGGAAAGCCGGGACCAGGTCGGCAAGGATCATACGAACGCCGTTATAGACGATGGTGACACCGACGGCAAAAGACAGAGCGCAGGTCAGGGCATAGACAATCACGTTGTCGCCGCCAGCGGTCTTGGTAACGACCGCAGGATCTGCGATGTAAGCGGCGAAAGCGGTAACCAGGTAGAAGAAGGCCATGGTAAGGGCCGTGGAGATGGTGGTGTCGCGCAGGAAGGAGAACTTCTCGGGAACCTCGATCTTCTCGGTACTGTTCTCCTCGGCGTCCTTAGCAAAAAGCGTACCGACTGCAGCGGAGATGTAATAAGCGAGTGAACCGAAGTGGCCCATGGCGATTTCATCGCCATCGGTAACCTTCTCGGTGAAACGCTGACCAACAGCGGGAAGCATAGCGCTCACGAGGCCCAAGAACATGCCACCCACGATGACAAGCTGGACATCCTGGAAGCCAGATGCCTGCAGAACGGCAGACAGCAGGCAGGCCATAAACATGCTGTGATGGCCCGTCAGGAAGATGTACTTAAACTTGGTAAAGCGGGCAATGATAATGTTCACGACGTAGCCGAGAATCAGGATCATCATGGTCTGAACGCCGAGGACGCTCTGAGCCATCGAAACGACGACCTCGTTGTTGGGCACGACGCCGGTGATGTGGAAACCGGTCTCGATGAAGGTACCCAGCGGAGCAAGGTTCTCCTGAACAACAGCGGCGCCGGCAGACAGCATGATGTAACCAAGAATGGGCTTCAGGGTGCCCGTCATCACCTTGTGGGCAGGACGCTTAAGCGCGACAAGGCCCACAAAGGCAAATAGACCCATAATCCACGCTGGCTTGGTCAGAATCGATTGGATAAACTCAAGTATGGGAAGGATGGCTTGCATCTGCGCTTCCTTTCTCTCTAACGTGGGCGCGTTTCCCTCTTCCACAGGGAACCGCCCTTTTTGTGCCGATTTAGGCGTTAGCGGCAGCCGCCTTGATTGCCTCGAGGGCGTCTTCGCGGATCTTCTTCTTGTTCACATAGCTGCGAACGATCACAACGTTGCCGTGGAGCTCGGGGGCGAGTTCCTTAACGGTGATGAACAGATCCGGATTTGCGGAAGAAGCACCGTTCAGGTCCATAGACTCAACGTCGGCCTTGATGCCCTCCTCCTCGCAAAGCTCCTCGACTTTGCCAGCGAGCATCAGGCTAGACCCGATGCCGTTTCCGCATACGGTGATGATATGCATGGCAACCTTCCTCTCCTACACGTGACGGTTTTCCGTCTATCCAAAAGCGGCGACGCATCGCCGTGCCATTAAGGCCTAAAAGAATGAACGCATGGTCTCCAAAACCTGCTCGGGCGCATCGCACGCACTGAGCTTGGCAACGCAGTCCTCGTCCTCGAACATCTGCGAAAGCTCCGCCAAGCAGCCAAGATGAGCCTTGGGGTCGGGTGCGCAAATACCCACGAGCACGTGAACCGGATCGAAATCCTCATGTCCAAACGCAATGGCAGGGTCAAGTGTGACGATACAGATCCCCGCTTCACTCACATTGCCATCTGCCTGAGCATGGGGCATAGCGATGCCCTCTTCCAAGACCATATAGGGGCCGAATTTGTGAACCGATGAAATCATGGCGTCAACATAGCTCTGGTCGCATTTGCCAGCGTCTACGAGCAACTTACCACATGCCCTGATCGCTTCCTCCCAGTCGGAGGCCTCGACGTGGCAGGCAACAAGCTCGGGCTTAAGAAGATCGGTCAGCATGCTCGTCCCCTACTCCTCGGGCAGGATATGAAAACCAAGCGCCTGAATGTCGCGGGCAAAGCCCTTGACCGTATCAAGCGAGTACTCAAGCAAATCTTTCCCGAAATTCTTGCGCTTGGCAAGAAGGGCATTGGGGACCGTAATGATCTGGCATCCAACGGACTCCGCCTGGAAGATATTGAGGACCTCGCGCGTAGACGCCCAGAGAACCTCGGCAGCAGGCTTAACGGCAGCCTTCTTTACGGACTCCGCCATGAGGGGCAGCGGATCGACGCCGGTATCGGCAATGCGACCGGCAAAGATGGACAGAATAGAGGGGGTCTCGGCCGAGACGGCATCGACAAACTCGTCGACCTGCTTGGGCGTGAAGATAGTGGTGACATTCACCTTGATGCCATCGGCAGAAAGGCGCTTGACCAGCGCGGCCGTGGACTCGCCCTTGGTGTTGAGCGCCGGGATCTTAACGTAGACGTTGTCTGCCCAGGTTGCAATCTCGCGAGCCTCGGCTTCCATACCCGCCTCGTCGTCGGCGAACACCTCAAAAGAGACCGACACATCGGTAATGTGCTCAAGAACCATCTTGGCAAAAGCGCGGTAGTCAGTCACGCCACCGGCCTTCATAAGGGAAGGATTGGTCGTGAAGCCCTGAACGTTGCCATTGTCATGCATGTCAAGCATGCCTTCGAGGTTAGCGCCGTCGGCAAACACCTTAATCGCCATGTTCGGTCCTTTCTCATCTAACGCTATTGCTATCGAAAGCCTTCTTCTTTGTTTCAAAAGCTTTTCGGTTTTCTTTTATAAACCATTTCAAAAGCTATCGAAAGCTCAATTGTCAACTTTCCGTGAACGGTCGAATATCGGGTGTAAACGTACTTCTTTTGGGCGTCACCTTCAGAATGAGACTCTTTATAGCCCGTCTACGTGTGAACTATCTGCTATACATGCATTTGGGACATGTCATCCCGTTCATTTGATTCATTCGATTTTGCCTTGTTCTTTTCATATCGATACGTTATATTTCGATTACTAAAGGCGCATCTTTTGCCTTTTGTTCAAAAGGAGCGGCATATGGCATCTACTTCAGACCTTTCACCGGCCGAGCGTCAGAGATTTATCATGAATTGGCTGGCCGAAAAGCCAAATATCTCGGTATCAGACATCGTTCGCCGTTTTTCGGTTTCGGAAGTCACCGCGCGACACGACCTCGTCTCGCTGGAATCCGAAGGCAAGCTGCGTCGCGTACGCGGCGGAGCGGTGTCGCTTTCTCGCTCCAACGCAATCTCGTATCCCGAGGAGCGCATCAATGTCCAAGTCGAGGCCAAGGAGGCCATCGCCGCAACCGCAGCAACTCTTGTTGATGATGGCGATGTTCTGGTAATTGATATCGGCACCACAGGCTTTTACTTCGCTAAGGCCCTCATGGACAAGCGTGAGATCACCATTATCACCGGCGATCTTGCAATCGCGAACTACGCCAGCTTCAATCTCCCCAATGCTTCAGTAGTGCTGCCGGGCGGCTCCGTGCGTAAGGGCCACCTCTATCTCGCGGGCGCACTAACGCTCGACTGCATGAGCAAACTACATGCCGATAAGGCGTTTGTCAGTGCCGACGGATTCCACCCCGACCACGGTTTTACCGTCGAGCACGACTTCTCGGCCATGATCAAGCATTTGTACCTAACCAACTCAAACCAGGGCTACATGATGGTTGACCAGGGAAAGTTCAACAAGACCAGTTTTTATCAGTCCGCGCAGATCGATGACCTCGATGGCATCATCGTTGATGGAGACGACGAGGGCATCATGACGGCGGCGATCGAGAGCAGTCGCAGCCATCCCAAGCTCTATATTGCAAAATAGCTCAAATGGCCGGGTCGCCCCCCACTGCAGGCGACCCGGCCATTTAATTAGATCAACCCAAAGTGGCGCATCGCTGTGACGGTGCCGTCGTGTGCGACATCGTCGGTCACGTAGTCGGCGACCGCCTTGACCTCGGGCATGGCGTTGCCCATGGCCACGGCTGTCTCGACGGCGGCGAGCATGCCCAAGTCGTTGCCCGAATCGCCAAAGCCAAAGGTGCGCGCATTTCCCTCGCGGCCCAGATACGCCAGCGCTCGCGCCACGCCCACGCCCTTGTCGATACCCTTGGGGCTCAGCTCGCGGTTCTGGCCGCCGGTATTGCACAGCTCAAACTCGCAATCGATAAAGCCATCGTCGTTGGCCACGCAAGCCAGGTCGCGCGCATTAATGCACACCTTGCCTACGCGCAAGCGGCCATCGACGCGCATCTGATCAACGCCATGCACCACGTCGGCGCCTAGCAGAAATGACTGTTCGACACCAACTGGCTCAAGTGAATAGGTGGCACCGTTCGTCTCGAACAAGGCCTCGCCGCCCGCCGCGGCAATGCGATGCGCGAGCTCCTCGATAACGTCCTCGTCAAAGCAGTCCTCGTGTACCACGCGTCCCTCGACCTCGAGCGTGGCTCCCGCCATGGCAACGATGCCCGCGGGGTCGAGCGCACGCAAGCCGTCCGCAATGAGCCACAGGGGGCGACCCGTGCAGATAAACGCCTTATGCCCCGCGTCATGCAGACGATGAAACGCCTCGATCGCCGTCTGCGAAGGGCGAACCGCCGAAAAGTCCTTATCGGTCATATCGTCGGGATCGAACGACGTCAGCGTGCCGTCCACGTCAAAAAAGAGCACGGCGGAATCGGGGCACGCATCAATCATATGGGTTCCTTTCGGGGGCGATGGCAAACGAAGCATCCATCATATAATGGAGCGACGCAATCAGAGAGGTCACCCATGGAATTTTATGCAAGCTGCCCCGAGGGCTTTGAGTCCGCACTCGCCGACGAGCTTAAACGGCTCGGACTTTCGCATGTCCGCCGCCTGAGGGGCCGCGCTACATTTGAGGGCGAGCTCGAAGAAGGCTACCGCGCCTGTCTGTGGTCGCGCCTGGCCAGCCGCGTGTTTGTGGTGCTTGGGCGCTTTGAGGCACAGGACGCCGATGAGTTGTACGACGGCGTTTACGACATCGCCTGGGAAAACATCGTCCGCCCCGGCGCCACCATCGCCATCACCGCCCGCGGCGTGACCGAGCAGCTGCGCAACACGCGCTTCTCGGCTCTGCGCGCCAAGGACGCGCTGTGTGACCGCCTGGCCGAGGCCACGGGTCGCCGCGCCGACGTCGATGCCGCCGACCCCGATGTTCACCTACTGCTTTCGTTGCGCCAGCGCCGCGCGAGCATAAGCCTAGACCTTTCGGGCGACCCGCTGTTCAAGCGTCTGCCGCCCGCGGCGACCCGCGCTGGCGAGGGCACGCACGTGCTACGCCCCGACTACGCCGCCCTGGTGTTGGCGCAGATCGGCTGGACCGCACTGTGCGAGCGCGAGCTGACGGCCGACGACTACGAGAACGAGGCTCTGCCCACGTTGATCGACGCCTCGTGCGCCGGCGGCGGCCTGCTGCTGGAAGCCGTGAATATTCTGACCGACCGCGCCCCGGGCGCCGCCCGCGAGCGCTGGGGCTTTGAGGGCTGGCAGCTGCATGATGCCGACCTGTGGGAGCGGCTGCGTGCCGAGGCGCGCGAGCGCGAGACGGAAGCACGCGAGCGCCAGGCGCGCATCGTTGCCGTAGATGTTGACCCCGCCGCACGCAAAACCGCTGAGCGCATGGTTACGTGTGCCGGCTACAAGCGCTTTGTCGATTTTTGCGCCGCCAAATCTGCCACCGTACTTGACCACGCGGGCGCCGTCGCCGGTGCCGCCGTGGTCGCGGATACGACCGAGACCCCGCTTTCGCTCATGCACGACGCCATGACGCTGGTCGGCGAGCTGCACCGCGCGCCCGAGCTTGCCGCCGCGCCGGTCGCCGCGCTCACCCGCGACGGATTGCTGGCCCGCGCGCTCCATGCCGAGCCCGCGCGCTCCATCGCCGTCATGCCCAACAACGAGGAGGCGACTATTGAGGTTTGGCCCTCGCTCGATCATGTCGCCGCGACATTTGAGGCTGCGACCAGCGCGGATACCGAGGGTGAGGCCGCGGATGTCGATTATGAGGCCGCCAACACCCCCATGCCCGAGCCTGCCGCCATGCTCGACCTGGGCGACGGCAAGCCGCTGCCCGTGCTCATCCCCGAGTCGGAGCAGTTCGCCAACCGCCTGCGCAAGAACGCACGTCTGCGCCGCAAGTGGGCCAAGCGCGAGGGCGTGAGCTGCTACCGCGTCTACGATGCCGACCTGCCCGACTACTCCGCCGCCATCGACCTGTACGAGGGTTGCCCACAGACTCCAGGCCGCTGGCTCGTCATCGCCGAATACGCGGCGCCCAAGACCATCGACCCGGCGCTGGCCAAGGCCCGTATGCTCGACATCTTGGCCATCGCGCCGCGCATCCTGGATGTCCCAGCCGAGCATGTGCATGCCAAGGCCCGCATGCGTTCGCGCGGCGGCTCGCAGTACGGCAAGCAGGGCGCCGGCAAGGGCGGCCCGGGCGAGCGCGCCAACATCGCGCGCCGTCGCCTGCCGCTCATCGAGGAGGGCGGCCTTACCTTTGCCGTCAACTTTGACGACTATCTGGATGTGGGCATCTTCCTGGACCACCGCGTCACCCGCAACCTAGTGCGCGAGCACGCCAAGCAGGCGCGCCGCTTCCTCAACCTGTTTGCCTATACCGGCACTGCCACCTGCTATGCGGCAGACGGCGGCGTCGAGGAGACCGTGACGGTTGACCTCTCGAACACCTATCTGGACTGGGCCGAGCGCAATATGCGTCAGAACGGCTTTGTGGGCCCGCAGCATCACTTTGTGCGCGACGACGTGCTCGCCTGGATTCGCGACCAGCGTCAGACGCGCAACCGCTGGGACCTGATCTTTGTCGACCCGCCCACGTTCTCGAACTCGTCCAAGATGGGCCGCCGCACCTGGGATGTTCAACGCGACCATATTGAGCTTTTGGCCGGCGTGTCGCGCCTGCTCGCACAGGGCGGTCATGCCATCTTTAGCTGCAATCTGCGCGGCTTCCGCCCCGAAACGCGCAAGCTCGCGCGCGCGGGCGTCGTGCTGGAGGACATTACGGCGCAGACCATCCCCGAGGACTTCGCGCGCAACCAGAAGGTGCACCATTGCTATATCGTGCGCCGTCTGCCCATCGAGGACGCCATGGCCGAAGTCGGCTTTAGCGCCGAGGAGATTGCCGAGCGCGTCGAGGAACTACGCAACCCCGAGGCCCGCAAGCCTCGCGCAGCAGCACCCGCGCACGCGCAGGCCGGCGACCGAGGGCCGCGCGGCGACGGCAAGTCCAACTTTGCCGGCAAACCCTCCCCCGCCAGCAAGCCCAAAAAGAAGAAGTTCTACGCCAGCAAGCCCAAGGGCAAGTAACATAGTTGCGGTGGAATACGGACTGTTTTGCCTGGAATTAGGCAAATTTAGACCGTATTTCACCGCAACTCATATTGGGATGGTGGTTGGCGATCTAGCCTTGGATGACCAATCGGTAGCCGATGCCCACATGCGTCTGGATATAGCGCGGATGCGCGGGGTCGGACTCGATTTTCTTGCGCAGCGTGCCCATAAAGACGCGCAGGCTCGCCAGGTCGCTCTTGGTCGCCGTGCCCCAAATCTCGTGCAGGATAAACTGGTGCGTCAACACCTTGTCGGCGTTGTGCGCCAGCAGACACAGGAGCTTGTACTCGATCGGCGTCAGGTGCAGTTCCTCGCCATCCATCATGGCGATGCCAGCATCAAAATCGATATGCAGCTCACCGGTATCGAACGAGCCCTCGGAGGCAACGCCGCCCGTTTGCGCATACGAAAGGCGCCTGAGCGTCGTGCGAATGCGCGCGAGCAGTTCCTCGACCGAAAACGGCTTGGTCAGGTAGTCGTCGGCACCAGCATCGAGCGCGCGGATCTTGTCCGCGTCCTCGCTGCGCGCCGAGACCACGATGATCGGCATGCCCGACCACGTGCGCACCGACTCCACCACCTTGACGCCGTCCATATCGGGCAGGCCCAGATCGAGCAGCACAATGCTCGGCGCCTGCGACGAGGCGGCGGCGATGGCGGCATGAGCGGTCTCCACAGCCATATGGCGCAAGCCGTGCGCCTCGAGCGCGGCGACGATAAGGTTGCGGACGGCGGGGTCGTCCTCAACGACCAAGATGAGCGGTTTCACGGCAGAGTTCGGCACAGCGCTACTCCTTATCAAACGAAACGTCGACGGCGGGAAGCTCGATCGTAAAGACCGAGCCGTGCGGGTCCGCCGCGGCAACCTCTATGCTACCGCCATGCGCCAGCGCAATGGAGCGGCAAAGCGAAAGCCCCAGGCCCACACTGCGTCGGCTGTCGGCCAGGCCATGGTTGGCGGTGTAGAACGACTCAAAGATGCGCTCGCGGTCCTCGGGCGCAATGCCCGGGCCGTCGTCGGCGACCGAACACCTCACGCACCCGCCGTCGACGCTAATCGAAATCACGATATGCGAGCCCGCGGGCGTGTAGGTAATGGCGTTGTTCACCAGGTTTACCACCAGCTGCACCATCAGGCGCGCATCGACGTTGACGAGCGCCGGCTCATCGCACGCCACCACCTTAAGGTCGTGCTCGCGCACGGCCGGGTTTACGTGGCGCAGCGCCTCCTCGACGATATCGTCCATAAGCTCGAGCGTAGTCGACAGATGCATGCCGCCGCCCTCGAGCTTGGTGATGGCGAGCAGATTCTCGACGGTAGCATTGAGCCATTGCGCGTCCGAGCGAATGGATAGGAGCATACCGCGGCGTGTCTGGTCGTCAAGCACGGCCGTGCCGGTCGAGCCCTGGTCGAGCAGCACGTCGGCATTACCCGAAATGCTGGTAAGCGGCGTGCGCAAATCGTGCGAGATGGAGCGCAACAAGTTGGCGCGCAGCTGCTCGTTTTTAGCGAGCACCGCCGCTTCCTCACGGGCCTCCATGGCGCGGGCGCGATCGAGCGCCAGCTCGCCTTCGCTCGCGATGGCATCGGCAAGCGTCCGCTCCTCGGGCGTCAGCGCATCGGGCTCGGCGACAATGGCGAGCACCCCCACCACCGAGGCGGGATCGCCCGCGCGCACCATGGTGTCACCCGAGCGCACAGTCAGGTATATGCCATAGAACGCCGAAGCGCCATAGGTGGCATCGAGCGGCGTTCCCACATAGGCGGACGCCGAGAGCCGCGGCGGCATCTGCGGCGCCAGCTGGTGCACCGGCGCGGCATCGCCCACGGCCGTGTACATCGTGCGCGGCAGCAGGTCATCGTCGTCGGCATCGGCGCTATACCACACGACCGGACAGTCCGAAAGACGCGCCAGTTGCGTTGCCATAGCATGCACAATCTGTTGCTGATCGCCGCACCGCTGCAGCATGCGGTTGGTCTCGAGCACCATCTGCGTGCGACGGTCGCTGGCGGCAGCCTGCGCCAAGGCGCGGCGCAGGGCCAGCGCAATCGAGCTCGACACGAGCGAGACCGCAAACATAATGAAGAACATGCCGGGATAGGCGCGGTCGATAAACGACAGCGCGTAACGCGGGTCGACAAACAAGAAGTTGTAGAGCGCCACGGCGGCGGCAGAGCTCAGCAGGCAGTACAGGCGGCTCCAGGTAAAGAAGGCGCACAGCTGCACGGCAAACACATAGACGATCATGATGCTCGGCGCGAGACCCGGATGGTCGAGCAGCGCGCCCACAACCGTCGCCGCGACCAGCAGCCCCGCCGATACGCAGGCGTCATACAGAGGGCTGCGACGCGTCAGCGTTGTACGCCGCCACCAAAAGTTATCGGCAATATCGCCGTCCGCATGGACGTCCATCAGCGCCCCGCCCCTCTCTCAAAAACAAAAACCACCACAAAGGGGACAGGCACCTTTGTGGTGGTGGCCTCCTTGTGGTGGTTCCAAGTGTATAGCCTTTGCAGCCCGCGGTCGCTAGACAAACAGCAGACGTCGACTACGGACGCTCGTCGGGAGCCAGGCGCTGCATCTTGCTCACGGCCTTAAACTTGGTGAACAGCGGCACGTACTCAAAGCTCACGTTGGAGTTCTCCAGGCCGTACCAGCGCGCAGGCGTGCCGGCGGCGCGGCGGATGATGTACTTGAGCGTGATGGCCGTACGCTCGCTGGGCTCCACGTCGCTTTCGGGCGCCAGCAGCTTGCGGATCATGACGAACTTAAACGTACCGATGTTGCCCGGATCCTTGTAGACCGAGTAATCGTGCGTCTGCGCCGGCAGCTCGCCGCTGGCAGCCAGGTCCTGAACAACCTGGCGCAGGTAAGCATTGACGCGCTGGTTGATCTTATAGCCCAGGTACAGATGCACGCGGAATACGTAGTCGGTGCCGAACGTCTCGACCGAGTAGGCAAAGGTATGCGGCTCGTCCATGGTCTCGACGTTCACGAACCACCAGGCACGAGCGCGCTTGGGGTGCTTGTCCAAAATCGAGTAGACGATATCGCGGTCGATATAGTCGGTGTTGGTGTCCTTGGTCAGGTACACGATGTTGTCGCTCACGAGCTCGTAGCGATCGTCGTCGCGCAGGCGCTTGAGCTGCGGCAGATAGCTGCGCAGCGGCAGCAGCGTAAACTGGCGCTGCTCAACCGCCGTGCCGTTGTACCAGCACACCATGATGCCCATGATGAGCGCGGCCATAAGGATGGTGAAATAGCCGCCGTGGAAGAACTTGGTGAGCGAGCTCACAAAGAAGAAGCCCTCGAGCATAAGGAAGAAGGCGGCAAAGATCCACGGCGCGACCTTGAGATTGCGCTCCACGTGCAGATAGAAGAAGAGCAGCATTGTCGTGCACATCATGGTCAGGGTAATGGCCAGGCCGTACGCGGCCTCCATGTGCGCCGAGTTCTGGAACAGCAGCACCACGACGACGCAGCCCACGAGCATGACGTTGTTGACCATGGGGATGTAGAGCTGGCCCTTGGTCTCGGCAGGATAGAAGACCTGCATATGCGGCATAAGGTCCAGGCGGCTGGCCTCGGACACCAGCGAGAATGCGCCGGTGATGAGCGCCTGCGAGGCGATGATGGCCGCGACGGTGGAAAGGCCGACGGCAAAGGGGCGCAGACCCGGGGCGAGCATCTGGTAGAAGGGGTTGAGGTCGGCGATACCCATGAGCTCCGGGTTGCCGGCGTTGTTGATAAGCCACGCGCCCTGGCCCATGTAGGACAGCAGCAGGCAGCACTTAACGAACGGCCAGGTGGCATAGATGTTGCCGCGGCCCACATGGCCCATGTCGGAATAGAGCGCCTCGGCACCGGTGGTAGCGAGGAAGCAGCTGCCCAAAATCATGATGCCCGCATGGTTGTTGGGGCTCAGCAGAAAAGCGATGCCACGCAACGGGTTGAGGCACAGCAGCACCGCGGGATACTGGCAGACAAAGAACAGGCCCGTGCCGCCCAGGAACAAAAACCACAGCGTCATGATGGGGCCGAAGGCGTGACCGATCTTGGCCGTGCCGATGCGCTGCACCAAGAAGAGCGCGATGATGATGGCAAGCGTGATGGCGACGACACGACCCTGGTCGTCACCGAGCACGGCATGGACCGCCGGGATGGTGCGCAGGCCCTCGATGGCCGTGGTGACGGTAACGGCAGGCGTCAGGATGCCGTCGGCGAGGAGCGCCGCGCCGCCCAGCATGGCGGGGATGATGAGCCACTTGCCGCAGCGCTTGACCAGGCTGTACAGGGCAAAGATGCCGCCCTCGCCGTGGTTGTCGGCGCGCAGCGAGATCAGCACGTACTTGACGGTCGTCAGCAGCGTGACCGTCCACACGACAAGGGAGAGCGCGCCGAGCACGAACTCCTGCGTGACGCTTCCGATGCCGCCGTTGCCGGCAACGAGCGCCTTGGTTACATACATGGGGCTGGTGCCGATATCGCCATACACCACGCCCAGCGTGACGAGCATCGCCGAGATGCTCACAGGAATCGCAGCGTGCGAGGCTACTTCCTTTGCCTTTTGTTCCATAAGCCGGTTTCCTCCCAATTTTAACGTTCGACGGGATTATATGTAATCAGCCCATATTTTAATGGCACCGTTTTCCCAGCTAGATAAACATTTATGCGGCCTTTAGGCCACCGCGGCGATATGGAATGTGACAAAGGGATGCCCCCTTTGTCACATTCGTCATTTTCCGAGCCAGTTTTTGAACCACCACTCCATAGAGCGGCTCATCTCGGCCATAAAGGGACTCGTGTGCTTACGGGTGTAGATATCGACGACGCGCTCGCCCACCTCGCGGGCGTGCGGGCGAAACATCGCGTCCATCTCGGCCACCTGCGCATCCAAGGTCGCGGCGTCGGCGCGACAATAACGCTCCTCATGCACCAGGTTCACCACGGGATGCGCGATCGCCGGGCGCTCCTTGCGGGGCGTGCCGATGATGAGCATCGACAGCGGCATGGTATAGGGAGGCAAGTCCAGCAGCGCGGCGACTTCCTCGGCGTTCTCGACGACATCGCCGATATAGCAGCTCCCCAGCCCCAGGGCCTCGGCGGCAACCACGGCGTTTTGAGCGGCGATCATGGCATCCTGTGCCGCGATGGCAAAGTCGCCCAGGCCCGGCGCACGACGTGGCGACTTGCCCGTGCGCTCGACAAACTCGGGCTCAAAGCAACCCACGTGCTCAAACAGATCGATCCACTTGGCATAGTCGACTACAAATATGAGTGCCCAGGGCGCCTTGGCGATCATGGGCTGATGATCGCACAGGTCGGCCAGGCGGTCCAATGTGGCCTGCTCACGAATGCTCACGATGGAATACATCATCATGGCGCCTGCCGACGGCGCACGGCTCGCCGCATGCAGAATCGCCGCCCGCTGTTCGTCGGTCACCGCCACGGGACGGTCATCGTCATCACGCGCGAAGGCACGCGTAGACGAGCGATGCTCCAAGATGTCCAGTACCGCGTTGCCCGTAGTCTCGACCGGATAGCCGTGCGTATCCACAGCCTTGGTGCAAACCTGCTCGCTCATAGCCTCATCCCTGCCATTTCTTTAAGAAGCCTTTACGTTTCCGTGTAATTCCCGTCCATTATCGCGCAGGTCGCCACTACATTGCGCCACACCGCCACACGTGCGCGTTAATATGGCTGGTTGTTGTGCGCAGCCACCAATTGCAGCGCATATCTTGGTAACAATCGGGTAAACCCCCGCTTTCGTAGGTTTTAAGTTTGTGAGGAGTCTCAGCATGTTCGCTGCCGCCATCTCGCTCGTCGGTCTTGCGGCGACCGTCTACCTTGTCTTGCGCGAGGCCAAGGCCATTCGCGCTCAGTCGGGCACCGTTGCCAAAAGCGCTCTTGGGTGGAGCGTCGCCTTCGGCCTGTTCCAGCTCTTTTTGACCATTTGGAGCGCCATTGGCCTCGTCGCGCAAAACGAGCCGCTCGCCTTCGTAATGCTCATCCTGACCAACGCCATCCTCACCGGCTGCGCTTGGGCCAGCATCGCCCGCGACCGCATCGCCCCGCGCGTCTTTGCGTTCGCCGGGCCCGACGCCCCCGCCCCCACCGGCAAGCTCGCCCGCCTGCGCGGCGCCTTTGTGGGCAAACCGCTCGTCGCCGCCGTCCTGTGCCTGCTGCTCGCCGGCGTCTTTGCGCTGCTGGGCATGGAGGTCTCGTCCAACCACGACTTTACCTGGGTCTACCCCCTGTGCATCCTGCTCGAGTGGGCCATCATCACCACGCTCATGGTCGGCCTGTTCTTCCTGTTCCAGCGCCACGGCGCAGCTCCCGCGGTCCTGGCCTTTGCCCTCTTTGTCCTGGGCATTGCCGAGTTCTTCGTCATCACGTTTAAATCCATGCCCATCCAGCCGGGCGACCTTTCGGCCATCTCCACCGCCGCCGCGGTCGCCGGCACCGGCTACACCTTCTCGATCTCACTGTTCTGCGTGCTGTCCATGGGCTTTACCGCCATCGCCATGCTGCTATGCGAGTACGCCGGCCTGGTGGCACCGCACCGTCAGAAGGGCGCCGCCAACGCCAAGCGCATGCTGCTCACCAACCTGCTCGTCGCCGTGCTGTGCCTGGGCGGCGTGACCGCGCACGTCACGCTTATCGACTACTACAACACCCTCGGCATCACCGTCTACACCTGGCGCCCGCTCGAGAGCTACTGGCGCGAGGGCTACCTGCCCGCTTTCATTAGCGCAGCGCAGTCCATCAAGCCGCCCAAACCCGCCGACTACTCCGTCGACGATGCCAAGGCCACGCTCAAAAAGTACGCCAAGGCCTACGACAAGTCCGACGCGGCCAAGAGCGACGAGCGCGCCGCCGCAAAGGAGCAGTTCGACAGCGAGAAGCCCACGGTCATCGCCATCATGAACGAGACCTTCTCGGATCTGTCGATCTACCAGAATATGCGCGCCGGCTACGAGGGCCCGCAGTACTTTAAGAACCTGCCCAACTGCCTCAGCCGCGGTAAGCTCTACGTGAGCGCCTACGGCGGCGGCACCGCCAATACCGAGTTTGAGTTTATGACCGGCAACTCCATGGCCAACCTGGGCTCGGGCGTGTACCCCTACACCATCTACAACATGGAAACGACCGGGAACCTGGCAGAGCAATTCAAATCGCTCGGCTATTCCACCACGGCCATGCACCCCAACCACGCGACCAACTGGAACCGCGAGAACGTCTACAAGGACTTTGGCTTTGACCAGTTCCTGTCTATCAACGATTTCCAGGGCGCCGACACCCTGCGCGGTATGGTGACCGACCAGGCTACCTACGACAAGATTCTTGAGCTGCTCGACCAGAACGCCGATCCGCAGTTTATCTTCGACGTGACCATGCAGAACCACTCGGGCTACGATACGGGTCTACTGCCGGCAGATAAGCAGATGCACCTGAACATCGACACGACCGACCTGGACGCCAAGACTGTCGAGGACGGCACGTTGTCCGATGTCGACGAGTACGTCTCGTGCATTGAGCAGTCCGACCAGGCGCTGCGCTACTTCCTCAACGCCCTGAACAAACTCGATCGCAAGGTGGTCGTGGTGTTCTGGGGCGACCATCAGCCGTTCTTCCCGTCCAAGTTCAACGACAAGTGGTTTACCGACGAGGATGACGCCACCCACCAGGAGCGCTTGTGGCAGACCGACTACATCATTTGGGCCAACTACGACGTTGCCGGCTGCGACCAGACAAGCGAGGTCGACGACCTGTCCACCAACTATCTGTCCACCCAGCTGATGCAGCTGATCGGCGCACCTCTCTCCGACTACCAGAAAGCGCACATGACGCTGCGCGAGTCGCTGCCCGCCATCAACTCCGTCGGCTACGAGGACGCCAGCCTGCGCTGGGCGCTCTCCTCCAACGTCACCGGTGACGACGACGCCGCCGCGGCTGCCACCAAGGCACGCGAGGATTACGCCAAGATGCAGTACTACGAGATGTTCCGCGACGGCAAGAACGTGTATACCGAGCACTTCCAGACCGAGGCCAACGAGACCGACCCCAACCTGGCACCGGGTACAACCAAGATCAAGTAGCAGCGCGTCTTAACTGGTTCGTCTGCCCGGCGACGCGGAACGTAAGGTTCCCTGCTCGGGCAGTCCTGCGCAAGACGGAGGTCACATTAAGTGGCCTCCTTTGCGTGCGGAACTCGCGATGAACCTTACATACCTCCGCCCGGACAGACGCCCTGTTGTTGGAGCGTGGCTTGTCTTGGGTGTATCGCCGAACATATATAAGTTGAAGGCCACGTTATGTGGCCTTCTTTGTTTGCGGAAAGTGTATCCCGGAATTCTTGTCTGGAATGGGATGCAGTTTCCGCTTGGGACCCGATTGGGAAAGTGTGTCCCACTATTCAGCTGGATTCCGGGATGTATTTTCCGGTTGAGGCTCGTTGGGAAAGTGCGTCCCACTTTGGGGGCTGATTCTGGGACGTGGTTTCCGGTTGGCTCTCATTGGGAAAGTTCATCCCATTTCTCGGCCTAATTATGGGACGCAGTTTCCCGTTGAGGACCCTTTGGGAAAGTGCGTCCCGGTCTGGGCGCTCAAACTGGGATGGATTTTCCGGATGAGGGCCTGACGGAAAATGTGTCCCGTTCCGGGCGCTAATCGTGGGATGCAGTTTCCGCTTGCGGAGTCTCCACTCAACAGAAAACCCGGGTGGCCTGTTTTTTGGCTACCCGGGTTTTTGGGTTGTCGATATGTTCGACTGGCTACTAGTGGGTCTTGCGGCGCTTGATCAGCATGATGAGGGCTATCACTACGAGCGTTGCTCCCGCTGCTGCTGCGGTGGCGACTAGGGCGAATGTTTGGTCGCCGGTGTTTGCGAGGTTCTTCGCTGTGGTCGTAGTCTTGACCTTGGTGTCGGTCTTAGCTCCGTTGTCGGACTTGGGCTTGTCCGGGTTCGTCGGGGTCTCAGGAGTCTCGGGGTCCTTTGAGCCTTCGGAATCGGTTGGGCCGGCGGTGTTTACCAGCGTATGGTCCAGGAACTTCTTGGCGCCCGCACTTGCCTGTGAGAACAGGCGGCGCGTGCGGATCGGGGTGGCGTTCACCGTTGTGGGCGCCGTCTCCTCGGCCTCGATATTCACGAGCGTCGTGCCGGTGTCGAGGCCCACGTCGTTGTATCCCACGTGGCAGTAATACTGCGCACCGTCATCGTCTGCGGTCAGGTCAATCTCGAGCTTTGAGGCCGTTCCAGCCGCGAGGTTGCCATCGGCACCCACGAGCTTAAACTCTGTCTCGCCGCGGCCCTTGCGGTACCACATATAGGTCGGTGCCAGCCCTGTTTCGCTATCGTCGGCACCGAGTTGCTTCACATGGCCAATCGCCGAGAGCGTCAGGTGGCTTCCCGCCGTGCGCTCAACCGAAGAGTCGTATCCAAGATCCGACCACTCCGCAGCATCCGCCGCAGGTCCGCTCACGGTCATCGTCATGCCATCGGGCATGGTCTTGACCGTGATGATTGCCGAGCGAATACCTGTTTCGGTCGTGGATCCATTCTTAACGGCGGCGATGGCGAATCGATACTCCGTATTGGGCTGCAGCCCATCCCACTTGATCGAGGTCTGCGTGTTGTCGGCAATCTTCCAGCTATTGACGACCGCATCCGCCGCATTGCTCTGCAGCATGCCCACGCCGTAGCTAAAGCCACTCTTGTTTGCGAGTACATCGTCCCAGCTAAACGTAACGCTGGTCGAATCGACGGCGTTTGCCGTAAAGCCCGTCACGGCCGGCGCGTCGGGCATCTCGACGTCCTTAACGTCATAGCCCACGATCCAGAACTGGTCGGTGTCCTTGGTGCCGAGCTTGTCGCCCGAGTCTGCCTCGAACTTGTCGACATCCACCGCGTTGACGCCCAGACGCCACACAAAACCGTACTTGCCCTGCGCGGCCTCGGGCAGGTTGTCGACGGTGCCGCCGTATTCGGTCGATTCACTCGAGGAGTTACCCGTAGTAAAGCCGGCGTTGGCACCAAAGCACAGGCCGCCAAACAACTCGTGCTTTGCGAGCTTCGCGCCCATGACAACGCTGCCGTTCAGCGTCAAGCCGAGCTCGAGCTCCTGCTCCTTGCCCTCCTCGACTTCGATGGTCTGCTCAATGCTCGCCCCCGACTGCGCGGCGGCGCCGTTAAACCCATCGTGCGTGTAGGCGCGCGTTACGCCAGGCTTGCCCAGGCCAAAGGAATCCCCAACGGGAGTCTCGCCGTTGAGCGTCGTTTGATAGGTTCCGGGTTCTCCCGACCGGTTGGTCAAAAAGTAGCTGAGCGGCGTCATATTGTGCTGTTTGGCAATGCGGTCATAGGCCTCGACATTAACGACCGAGGTCTGCGCGCCGAGCGACACGGGCGCCGCCATCACGCCCTTGCCACCAGTTTCCTCATTTTCGATCTCATACTCGTAATAGACCATCGGAATCGTGTAGAGCACGGCCTTGTCACCCTCGCCGGCATGCGACTCATAGCTTACGCTTGCGCTGACCGTGCGATCGCTCCGGTAGTCATAGCATCCCTCGGCGGCAAAATCGACTGAAGCATTCATCGCGACCAGGGGCGGACCGGTCTGCACCTCGACGGCAACGCCCAACTCGGCGCCAATGGTATAGCCCTGGGATGTCCCCGTGCCCTTTTCCTCTCCGTATGACGTGCCGCCCAACACCAGATAGCCGTATGCCTGCTCCAGATCCTCAACATAGGGCGCATCCTGCAGCACGGCAAGCACGCGCGGGTTGGTATAGACCTTGTAGCGGTCCTTGTACGTGATCTTGACGCTGTCGTTGTCGACGTCGGGCAGCGCGAGCGAGATAAATGTGCCGTAGGTAGTGCCGCGACGGTTGCTCTCGCTAATCACCTGCTCCTCGCCGCGGCGCACCTTTCCGTTCTCGTCGAGCGAAAAATGCGAGGCGGTCATCCAATAGTAGTCATCGTTCTTGCGCAGGTCCTCGTCGCGGTGCTTGCCCACCACGGCGATAAGCTCTCGTTATAGCGGTCCGAACCCGAGACGCTGCCCGCCTTGACGTCGCTGATCCACACCTGCTCTATACCCTTGTGGTCATGCTTGTTGCTGCTGTTGTATTGCTGACCGCTCATGCTCATGGTTCCGACCATGGACCCCAAGCCCTGAGCCCCGCTCTGTGCCGTGTTGCAGGCAAAGTCGCGGAACACATCGCCGCCCACGAGCACCTCGTCGACCGCCAGCTGCTCGGACAGGCCGTCAAGGTTGGCAGTGGCAAGGGCAATAGGCGCCAAGGTGCACGGATAGCGCTTATCCTGAGCGCTATCCTTCCATGCGCTGTTGGGCACATGCATCAGCCCATAGGAGGCGAGGAGCCCGTCTCTGCATTCCTTGCAATCGGAAAGCTTGAACTCGCCAGACTCCGAGTCAAAATACGCGTAGCGGTACAGCGCGCCGTACAGCCCCTTGCTGCCGTCAGAAGCGCCGTAATCAAAAGCGCTGCGTTGCCAGTCATAGCCCGCAAGAATAAGGCCCGTGACGGTTTCACCCGTCTTCTTTCCTTCTTCATCGTAGGCGGCAAACGTGCCGAACGTCACATTCGCAGCGACCATGGTCTTGCCGTTCGCGGAGAGGGAGATTGCGCCCGCGTCGCCCAGAGCATCGACATGGACGAGCGCACCCTTGGATGCATCCCACGAAAACAGCTCGCAATGCGTCGACTTATCAATATTCTTCTTGCCGTAGGGTGCCGAGACCACGATGGCGAGGTCATCGCAAAAATCGCGATCGAGGTCGCCGGCCGCTAGCGAAACGACAGGAGCTGACTGAAGCTGCGTCCAGGAGTCGTTCCCGCCCTTGTTGTGCGTGGTGTAGTCCGCGGCGTTACCGGCATCGATCTTGACGACGCTTTGCTTCCAGTTGCCGCCCTCCAAGTCATACATGTCGACTACAGCCTTGCGCACGCCGTTCTCGTCGACATAGCAGCCCGCGTAGACAAAAAGCTCGTCGACGCCGTCGCCATCGACATCGCCCGCCTCGACATCAAAGACGGCGTCGTGCTCTTGCAGGTAACCGGCATCCAGGTACTTAAAACGGCCTTCGTACATCATATTAGTGTTGACCGCCACCGGCAGGTGTGTGTCGAGAGTGCGCGTGCGCCCGTTGCTAAACGAGTAGAGGACCAGCTCAACCTTTCCGGCGTATGACTTGCCGTCAATCGTCGTGGAGGAACTGTCGCCGTAGGCACGGAGCTCGGCAACGCGGCTCTTTTTGCCCGTGCTGGCGTCGCTGCAGAACTCAACACTCGTGGCGTGAATGCCCGAGAAACCGTTGTTGTCGTTGGCGAGTACTGTTGAGGACTCATTGTTGCTTAGGTACGACCAGGTGCCGCCACCGTAGTCGCTATGCTTGTAGAGATCGCTGTTCGTATCGAAGTTGTTGACGTTTTGCCAGAACTTTGCGGCGCCCCACACACTTCCATAGCCATCGGTGAGTTTGCTGCTGCCGCCAATGTCACCGCGCTCGACGTTCTCGAGCTTGTCGCGCAGAGTGTAGCGATTGCCATGGCTACCGTTAGCTGCCATATAGACCTCGCTGCGCGTGGCAAACGTCGTGGGGGTATCAGTGGAATAGGGGCCAACGGTATCGGCCGGAATGTCCTCGCTCGTGCCCAGACCCAGGGCTTGATAATCCTGCTCGGTCATATCGGTGATTGCGGGCGCGTCTGCCGCCTGGGCAACCTGGGGCGTGGCCGTGAAGCAGGCGACGCTCGTGGCGATCAACGCAGCAAGCGCCGCCGTCCCAACAAGCGGGATTTTCGACAGCCTACGGATACGGGGGTGTGGAACGTACATGAGGGACCTCGCTTTACTCGAGTGGAGTGGACTCATTTTTGCAAATGATACATCCGATGCCCGATATCACGTGTCTCATTTTCGCCAACGGCGTGTCTCATTTTTGAGAATCCGAGATGCCGCGGAAATCTTATCCCAGCTCAAAGGCCATTTCTGGGATGTATTTTCCGTCGAGTGCCTCATCGGGAAACTGCATCCCATTTCAAGCGTCGATTCTGGGACGAATTTTCCCCTTAGACCCTCAACCGGAAACCGCATCCCACTTTGAGCGCAAATTCCGGGATGCATTTTCCGCTTGAGCCTCATTGGGAAACGGCGTCCCACTTTGAGGGCTGATTGTGGGATGCATTTTCCGGTTTTGCTCTCATTGGGAAAATGCATCCCGTTTCTTGACCGAATAATGGGACGCAATTTCCCGTTGGAGCGCCTTTGGGAAAGTGTGTCCCACTTCGACCGCCCAGAGTGGGATGCACTTTCCGCAAAGCACCTCAACGGGAAACTACGTCCCATTCCAAAGGCAAATTCCGGGACGCATTTTTCGAAAGCCTGCCCATCCGGAAAGCCCGTCCCACTTTGGACGCATCCGGGCACGGAACCATCGACCTATCAGGCCTCCCATCAATAAAGAGGCGTCCTCCCGGACGGCGGGGCACGAAGTTCATCGCGAGTTCCGCACGCAAAGAAGGCCACTTAATGTGGCCTTCGTCTTGCGCAGGACTGTAGAGCAGGGAACTTCGTGCCCCGACGCCCGGGAGGACGTTTCATTTAGAAAGATGGACCGACCGCCGTCAGCGATGAGAGCTACTCCCCCAGCACGGCCTTTTTGGCGGCTGCAGCCATGTTGTCCAGATCTTCCTTGGTGGGGTGATCCTTTGCGGCAAACCAGTTGTCGAGCAGCATCTTATAGCGCGCGTTTTCGGGTTCTTGCTCAAGCATTGCCTCGTAGCGCTGCTTTACGGCAGGGCCCATCTTGCCCTGGCACATCGCCCAGCCCGCAAGCTCGGCATCATTGGCCAAGTTAGACGATACGCGGTCGATAATCTGCCTAAAGTACTCCTCGCTGGCGCCAAAACCGCAGGTACCAAACAGAAAGACGCGCTTGCCGTGCAAGGCGGAGAGCAACGCCGCGACCGAAGGCGTGCACGCGCCCTTGTCGCACCAAAAACCGACGAGCACCGTGTCGGCCGCGCAGGCGCCCTGCGCCTCGAGCGCAACCTGATCTGCATCCGCATCGTCACTCAACGCCGCGGCATGGACAAACTCAACACCCGCAGCCTGCAGAGCGCGCTTGATCGCGCCCGAAACCATCCTGGTATTACCGCTCTTGCTGTTAACCACCAAAGAGCACGTCATAGTCACGTTGCCTCGTTTCCCCCAAAACTAAAGCCACTAATGCAATTTATTAGATGAATATCTTAGTACTTACGTGACAGATGTAAACCACCGTCTGTCGATTGATTCATTTGCCCCACGGCCGTGCTCACTGGGCAAACTGGCTGCAGTAGAGCTCGGCGTAGAAGCCGCCTGCCGCTAGCAGCTCGTCGTGCGTGCCGCGCTCGATAATCTCGCCGTCGCGCATGACCAGAATGCAGTCGGCGTTGCGGATGGTGCTCAGGCGGTGCGCCACGACAAAGCTCGTGCGACCGGCCATGAGCTCGTCGAATGCCGCCTGCACCTGCAGCTCGGTGCGCGTATCGATGCTCGAGGTCGCCTCATCCAGCAGCAAGATAGCCGGGTCGGTGAGCATAACGCGCGCAATGCACAGCAGCTGCTTTTGGCCCTGGCTAAACGTACCGCCGTCCTCGCCAATCACCGTGTCGTAGCCGCCTGGCAGCTGCACGATAAACTTGTGCGCGTGCGCGCGCTTGGCGGCTTCGATGACCTGCTCGCGCGTGGCGCCTGGACAACCGTAAGCAATGTTGTCCGCCACCGTGCCCTCGAACAGCCACGTATCCTGCAACACCATGCCAAAGGCGCGGCGTAGGCTCGCGCGCGTGTAGTCACGCGAAGACCGACCATCGACCATGATGCGGCCGGCATCGATATCGTAAAAACGCAGCAGCAGATTGATGAGCGTTGTCTTTCCGCAGCCCGTGGGACCGACCAGGGCAAAGCGCATGCCGGGCTTGGCCTCGATGCAGATATCCTGCAGCAGCTTGCGGTCGGGCACATAGCTAAAGTCCACATGCTCAAAGGTCACCTCACCCTGCGGGGCGGCAAGCTCCACGGCGTCCGATGCGTCGGGCTCCTGCTCGCGTGCATCGAGCAGCGCGAACATGCGACGCGCCGAGGCGTACGCGGTCTGGATCTGCGTAATGACGTTGGTAACCTCGTTGAACGGCTTGGTGTACTGGTTGGCAAAGGACAGGAAAATCTGCACGCCGCCCACCGTAAGCGCCGCCGGCACGCCCGTGATCACGCCCACGCAGCCGATCACAGCAACCACGGCATAGATGATGTTATTGATAAAACGCGTACCGGGGTTGGAGAGCGAACCCATAAACTGCGCACGCTCGCCCGCGGTGTAGAGCTCGGCATTGAGGGCGTCGAAGCGCTGCTGGGCGTTGGGGCCATAGGCAAACGCGTCCACGAGCTTCTGCTCGCCTACGTACTCCTCGATATGACCACCCAGTTGACCCTGAATACGCTGCTGGGCCGTAAAACTCTTGTTGGAAAGCTTGGCAATAGCACCGGCTGCAAAAATGGAAAGCGGCGTGACGAGCACCACCACGAGCGTCATGGTCAGGTTGATGGAAAGCATAAACGCGAGCGTGCCCACGATGGTAATAACACCGGTGAAGAGCTGCGTGAAGCCCTGCAGCAGACCGTCGCCCACCTGATCGACGTCGTTGACCACGCGGCTCATAAGGTCGCCGTGGGCGTGGCTGTCGATAAAGCTGAGCGGCATGCGGCTGAGCTTGTCGCTCGCCTCCACGCGCATGTCACGCACCGTCTCGTAGGACAAGCGGTTGACGCAGTAGCCCTGCAGCCACTGGAAGGCCGCGGCGCCCACCACAACGAGCGCGAGTTTGGTAACGAGTGGCAGCAGCGCATCGAAGTCCACCCGCCCGGCGGCGACGATAAGATCGATGCCCTCACCAATGAGAATGGGCGTGTAGAGCTGCAAGATCACCGAAACGGCGGCGCTCACAAACGACGCCGTAAACGAGACGCGGTGCGGGCGAACATAGCCCAGCAGGCGGCGGGTCACCGCGCCCACGGGATAGCGCTCGGGGTAGCCGGGCTGGCGCGGACCGTCGCCCAGGTCGTTGAGGTTATCGTTACCGGACACGTTGGCCGTCATCGTGGCGACCGAACCGGAGGAAGTGTACGGATTCATTTAGCAGCCCTCCTTTGCGCAGACGGATGCGGGGGCGGCCGGAGCGGATGCGGGCACCGCGCTCCCCTGCTGGCCCTCGAGCTCCTCGCGGCGCAGCTGCGACTGGCAAATCTCGCGATAGAGCTGACATGTCGCGTAGAGCTCGTCATGCGTGCCCAGGCCCGCGACCGAGCCGTGGTCGAGTACGCAGATCATGTCGGCGTCGCGCACGGTCGAGACGCGCTGGCTCACAATCACCGTCGTGAGCGGCAGCCCGCCCGCGGCGGCACCGCGCATGCTTCGTTCGCGAATGGCATGGCGAAGCGCCGCGTCGGTCTTAAAGTCGAGCGCCGAGGCAGAATCGTCCATGATCAGAACCTGCGGCGAACCCACCAAGGCACGCGCGATAGTCAACCGCTGGCGCTGGCCACCGCTAAAGTTCTTTCCGCCCGCCTCGACCGGGGCATCTAAGCCCTGGGGCTTGTTGTGTACGAACTCGCTTGCCTGCGCCATATCGAGCGCCGCCCAGAGCTCGTCGTCGGTCGCGGCTTCATCGCGCCAGTTCAGGTTGCTGCGAATAGTGCCGCTCACCAGCGACGCACGCTGCGGAACGGTCGCGACCGCATGGCGCAGTTGGTCGAGTGGCCAAGCGCGCACGTCGGCGCCCATCACGCACACGCTGCCGGTGCTCGCGTCGTACAGGCGCGGGATAAGCGAGACGAGTGTGGACTTACCACTGCCCGTACCGCCAATAATGCCGAGCGTCTTGCCCAGCGGGAGCTCCAGGGTCACATCGTTGACGGCATTTGCCGCGCCCGCGCCAAACGAAAAACTCGCATGGCCAAAGCTCACCGCGGAGACTGGAGCAGCACCACCCGCCAGTTCGCCCGGCTCGGGCAGCGCGACCAGCTCGTTGTCCTCGTCGGTGATGCTCGGCACGCAATTGAGCACCTCATTGATGCGCGACGCGCTGGCACTCGCCTTGGTAAAGACAACGACCAGGTTGGCCACGTACACGATGGAGGTGAGGGTCTGCGTCATATAGTTCACAAACGCCATGACCTGGCCCTGCGTAAGCTCACCCACGTTGACCTGGATGCCGCCCACCCACAGGATGGCGCACACGCCCAGGTTCATCACCAAAAACGTTACGGGGTTGAGGACCGACGAGAGCTTGCCCACCGCGATGGCGGTATGGGCCTGGTCATCGGCAGCTTGGGCAAAACGCTCGCGCTCGTGGTCTTCGCGCACAAAGGCGCGGACCACGCGGGCACCCGAAAGCCCCTCGCGGCAAATGAGCGCAATGCGGTCGAGCTTTGCCTGCAGCTGCCTGTAATACGGAATGCAGCGCGCCATGACAAACCAAAACACCAAGCCAATGGCGGGCGTGCAAATCAAAAAGATCATGCCGAGCTTAAGGTCGATGGCAAGGGCCGCGCACATAGAGCCCACCGCCAAGAAGGGCCAGCGGATGAGCATGCGCACGCCCAGCGCCACGGCAAGCTGCACCTGGTTGACGTCGTTGGTGATGCGGGTGATAAGCGAGGGCGTGCCAAAGCGGTCGAGCTCGGCATAGCTCAGCTTATTGATGTGCTCGTAGAGCGCGCCGCGAATGTCGGTGCCCATGCCCTGCGAGGTGAGCGCCGCCATCTTTTGGCAGACGAGCGTAAACGAAATGCCGATCACAGCCATGGCGCCAAGCAGCATACCGTAGTGGACGACGGCGTTGACATCGTGTACGCCAATACCCTTATCGATCATCTGGGCAATCACGAGCGGCGTAAGCAGGTCAAAGATCACTTCGATCAGCTTGCACGCAGGGCCAATCACCATATAGCGGCGAAACTTGCCACCAAAACGCCTGAGCAGCTCAATCATGTATAGGCGCTCCCTATCATCATCTCTCTTCAATCTGATTCATGATAGTACGGAGAGCCCTGGAGATGCGTAAGCAACTCGTTACAGATGTAAGGGCGACGTTCGCTAGCGCCCAAGGCATGTAGCAGCCGATGTTTTGGCAACGCCAGCGAGCGGCATAACGCCAGGGATTCAATTATCAGATAAATGTGACCCTTCAGGCGGTTTTGGTCGGCTACCCGCGAGTGCCGGCAGGGCGCTTGGTAGTCGCGCGATCCCGCAGGCGAAGCCGAGGACCAGCGAGACACCAAGCGCCCTGCCGGCACTCGCGGGTAGCCGCGGCACCAAAAAGCGCCTGCGCACTCGATGGATTCGGATGCCCGACAGAGGCTCCTTATGGCTGCTTCCTTCCGGACCTGACCAGATTCGGAACATGTCGTCATCCGAACCCATCGAACGCGCTAGGCGCTCGGTATATCTTACCCGCTCTCGCTCGCCACGGCAAGATAGCTAGTTTGGGACAGGGCTTTTTTGACTACTTTTTGGCTATCCAAGCTAAACCGAACGATCATTTTACTAGAGTCGGCCGAGGTCGTAGGATCGGGCGGCGGATTCACCGGCGCAGATGAGGTTGGTTATGGCTTCCTGGGAATCGAGCGCCAGCTCAAGGCCCATGGGTCTGCGACAGACTGGCAAAACCAGGTCGATGCCCTGCCCATACACCGCATCCAGGTTGTCAGCACGACCGCCCACGACAGCGGCTACCGACTTGCCATATCGCTTGGCGCGACGCGCCACGCCCACCGGTGCCTTACCGGCGGCGGATTGCTCGTCCATATTGCCCTCGCCTGTAATGACCAGGTCGACATCACGCACGCGCTCATCAAACCCCACGAGATCGAGCACCGTCTCAACGCCCGAACGCAACTCCGCCCCGAGCGCCAGCAGCGCGGCACCCAGGCCGCCAGCAGCACCGGCACCGGGCACGCCGAGCACCGAGCCAAATGTCCGTGCACCCTCGGGCACGCGCAACAACCCCTGAGCCCGCGCCCCGGTAATCGCTGCATCGAGCAGGCGGCCGTAGCCGACCATCCAGCTGTCGTACCTGCTCAGCACCTCGGCATCACCCGTCGGCAGACCCTTCTGCCCGCCAAACACCGCCAGTGCGCCTCGACGCCCCACGAGCGGATTCTCGACATCGGAAAGCACGATGATACGCGCGCCATTCAGCGCCCGAAGCGCCGGTGCCAAATCGATACTCGTCACGTGTTCAAGGCCCGCGAGACCGGGGGCGATATTGCAGCCACACTCATCGACAAGGTGGGCGCCCAGCGCCTGCAGCATGCCGGCGCCACCGTCGTTGGTGGCACTGCCGCCCAGACCAATATAGATAGTCTTTGCACCCGCGCGAAGCGCACGAAGCATCAGTTCGCCCACGCCATAGGTTGTGGCCGCCAACGCCGCCGACTCCGTGCAAGGTGAATACCCAATACCCGCCGCCTCGGCCATCTCGATGACCGCGGACTCGTGCTCGCCGTCCACCAGCATCCGGGCAGACACGCGGTCGCCCAAGGGACCTGCAACCTCGCAGGTTGAAAGCTCGCCACCGCGTGCGGCGATGGCGTCGAGCGTTCCCTCGCCACCATCTGCCAGCGGCAAAGCGCCCAGCTCGGCATCGGGCCACACACGGCGCACGCCTTCGGCAACGGCCTCCTCCGCCTGCGCACTCGACACGCTGCCCTTGAAGGAGTCGATCGCCAGCAGCACACGGCGGGGCCGCCGCTGCACGGGGCCAAAGTCGACCGTCTCGTCGGTGAGATCTCCAACACCCGCGAGCGCCTCGGCGTGAGACGCATGCGCCTCAAGGTTCAAACCGCAACCGACGCCGTCGACACCGCGCAGGCCAGCAAAATAGCTGCTCAGCACTTCACGGCACTCGCCTGCCAGCACGCCGGCGGTCACATTAAACCGATGGTTCAGGCGCGAATCGGCATTGAGGTCGTACAGCGAACCCAGCGCGCCCGCCTTGGCATCGGTCGCGCCATACGCGCAACGCCCCACGCGCGCGTTAACCATAAGCCCCGCGCACATACAGCAGGGCTCGAGCGTCACGTAGACCGTGCAATCGGAAAGGCGCCAGCGTCCAAGCGTCTGAGCGGCGGCACACAGGGCCAAAAATTCGGCATGCGCCGAAGGATCCTGGTCGAGCTCGCGGCGATTATGCGCCCTCGCGACAATCTCGCCCGCGCGCACTACCACGGCACCAATCGGTACCTCGCCCACCGCAGCGGCGGCGCGCGCCTCCGCCAGCGCCTCGCGCATGAACTTCTCGTCGATTTCGGTGATCGTCATCGTTCGCCTTCCCTGTTGCAAATTCAAAACGATGCTATCATTACGACTCACGGAGAGATGGCAGAGCGGTTGAATGCGGCGGTCTTGAAAACCGTTGAGCGCGAGAGCGTTCCGGGGGTTCGAATCCCCCTCTCTCCGCCACCTTAGTGATTCACCGGCGTCATGGTGCGCTCAAACAGCGCATCGACCACGTCGGCTATCTCGGGTCGACGCTCAAGATCGTGACCCGACTCCCACCAATTTGTGAACAGTCGAATAATGCCACCGGCGATAAACTCCGATGTCGTCTCGAGCGAAACGGGCGCCAGGGCATCTTCGGCAAGCGAGCTCATCACACGCTCGCGGATGGAACGCGCAATGCGGTCGCAAATCATGCCGGTCAGCATGCCCGACATGCTGCTGGCCAAAAGGTTATCCATGAGCTGCTCATGCGCCAGAATCATATTCATGGCATCGTCAAAGACCTCATGGCGAAGCGCCCGTACGTCATCAAGCGGCTCCGCGTCCGCTGCATCGGTCCGGTTTTGCGGCAAGCCCGTCATAAGCTCATCGATATAGAAGGCAAAGTAATCGTTTTTATCGCGAAAATGCTTATAGAACGTCGTGCGGCGAATCAGGGCCCGGTCGCAAAGCATGGCAACCGTCAAATCCTCAAACCGATGCTCTTCCAAGAGCTCGGTAAAAGCATCGAACAGGGCACGATAGGTTTTCTTGATGCGAAGGTCCATCCATATCGCCATCCTCAAGGTGTAGACAGCATTCCTTAATTTGTCGCATATCTTACACCTGTACCACCCGTTCCATATTGGCGGCCCCTCCTTGGCGGAAACATAACGCTTACCGGAAAGTTCGGTATCGCCAAAGGTTGCGGGTATACTAGTAGCGTTACACCAACGGCAGCCGGCGCAAAACGCCGCTGCCATTCGAAACGGAGACATCATGCTTCCCGTCATCATCGGTATCGTTGTTGTCGTTGTGATCGCCAGCGCCATCGCCGGCATCTACAACAACATGGTCACCAAGCGCAATCGCATCGATAATGCCTGGCAGAACATCGACACGCAGCTGCAGCGCCGCAACGACCTGATCCCTAACCTGGTCGAGACCGTCAAGGGCTACGCCAAGCACGAGCAGGACACGCTCGCCGCCGTAGTCAACGCGCGCAACGCCGCCGTGAGCGCCACCACCCCCGAGGCCAAGATGGAAGCGGACAACGTGCTGACCGGTGCGCTGCGCCAGCTCTTTGCCGTCGCCGAGGCCTACCCCGACCTTAAGGCAAATACCAACTTTACGCAGCTCCAGTCCACGCTCGAGGACACCGAGAACAAGGTGAGCTACGCGCGCCAGAGCTACAACGATTGCGTGCTCAGCTACAACAACGCCATCCAGACGTTCCCGGCTGTTATCTTTGCCGGCATCTTCCAGTTTAAGGAGCGCCAGGGCTTCGAGGCCGCCGAGGCCGCCCGCCAGGCACCAACCGTCAAGTTCTAGTGAGCCGTTGACGCATCCACAACCGTTTTTGTATAAACCGCCCCGTCGAATGCATACTTCGACGGGGCGGTTTCCTTTGTCGCGAAGGTCCCCCTCAAGGCGCCGTGCATTTTTGTGAGTATTCAGCATGCCCGACAGCTTCGAGCGCCACGATAAATGCCAAAGACCGCGAATATTCCTGCAAATCAAACGCTATCAGCCCATAGCCCCGCCCATCATTCGTAGAAAACATCGATAAATCCCGATTTTTCGCCCGAGGTCGGTATGCAAGGGCCTTCGATTGCAGAATACTCGCAAAAATGCACGTCGCCACCACCCCCCACATGGCTCGAAGCAAAACAAAAGCGCGGCCAAAAGGCCGCGTACCATCTTTAATTCAGATCTATATTGCCCGTAACGGCAGTACCGAGGTAACGCAGTCCCGAGGGCAACCTACCTTTCCGGCGCACTCCGCAGGACGAAAGAACCTCCGCCGCACGAAGTGCGCAGCGGAGGTTCTTTCATGTCCGAGGACGCGCCGGAAAGGTAGGTTGCCCTCGGGCCGGACATACAAGGCAGCTTATGCGACGGTGTAAACCCAGTTGTGCTTATCCTCGACAGCACCGGACTGAATACCAGTCAGGGCCTCGCGAAGCTTCTTCATCACGGGGCCGATCTCGGTGCAGCCAGCCGGGAAGGTCACGGTCTCATCGGCACCGTAGACCTTGTTGTCGATCTCGCCCACCGGGGAGATGACGGCAGCGGTGCCGCACAGGCCGCATTCCACAAAGGTGCCGGCCTTGACCTCGGCCCACTCGACGGGACGCTGGTCGACGGTCATGCCCAAATCCTCGGCAACCTGAACGAGCGAGCGACGGGTGATGGAGGGCAGGATGGAGTCGGTGTGCGACTGAGGAACGACGAGGGTGCCGTTCTCCTTCACGAACAGAACGTTCGCGCCACCGGTCTCCTCGACATAGGTGCGGGACTCGGAGTCGAGATACAGGTTCTCGGCATAACCCTCGCGATGGGCCTCCATCGTGGGCTTGAGGGACATGGCGTAGTTCAGGCCGGCCTTGATATTGCCGGTGCCGTGCGGTGCGGCGCGGTCGTACTCGGAAACGCGCAGCTTGACGGGCTTGAGGCCGCCCTTAAAGTACGGACCGACCGGGGTCACGAGAATGCGGAACGTGTACTCAGGAGCGGGAGCCACGCCGATCACGTCACCGGAGCCGATCATAAACGGACGCACGTACAGGGTCGCACCAGAACCGAAGGGCGGAACCCAAGCGGCGTTGGCAGAAACGACCTGCTTGACGGCCTCAACAAACTTATCCTTGGGGAACGGGGGCATCTCGAGGCGCTGGGCAGAGTTATACATGCGCTCGGCGTTCATGTCGGGACGGAAGCAGACGATGCTGCCGTCCTCGGCGGTGTAGGCCTTCAGGCCCTCAAAGACCTCCTGGCAATAATGGAAGATGCCGCCGCACTCGGAGACATGCAAGGTGTGGTCGGTGGTCAGGCCGCCCTCGTCCCACTCGCCGTCCTTCCAATGAGCCTCGTAGCTGTAATCGGTCTTCATGTAGCCAAAGCCGAGGCTACCCCAATCGATATCCTTCTTCTCGACAGTCATATGTCGCTCCTTACATACACAGTTGCATACTCGCGAACTCGCACGCAAGGACCGAGGCCGACCGCGTCGCAACGTCGCACGCCCGGAGCGTAGAGCCGGACGGGACACGCGAACGGCATCAAAGCCAATGGCACGTCGATTCGCATGCACGAGATTGTACTCCGCACGCGCGTCGGATAAAACGTTTTTCTTTAACTAACTAAAGTATTTTCATTTGACCGAAACTAAAGAGGCCCGCCACCGTAAACGGTGACGGGCCTCAACGACACGATTTGTGCGCCGGCTCGAGCTATGCGTTCTTTTTGCCCAGCTTAGCCTTAACCAAGCCGACCACGGTCGGGATGATCGACACGGCGACAATGCCGATAATCAGCAGCTCAAAGTGCTCCTGCACAAAGGGAATGCCGCCAAAGAAGTAGCCCAGCAGCGTAAAGACCGTCGACCAGGTAATGCCGCCCAGCACGTTAAAGACAACGAAGTTGCGCCAATGCATGCCGCCCATGCCGGCGATAAAAGGCACAAAGGTGCGGATGAACGGGAAGAAGCGGCCGAGGAAGATGGCCAGATGGCCCCACTTATCCAGGAAATCCTCGGACTTTTTGATGCGCTCGGGCGTCATGGCCTTTACCTTGCCCGAGGCGATGATCTTGCGGCCAAAGAAGTGGCCGATCATAAAGTTGCACTGATCGCCCAGGATGGCTGCGGCCCATGCGGTGGCCAGAAGCGCCACGATGTTAAAGCCGCCGTTGTGGGCAAAGAAGCCCGAGGCAAACAGCAGCGAGTCGCCGGGAAGGAACGGGAAGAACACCACGCCTGTCTCAATGAAGATGATCAGGAACACGCAGCCGTAGGCCATAAGCGGGCCGGCGGCGATCCAGCTGGCGATCGCAGCGCGCGGATCCTTAAGCAGCTCGGCAATGAAATTGATGAAACCCATGAAGTAAAACCTCTCAGTTGTGGGCGCGGATACGTCCAAGTTGACCAGTATACGGTTGCGGCGCGAGCACGGGCCAAACCCCTCAAAAGTCTTACTTCATTACCAGCAAGTTTGCATAACTGACACCTGTCGCGCAAAGCCGCCAAGATTGTTCTTCCTAATCCCTAGCGAATCGCTATACTTTATTGAATCGCATTGCCATGGCGCTAAGGGAGGGCGGCCGGTGAGCTTTATCAATACCATTCGCGAGGACATCAAGACCGTCCAGGCGCAGGACCCCGCCGCACAAAGCGGTCTGGTCATCTTCCTTTCCTATCCTGGCCTGCACGCCAAGTGGAACCACGTGCCCGAGCACTGGCTCTGGGAGCACGGTCATCGCTCGCTCGCCCGTGTGCTCTCGCAAATCACCCGCCACATCACCGGCGTCGAGATTCATCCCGCCGCACAAATCGGCAAGCATTTCTTTATCGACCACGCCATGGGCGTCGTCATCGGCGAAACCACCGTCGTGGGCGACAACTGCGTGCTCTACCAGGGCGTTACGCTCGGCGGCACCGGCAACGAGACCGGCAAGCGCCACCCCACCCTGGGCAACAACGTCACCGTGGGCACGGGCGCCAAGGTGCTCGGCAACATTCGCATCGGCAACAACGTCAAGATCGGCGGCAACTCGGTCGTCGTCAAGGACGTGCCCGACAACTGCACCGTCGTGGGTGTGCCTGGGCGCATCATCAAGCGCAACGGCTGCCGCGTGTTCGAGGAGAGCTTCGACGCCAAGCAGCATCGCGAGTACATGCCCGACGATGCCGCCGAGCAGAGCGCCCTCAACCGTCAGGGCATCACCGAAAACGCCCGTCGCGTCAAGGAACTCGAGCAAGAGGTGGCCGAGCTCAAAGCCCTCGTCGCCAAGCTCGTGGACGAGCGCTAAGGCCGCGGGCAGCCGCCACAGCATGAACGCCAACACAAAAGGCGCGCTGGGGAATCCGCCCCCGGCGCGCCTTCTTTTCGATGTGGCATGCGGGACTGCCCCTTTGTCACCTTATGCGAACTGGCTTAGGTAGAGGTCGGCGTAAGCGCCCTCGGCAGCCAGCAGCTCCTTGTGCGTACCCTGCTCGATGATATTGCCGTGGTCCATGACCAGGATGAGGTCGGCATCGACGATCGTCGACAGACGGTGCGCGATCACAAAGCTCGTGCGCCCGCGCATGAGCGCGTCCATAGCACGGCCGATGGCGAGCTCGGTGCGCGTGTCCACACTCGACGTCGCCTCGTCCAGGATGAGGATCGCCGGGTTGTTGAGCAGCACACGCGCGATGGTCAGCAGCTGACGTTGGCCCTGGCTGATGCTCTCGGCATCGTTAGCCACACGCGTGTCGTAACCCTGCGGCATAGTGCGCACAAAGAAGTCGACCTGAGCGGCACGTGCGGCCGCGACAATCTCCTCGCGCGTCGCCTCGGGACAGCCATAGGCGATGTTCTCGGCAATGGTGCCATCGAACAGCCAGGCGTCCTGCAACACCATGCCAAACTGCTGGCGCAGCTCGCCGCGGTCCATGCGGCTCGTGTCCACACCGTCGAGGGTAATGCGGCCACCGTCGATCTCGTAGAAGCGCATGAGCAGATTGATGAGCGTGGTCTTACCCGCACCCGTGGTTCCCACCACCGCGATCTTTTGGCCCGGCTCGGCGGTAAACGACACGTCGCGCATGAGCGGCTTGTCGGGCGCATAGCCAAAACGCACGTGTTCAAAGGCAATACGGCCCTCCACCTTGCCCGGCAGCTTGGCGGCGGCCGCCGGCAACGGATCGGCTTCCATCTCGGGCTCATCGAGCAGGTCGAACACGCGCTCCGCACTCGCCAGCGCGCTCTGCAGCGAGTTGAAAGTGAATGACAGCTGCGTCATGGGCTCGGATGCCTCGTAGATAAACTGGAAGAACGCCTGGAACACGCCGACGGTCATGTGGCCAGCAACCAGCATGCTGCAGCCCACCAGCGCAATCACGATCTGCGCCAGGCGGCCGATAAAGCGCACCGCGGGGCCGACGGCGTTAATCATGAAGTCGGCCTTGGTGCTCACGCGCGCCAGCTCCTTCGAAGCCTCGTGCACCTCGGCAGAACTCTGGCGCTCACGGTTGAACGCACGAATCACCAGACGGCCCGAGTAGCCTTCCTCGACCGCGCTCGTAATCTTGGACACCCACTCCTGGCGCTCGCCCGTCACATCGTGCGTGCGGCGCGAAACGACCTTCGTCACCAGCAGCGAAAGCGCCGTAAAGAACAAAAAGACAAGCGTGAGCGGCACGCTAAACACGAACATCACGCTCACGGCGCCCACCACGGTACCGATCGACACCAGAAGCTGCAGCAAGCCGCGCTGCATGCTCTCAGACATCTTGTCTAAGTCGTTGGTCGCACGGCTAACGACCTCGCCGGGACGATGCGCATCAAAGAAGGCAAGCGGCAGACGGTTGAGCTTTTGAGCGATGCGGTTACGCAGGTGCAGGTTAAGGCGTTCGGCCACGCTCGACATCAAAAAGCTCTGGAGCGCGTAGAACGAGGCAGCGGCCGTCCAGATCATAAAGTAGATGAAGATGGTCCTGCCGCAGTTCTCCCAGGTGATGTTGAAGGTGGTGTCGTTGGCAAACGCCACCTGAATGTGGCCCCACAGCTCATCGATCACGCGGGCGCTATATGCCGGCGCAGCGGTGTTAAAGATGGCATAGAACACGATGCTCGCGAACACGATATAGAAGCGCCAATGGTCACCGGCAGCCTCGCTCCACAGGCGGCGCACCGTCGCCCAGGTGTCGCGGGGTTTCTCGTCCTCGTCCTCGTCGTCCACATCGCGCATGCGCTCTGCCTCAGCGCGGGCGCGCTCGTCCTCGGCGCGTTCGTTTTCCTCGTAGAGCGCTTGGCGGCGAGCCTCGCGCTCGGCTGCAGCCTTGGCGGCCTCGTCCAGCTCGGGTGCTACGGCAGCCGTTTCCTCAACCAGTCCCGCGGCAACGGCGTCATCAACGCTGGCCTGCTTCCTGAGCTCCTCGGTCATGCTACTCACCTCCCTTCATCTGCGATTCCGCGATGGCGCGGTACACCTCGCAGGTTTCCATAAGCTCGCCATGCGTGCCCAAGCCCACAACCTCGCCGTCCTTGAGCACGACGATCTGGTCGGCGTGCAAGATCGTCGAGATGCGCTGGGCGATGATGAGCACCGCGGCATCGCGCGTCTCGTCCTGCAGCGCATGGCGCAGTGCCGCATCGGTCTTAAAGTCCAGGGCCGAAAAACTGTCATCGAAGATATACAGATCGGCATGCTTCATGAGCGCACGGGCGATTGCCAAACGCTGGCGCTGACCGCCCGAAAAGTTCGTGCCGCCCTGGGATACCGGCGTATCGAGCCCCTGCGGCTGATCGAGCACAAAGGTGCTCTGGGCAACCTGGAGCGCATGAAGCATGTCGGCCTCAGTTGCGTCTTCATTGCCAAAGCGCAGATTGCTTGCCACGGTGCCCGAGAACAGCCATGCCTTTTGCGGCACATAGGCAATGCGCCCGCGTATCTCGCCTTGCGAAAGCTCGCGCAGGTCGACGCCGTCTAGGCGAATGGCGCCCTTGGTGGCATCGTGGAAGCGCAGCAGGAGCTTGGCCACCGTCGATTTGCCCGAGCCCGTCGAGCCGACGATCGCGGTCGTCTGACCGCGGCGACAGGTAAAGCTCAGATTGCACAGCGTGTCCTCGTCGGCGTCGTCAAAACGAAACGACATATGATCGAACACGGCGACCGCGTCGGCTCCGTCTGCGGACTCAGGCGCCCCGTCGCCCAGCGTAGCCTTGCCGTCCACGATGCTCGGCTCGATTTCGAGCACCTGCTGCGCACGGTTGAGGCACGCCGCGGCGCGCGGAAGCGTCAGAATCACCATCTGCGCCATCATCACAAAGAAAAGAATCAGGATCGCGTATTCCAACACGGCCGAAATGCTGCCGATTTGCATGGCGTGGACGCCCACGCGGTTGCCGCCCACCCACAGCACCGCCACCTCGGCGATGTTCATCAAAAAGAAGCTGGAGCTGTCGAGGCCCACAAACAGGTGGTTGACCTTGATGGCGTTGGCCGCGTAATCGCTAAACACCTCGTCCAGGCGCTGCTCCTCGTGGCGCTCCTTGTTAAATGCGCGGATGACGCGCACGCCCACGATGTTCTCGCGCAGCACCACGTTCATGCGGTCGATAAAGCTCTGCAGGCGCATAAAAATCGGCGCGGCGTTAGCCACCGTAAAGACCGCCGCCACCAGCACGATCGCAACCACCACGCCCAGCAGCGTGCCCATGGCGGGATCGATGAACCAAGCAAAAATGATGCCTGCCACGGCCAAGAATGGCACCGGCAACACCAGCTGAATCGTCTGAAGGACAGCTTGCTGAATCACGTTGATGTCGTTGAGCGAGCGTGTGATCATCGAACCCGTGCCAAAGCGCTCAAAGTCGCTGGCGGACAGCTCGAGCGACTTGTCGTACACGGCATTGCGGATATCGCAGGCCACGTTGGCGGCCAGGCGCGCCGAAAGATAGCAGCCCAGCACCGTGCCGCCGCTGGCCATGCCGGTCGCGATAAGCATGTACAGGCCGTTACGTAAAATATAGTCGACATCGCCCGTGGTAATACCGGTGTTGACCATGTTCGCCAGCATCGTGGGAACCAACAGCGTACCGACGTTATCTATCAGCACCGCAAACAGCGTCACCGCAATCAGACCGCGGTACGGCCTCATAAACCTCATTAAGAGTCGCATGTGTCCCCCTCGCCCTTATCGTCAGCCTCGTTCTCGGCGGCCACTTGCCGTTTAAATGCCTCGCACTCTTCGTTCAGAACATGGGAGAATTTACCGACCAGGCGCATGATCTCGCGCTGTTCCCACGGCTCGAGCGCTTCGAATGCCTGTTGCTCGGCTTTTTGCGCCGGTAACGCGTAGCGCTTGGCAAACCGCACGCCTTCTTCGGTCAATCGCACAACCTTGTTCTTACGACTGCCCTCGGCAAACTCCAACGTCGCAAGCCCTCGCGCCCTAAGCGTCTTGATCGCCGAATTGATGGTCTGTTTGCTGTAGAACCATTCACTCGTCAGCCGACTCACGGCAACGCTTCCGCCCGCTGCACTCGTGTCGACGAGCATCCAGTAGGCGCAGTCCGAAAGACCGCAGGTACGCGCGAACTCCGAATAGATACGGTCAAGCCCGTTAAGCATCCGGTCGAAATCGACCAGGCTAACTGCACTATTCATCTCTCCCACCATTCGATAGTCCGAGTTTTGACCAATTTATATCTCTACATTAGTCCGAGTTTTGACTATCGTCAATACGCTCGTTGTTTATGGTCGGCTCTACATAAGCATATCGACAAAAAAGACCGCCGGCGCGGGGGCGGCGCCGGCGGTCACGCGAGAATAGCGATGTATTTGCCCGTTAGGCAGCGACGGCCTCGTAGACCGTTGCGCCCGCAAAGCTGTCGTGCAGGCTCTTGCCGCAGATCCAAGGTAGCTCGACGACCTCGCAGACCGTGTTGACCAGCTCGGAGCAATCAGTAAAGTGGCCCTTATCGTTGAGGGTCTCGCAATCCTGAACACGCCAATAGCCATCGGTGTGCGTGATGTAGTACTCGTGATCGTTGATCGACACGAAAGCGCGCGTCTTGGAACGCAGCAGCTTCAGAAATCCTTCGAAGTCAGTCTCGACGACATCTCCAGCCTGGAACATGATAGTTACCTCCTGGCCCAGCGCCACCACAGCGCATTGATTAACGTTGGTACCCCTTTAGTAAAACCTTTATCAATTGATATGCGCCCCTGTTTTAGGCAAGTGGTAAAAAACCGCAGGGTAGACGGGATAAAACGTTTAACCATCTCATCAGTTTCTCACATTCTTGCCGCAGTTTTATGCAAGCCGACTTTTCCGATTGGTGGCTATTGCTGTTTGGGCCCTCTGCGCGATTACGGCTACGGCACGACGGGTAAGAACGGAGCATCTGCAACGTCATCGCTAGGAGAACCCATGGAGACCATCGAAGCGCTCATCCATCGCCGTAGCTGCCGCAACTACAGCGATCGCCCCGTCGAGGCAGAAAAGCTCGCACGCATTATCGAGGCAGGCCAGTACGCGCCGAGCGGCATGGGGCGTCAGCCGGTCACGTTCGTCGCCGTCACCGACCCCGCGACCGTCGAGCGTCTCTCGCAACTCAATGCGCAAGTCATGGGCAGCAACGGCGATCCCTTCTACGGTGCCAAAACCGTTGTGGTGGTACTGGTCGACCGCAGCGTGCCCACGCATCTGGAAGACGGTTCGCTTGCCATGGGCAACCTGCTCAATGCTGCCTATGCGCTGGGTGTTGATTCGTGCTGGATTCATCGCGCCCACGAGGTTTTCGATTCGCCCGAGGGCCTGGAGCTGCTGGCCAGCTGGGGCCTGCCCGCCGACGGAAGCCTGCGCGGTGTTGGCAACTGCATTCTGGGCTACGCCGAGGACGCACTCCCCAAGGCCAAGCCTCGCCGCGACAACGTGGTGTATGTTCCGCCGTTCTAACGAACGGCGGACCCGTTGACGCTGCGCGAGCCGCATTAACGCCAATCTGACGTTCAATTTCGAGGGCGCGACCAAAAGGTCAGGGCCCTCTCATTTCACGTCACCTTGGCGCAAATGCGGCCCGCTCGCTGTTGGTGCCTGACATCGAGTGAGCCACTGTCTTGGGCAGCTAAAAGGCCCCGTCCCATATTTGCTGCCCCACTCGCAACTTATCTTGCCGATGGAGTTGTCGTCGTTTCGTTCGTGTGAGTCGTTTTGGCGCCGTCGCCTTGTTCGTCCTCGTCCTTTTGAGCATCGGCAATGGTGGCAGCAGCTGCGACCATACCGCGCTGGGGCGCCACACCCGTCTGGTCTTGTGCGCCTTCAACAAGCTCCGTGCCAGCATGCGCAAGTTCAGGCGATTTGAAAATCGCGCCCAGACTCGCGCCGTCGCCGGCATATCCGAGCGCCGCGAGCGCGATGACGATTATCGCGGCAACGACCACGATCGGCACGTAACGATGCCAGCCTGCAGGATTGAGGCCGCTACGGCGGGCAGCACCGCGGCTGATGTAGCCAAGCGTTCCATCGTGCTTGAGCTTTGAGCCCACCACGCGCCTTCGTCCCCACAACGAGGACTCGGCCTGCATGGCCAAGCGAGCGCTTGCCGAAGGATAGCCATATTTTGTGCGCTTGAACGAGCCGTCGAACCCCGAGGCGCTTTTGCCCCACGTCCGCGAAGTCGTACGCCGGCCGACCGGCGCCGCACTTCGCTTTGTTCGGTTCGTTTTTGAAGTCTCCGCCATACTCCCCCGCACGCCGTAACACAATCGAAACAATGCTTCTTTGGACTGTATCACACGCGCCGCACGCGGTCACGGCGCCTCGCTCAGCGGTCGTTGTCCTTCAGCAGGCGCCATAAAGTCGTGCGGCTTATACCGAGCACCTCTGCCGCACGTGTCCTGTTGCCGTGAAGGTGCTGCAGGACCAACCGTGCGACATCGCGCTCGGTATCGGCCAGGGGACGCAAGATGTACAAATCGCTTTCGAGCGCCGGGGCGCCAAAGGTCGCGGTCTTGATAACGTCCTCCTGGGCAAGCACCTCTTTCGCCACGGCACGCTCCACCGTACCCGCCCCCACTAATATATAGAGTCGTTCAGAGACTTCACGCAGCTGCAGGTAATTGCGGGGCCAACGGTACGCATCGAGCGTCTCTGCCGCGGCGGCGGACAACATGGGGGCACCCGTCTTAAACATATCTGCCAGATACCCCAGATAGCGCGCAACCTTTTCCGACGCGCCGCCCTGCTCGGCAATCGCCGGCGCCACACTCACTGCACAGGCCAGACGCTCGGTTACAAAAGCAGCCTGATCGCTTTCGCCGCCGCCCGGCATATCGTTTGCCGTCAACACCACATGGCAACGAGTTGCGAGCACCGTGTCGATCATTGCGGACACGAGCTCGCGCAGACGTTGGGGGCCAACAGCATGCCAGCCGCCCATGCAAAGTGTCAGCCCCGTTTGGAATAGCGGCGATTCGGAACTTTTGAGCAGATGGCGCCAGCCGCGATCCGTAAGCTCATCGAGCGCAACGGACACAAAGGGCTGATCGGCATAGGGTCCATCCAGGTACAGGCGTTTTGCAATCTGATCCTGCCCCGCGCCCAGCTCGCCCTCGAGCATAAGGGGCACCCCACGCGCATAGCTCCCACGTACGGGGGCAGCGACCGCCGCCGCATCTTCGACGATGCCGTACGTGCTCGACGCGTAGCGAGCCTCGACTTCGTCGGCATTGAGCCACTCGATGCCCGCATGCGTCGCAGCGGCGCGCACCTCATGCGCCACGACCACCCAAAGCGCTCCGCGCTCCTTGGCCGTCGGGCGCACCGTCAAGCTCAACCGCACGCCCTCGTGGCCCATCACCAGGCGCGCCCCATCGCCCACGCGAGCGAGACGCTCGGAAACAAAAGCGGCGATATCCTGCTCGAGTGCCGCGTCACTCATAGTCGAGATCACAACGCCACCGCGCTCGTCGACTGCCAGCGCCGATACTCCGGCTGCGGACAATGCCTCAATCAGAATCTGCAGCTTGGCATCGCTATCCATGATTTGCCCCTGTCCGCGGCGACGTGCAACCGCCGACGGTCGCACGACCGAATGTTTCAAAATTGAACGATATTACTCACCAAACACTATAGGGCAAAAGTCGCCGTCCTGCGAGTATATGAATTGCCCCGCATCGCCATCCTGGCGGGGCGATAAGAGCTCTTCGGGACCTATCAACCTGCGGACAAGCCATACCCGCAAGAGCTCCTATCGCTCCACCGCAGGTATGCGCTCGCCAGCACGCAACACGCAAATCAGCTACTTCTCTACCAGATTCCCAGCACGTGCTGCATTCCCAAACTCATGCATGCAATGCCAATCCAGCAGCAAAAGCCCAACGCGATGGGTTTGCCGCCCTTTTTGACCAGCTCGACGATATCGGTATTAAAGCCAATAGCCGCCATGGCCATCACGATAAAGAACTTCGACAGCTCCTTGATGGGCGCCGTAATGGACGCAGGAAGCTGAAGCACCGTGGTGATCACGCTCGCCAGCACAAAGAACAACACAAACATGGGAAACGCACGTTTAAGCGAGAACGTGCTTTTGGCGTCGCCGCCGGCCTTGCGCGCCAGATGCATCTGCCAGCATGCGAGAGCCAATGTAATGGGAATAATGGCCAGCGTCCTGGTGAGCTTAACCACTGTGGCGCTTTCGAGCACATTGGCGCCGGGATGCATGCTATCCCAGGCGCTCGCCGCAGCCGTTACCGACGAGGTGTCGTTGATGGCGGTGCCGGCAAACAGGCCAAAGCCCTCGTTGGTCAGCCCGAGCATGCCGCCGAGCGTCGGAAACACGAGCGCCGCGATAACGTTAAACAGGAAGATGACCGAAATGGCTTGGGCAATCTCGCGATCGTCGGCATCGATGACGGGCGCGGTCGCAGCGATGGCCGAACCGCCGCAAATCGACGAGCCCACACCCACAAGCGTCGCAATCTTGCCCGGCACGTTCATAACGCGGCAGAGCACGACGGCGATGACAAGCGAGGTCGAGATCGTCGCCACGATAATCGGCAGCGACTGGGCGCCCTTGGACAGAATCTGGGAGAGGTTCATGCCAAAGCCAAGCAGGATAACCGCGTACTGCAAGACTTTTTTAGACGTATAGGTGACACCGGCGGCGAGCTGTTCGCGACGATTCTTGGGAAAGACGAGCGCCAGGACCATGCCAAAGAGAATGGCAAATACCGGACCGCCGACCACCTCAATTTGTTTGCCGAGCAACGTCGCGGGAATGGCGATGATCAGGCAGAACAAGACGCCTTTCCAGCGCTCGCGTACGATATTCGCCAGTTGCATATGAGATTCCTTCTTTCTATTTCACGTTTGCGACGGCTTATGATACGGCAATGTTGAGCACAGCCCTGCGCAAATACAGACTAAGATGCCGCAATAGTTCTCGGGCAACAGCCGAATTACCCACCGCGGAGAGCTGGTTCGCGGCATAATAAACAACTGACATATGAGTTTGATAGAACAGTTGCGAGGCGCTATGGAAGAATCGATGCACGTCGGCGAGCAGGAAACGAGCCTACAGGACCAGTCCTACCACACCATTCGACGCAAAATCGTCTACCTGGACTACAAGCCGGGCGAAAAGCTAGGCGTCAAGCAGCTTTGCGACGACCTGGATATGGGGCGCACCCCTGTGCGCGAGGCACTGGTGCGTCTGGCGCAAGAGAGCCTGGTGCGCACCGTGCCCCAAAGCGGCACCTATGTCTCGCCCATCAACCTCACCTTTGCCGAGAGCGCCTGCTACATTCGCGAACACCTGGAAAAACAGGTGATTGTGGAGTGCTGCGCCCGTGCCACCTCGGCAGGCATCGAGCAGCTCGACCGAGCCATCGCGCTGCAGGAAAAGGCCATGGCCGAAGAGGATCGCATCGGATTCTTTTTAAGCGACAACCTCATGCACCGCATGATCTTTAGCATCGCGTGCCGCAGCACCGTGTGGTCGTGGCTCGAGGCGACCAATGCCGACCTGGAGCGCTTCCGCTGGCTGCGCGCCGCCACGCAGAGGCTCGACAATCAGGAGATTGTTAACGAGCACAAGCAAATCCGCCGCGCCATCGCCGGCCGCGACCCCATCGAGGCGAGCTTTTTGGTCAGCAAGCACCTGCATATGATGTTCCGCAACCAGACCGAGGTCCTGGACCAATATCCCAAGTATTTCGAGACCAGCAAGCTCCGCTAACCTGCCAAAAAGGGACAGGTTTATTTCGGCAGGTTTTATCTGGGCAAATGCAACAAGGCCCGACTCCGCCACAACGGAGCCGGGCCTTGTTGTTGGCGCGTTTCGACAACAGAGCACTCGATGTCAGTCGTCAACAGTGAGCGGGCCGCATTTGCGCCAAGGTGACGTGAAATGAGAGGGCGCTGACCTTCTGGTCGCGCCCTCGAAATTGAACGTCAGATTGGCGTGAATGCGGCTCGCGCAGCGTCGACCGGTCCGCCGTTCGGCAGAACGGCGGAACAACAATTACTCGACAGTAACGCTTTTCGCCAGGTTACGAGGCTGGTCAACGTCGCAACCGCGCAGGATGGCCACCTCGCGGGCGAGCAGCTGCAGCGGAACGCTCGCCGTGATGGGGCTGAACACGTCACGGACGGACGGCACGCGAATGATGCAGTCGGCAATCTTGTTGATTTCCTCGTCGCCCTCGGTAGCAACGACGATGACCTTGGCGCCGCGAGCCTTGCACTCCATGAGGTTCGACACCGTCTTATCGTATGTTGCGCTCTTGGTTGCCACCGCGATGACAGGGAAACCCGGATCGATCAGCGCGATGGGGCCGTGCTTCATCTCGCCGGCGGCATATGCCTCGGCATGCAGGTAGCTGACCTCCTTGAGCTTAAGCGCGCCCTCATAAGAAATGGCGGCGCCCATGCCGCGACCCACAAACAGCGCGGACTGCGCGTCCTTGCACACAAGCGCGGCCTCGTGCACGGCCTCGGTCTGCGTATCCAGGATCCACTGGATCTGCTCGGCCGTATCGGAAAGCTCGCGGAACAGCATGCGCGTCTGCTTGGTGGTCAAGCGGTACTTGACCTGCGCCAGCAGCAAGGCCAAAAGCGTGAGGCTCACGACCTGACCGATGAAGCTCTTAGTCGAGGCGACTGCAATCTCCTTGTTGGCCTTGGTGTAGATGACGCCGTCGCTTTCGCGCGCCACCGGGCTGCCCACCACGTTGGTGATGCCAAAGACCTTGGCGCCCTTGATGCGCGCATCGCGAATGGCGGCAAGGGTGTCAGCCGTCTCGCCCGATTGGGACACGGCCACGACGAGCGTCGTCGGCGTGATGATGGGGTTGCGGTAGCGGAACTCGCTAGCCGCCTCAACCTCGGTAGGAATACGAGCCCAGCCCTCAATAAGGTTCTTGGCGATGAGTCCGGCGTGGTAGCTGGTGCCGCAGGCAATCACATATACGCGGTCGATATCGTTGAGTTCCTCGAGCGAAAGGCCCAACTCGTCGATATCGAGCTCACCGGCAGGGGTCATGCGGCCCACCAGCGTGTCGCGCACCACGCGCGGCTGCTCGTGAATCTCCTTGAGCATAAAGTCGGGATAACCGCCCTTTTCGGCCATGTCCAGGTCCCAGTCGATATGGGTGATCTTGGGCTCAATCACATTGCCGGCCTCGTCGGTATACTCGACGCCTGCGGGCGTGAGCTTGGCAAACTGACCATCTTCGAGCACCACGACATCGCGGGTGGCATCGATAAGCGCGATCACATCGGAGGCAACGTAGGAGCCGGTCTCGCCCACGCCGACCACAATCGGGGAGTCCTTGCGGGCAACGGCGATCACGCCAGGTTCGTCGGCGCACACGGCGGCCAGGCCATAGGCGCCCACCACGTGGGTGCAGGCCTCGCGCACGGAAGCCATCAGGTCGCGCGTCTCGGCATAGGCCTCTTCGATCAAGTGCGCGAAAACTTCGGTATCGGTCTCGCTCTTAAAGTGATGGCCGCGGCCCTCCAGCTCTTCGCGCAGCTCGGCGAAGTTCTCGATGATGCCGTTGTGGACGATGGCGATGCGACCATCGCAGCTGGTGTGGGGATGGGCGTTGACAACGGAAGGCTTGCCGTGAGTGGCCCAGCGGGTATGGCCGATACCGCAGGTAGCGTCGCTGTCGATATTGGAAAGCTCGCTCTCCAGGCCCGCAACCTTACCCACGCGGCGGATGACGTCGAGGTGAGCCGCGGCGCCCTCGCCCACCTCGAGCGCGACGCCCGAGGAGTCATAACCGCGATATTCCATACGCTTAAGGCCCGTGACCAGAATGTTCTTTGCAATATCAGAGCCGGTGTAGCCGACAATTCCGCACATAGGATAAATCCCTTCGCTCGCGTGACTGCAAAACGCCCACGCACGACGGGCGCTGAGACGTATAACGTCCGAGTATTGTACTCACACAAACGCAAGCTGATATACCAGAAGTGGTATCTTAAACTGGATACCACTCGATGCACACACCCTACCACCACAACGGTAACAGGCACCTTTGCTGTGGTTGGCACTCCCCTAGGGACGCAGGCGGCGTTCGAGCCGATTGCCCAGGGCCGTGAGTGCCATAACAATGACGTAGTAGACCACGGCCACCACTAAAAACGGTTCAAAGGCTCGATAGGTGAGCGCCTGCACGCTCTGGGCGGCGCGCATCATATCCATCAGGCCGATGGTTGCCACCAGCGAGGAGCTCTTGAGGACCGTGATCACTTCGTTGACCAGAGCAGGGGCAATCGAGCGCATCGCCTGCGGAACGATGATCTTGCGCATCATGGGAACATAGCGAAGCCCGATGGCCCGAGCGGCATCGTACTGCCCCCGGTCAACGCCCTCGATACCACCGCGCGCCGTCTCGGACACCGTCGCTGAGCCGTTGAGCCCCAGCGTAATGGCACCGGCGGCAAACATCGAAATTTTGAAGCCCGTGAGCTGCGGCGTCGCAAAGTACGCCAAAAAAAGCAACACGATGAGCGGCACGCCGCGAAAGATAGAGGTGTAGAAGTTGAGCACCGCACGCAATGGGCGACAGGGCAAAACCTTGAGCACGGCAATGAGAAAGCCCAGGACGAGTGCTAGGGCCAGCGCGGCGGCCGTCACCTGACAGGTCACGACCAGGCCGCTCATAAACATCGGTATATATGGTTCTAGCAGTTCAAACTTCATCAGCATGCCCTTGGCGCGCGCCTCACCGGCTCGCTATTTTCCGGCAACCGTCGACGTACCGGAAGCGGAATAGTCGCCGTTCCACATGAAGTCGGCGCCCACATACTGCTTGATGCAGTCATCGATGGTGCCGTCCTCGAGCATCTCGCCGATGCATTCGTCAAGCGCCGCGACAAATCCGGCACCCTTCTTGGCCATCAGGCGGTACACGCCCACGTGATCGCTCGTCTCGGAGCGATCGAGCAGGCCCAGCACCAGGCCCTCATTCGCATCGCGCATGGACTGGCCCTCGGCGCCGTCACACAGGTAGGCATCGATGCGCCCGGCGAGCACCTCTTGCAGGCACTGGTCGCCACCGTCGTACGTGTGAATATCAGCATCGGGCATGACCTTGGCGATGAACTTGTTCTGCACGGTACCGGTGGTGCAGGCGATAGACTTGCCGACGAGGTCCTCAACGCGCTTGACGGGATCGCCGCCGAGCGTGAGAACGCCCACAAGCGGCTGATAGTAGCCGCGCGTGAAGTCGTAGGTCTGCTCGCGCTCTTCGTTGGAGCTCATCGCCATGGTAAAGGCCTTGTCATCGCTCTGCACCGATGCAAGCGTGGCGGCAAAGTCCTGCGGCTCAAAGTCGTAAGAAAAGCCCAGGCGCGAGACCATCTCGTCGGCAATGGCGATATCCAGGCCGACAACCTTCTGCTTGCCGTCCGACTGCGTCTCCAGATAGCGATAGGGCGCAAAGGCATCGTCGCCCACAAAGGTGAGCTTGGCGCCCTTGATATCGTCGCCCGCAACCGCGGCAGAACCGGCGGCAGAGCCCTTGTCAGCGCCACTGCCAGCGCAACCGCTCGCCGCAACCATTGCAGCACCGGCGATCAAACCCAGGAAATCACGACGAGAAACAGCGCGAGTCATACCAAAGCCTTTCAATCTACGATCAAAACGGCTTCTATTGTAGACACTCCACTGTTTAACGCGCAGCCCAGCCGCGCCAAAACCACCACAAAGGGGGACAGGCACCTTTGTGTGGTCTGGACTCCGGTGTTTGCCCAGATAAAACCTGCCAAAATAAACCTGCCCCTAATTGGTGGGTTTTGACACCCTGGGAACGGGCGATGCTACAATCTGACTCGTACTTGAAACGCATCAAAGGGGCCGCTATGGCAAAGGTAAAAATCAGCGACGTCGCGCGCGAGGCAGGAGTCTCGCTGGGCACGGTATCCAACGCGCTCAACCACCCCGAAAAGCTGCGCCCCGAGACCCTCAAGCTCATCAACGAGACCATCAATCGCCTTGGCTACCTGCCCAACCAAAGCGCTCGTCAGCTCGCGGGCGGCGCCACCAAGTCCTTTGGCCTGGTCCTCCCCCGTCTCGACCATGGCTTCTCGCTCCAAATTGCCAGCGGCGCCCATAACGAGGCCCGCAAGCACGGCTATGACCTGCTCATCGCCAACGCCGATAACGACGACATCCTCGAGGACCACTACCTGCGCTATTTTATGGGCACGCAGATGTCCGGCGTCATGGTCCAGCCCATGGCGTCCCCCGACTGGCACCCCGCCATGACCAAGATGCCCGTGCCGATCGTCCATCTGGACATCCACTGTTCCGAGCCAGGTTACTACGTGGCCGCCGACAACGAGGCACAGGGACGCATTATCGCCGAGCTTGCCATCGCCCGCGGCGCACACCATATCACCGTTGTGGGCAGAGCGGCATTTATGCAGCTCACCCTGCGCGTGCTTGGCATTCACAAGGCCCTCGCCCTGCATCCCGATATCAAAATTGAGGTCATTGACGCCGGAGAATGGAATACCGCTGCCGATGGTTACAGCATCGGCGCTCAGATTGCCGAGCGCTCTACCGGCGAGCGTCCCGATTTTGTCATCGGCCTTACCGATGTATTGGCCTCGGGCGTTATCTCGGCGTTGACCGACAAAGGCATCTCCGTCCCCGAGCAGCTTCGTGTGGCCGGCTGCGACGGCAACCCGCTTGCATGGAGCGGGTCGGTCCCCCTCACCACGGTGGCACCCCCGGGCTACGAGATTGGCCGCAAGGGTGTCCAGCTGCTCATGGAGCAAATCGAGAACAAGGCGCCGGCAAAAACCAAGCACATCCGCATTGGTTCCGCAGCGCGAACCGTTACTGCGGTCACAGCCGCCGAGGACATCAACCGTCAGGAACTCGTGCGGCCGTTCCTCTTGGAGCGCGCCAGTACCCAGGCGAGCAGCCAAGCCGAAGCCACCGCCATCAACCTCGGCGCGTATCTATAGCACGTCAGCCAGTATGCCAAAACGCCACTTAAGCAAAAGAGGGCCGACTATTGCCGAACCTCTTTTGCTTAAGCGCAAAGTCAACCGATTGTTCGTTTCAGCTCCGCAATTGTCTAGCGCACGGCCTTGACCGCCGCCGTAAGGTCGAACAACGTATCGAGCACGGCCTCGCAGCCATCCACCACGTCCTGCGGCAGCGGCACGATATCGGGGACGGCAAAGACGTGGCAGCCGGCCGTAATACCCGAGACGCAGCCGTTGCGCGAATCCTCGACCACGGCACATTCCTCGGGAGCAAAGCCCGCACGCTCACAGGCGAGCAGATACATCTCGGGGTCGGGCTTGCCGTGCACGACGTCCTCGCCGCAGGTCACCGTCTCAAACTTGTCAAAAAGACCGACCATCTTAAGGTTGCGCTCGGCCGTAGCGAGGCGCGACGACGTCGCAAGGCCCACGTGATAGCCCGCAGCCAGCAGCTCGTCTAGGCACTCGGCGGCACCGGCCTTAAGCTCCAGTTCGGTCTTGACCATCTCGTCGCGAATCTCCTTGTGGCGGACATAGACCGCCTCGGTGGTTTCGTGGCTGCCGTAATGCTTATCAAGGATGTCCATGACATCGGGCAGCGTGCGACCGATAAACTGATGGATCAGCGCTTCATCAATCGCGACCCCCAGCTCGGCAGCGCCCGCCTTCCATGCATTGATGCCCAAACGCTCGGTATCGACCAGCGTTCCGTCCATGTCAAAAATAACAGCCTTGATCATATCGATCCCCTCACCGGATTGCATTACTGCCACTCTAGCGCACTTTACAAACTTGTATATAACGTATATAGCATATTGCACTTTCGTTACATAAGCGGAAGTCTTATGACAGGCAGCCCGGTAGGATTATAGTTTTCGACCGAGTACTCAATGGTAAGGATCGTTTCATGCTTTCAGACACTACTGCACCTGCAGAGGAGCTTCAGGACAAACTCACGACGCTCGAGCAGCTGCTTTTGGCATACGGGCGCGTGGCTATCGGGTTTTCCGGCGGCGTTGACAGCAGCTTTTTGGCCGCCGTATGCGCCCGCGTCATGCCTACCAATACCCTCCTCGTCCATCTCACCACGCCGCTCATCGGCACGCCCGAGCAGGCTTCGTTTGAGCAGTCCGTTGATGGGCAGGCCAATGAGGGGCCGCATTTTAAGCTCCCCGTGCTCAATCTTTCGGTGGATCAGCTGCAGCTCCCCCAAGTAGGCTGCAACGATGCTAATCGCTGCTACCACTGCAAGCACGCCGGCTTTACCGCCATCGTCAACCACGCCAAGTCGCTCGGCTTTCCCACCGTCATCGATGGCAGCAATGCAAGCGATCGCGGTGACTACCGCCCCGGCATGCGTGCGGCAGAAGAGCTCGGCGTACGCTCACCCCTTATGGAGGTCGGCTTTACCAAGGACGAAGAGCGCGAGCTGCTGCGCGCATGGGGCTATCCCGTTTGGAACCTGCCGGCGGGAGCATGTCTTGCCACCCGCGTCCCCACGGGCGAGGAGCTTACGCGCGAGAAGGTCGATTTAATCCGCGCCTGCGAGGATTACCTGCACGATCTTGATCTGGCACAGGTACGCGCGCGCTTAATCGGCGGCTGCATGCATATCGAGGCCGCACCCGCAGATGTCGCCAAGATTGCTGCCCTCGGTGGCAACGCCGTCGATGCCGAGGGCAAAACCCCGCTGCCCGCCGCCATCGAGTCCGCGCTGCGCGAGCTGGGCTGCGACCATATCTCCCCCGAGGTCACCCCCTACATTCACGGCAACATGAACCAGTAACCTGCCAAAAAGGGACAGATTTATTTTGGCAGGTTTTATCTGGGGAAACGCCAGACAGCCCCATATACACAACCGCCGCAGCTCCATATGAGGCAAATGAATCAGCAGCGTCTATTCCAAATCTTGAGTATTTGTTCGGCGGGACGGCCTCTGCCGGCTCCTGCTAGACTGGTAGATTCCCAACCGTCCATCCAGGAGCCTCAATGTCGCGCAAGTCCGCTTACAAGCAAGTGCTTTCCATCGGCACCGCCGTGGTGCTGGGGTTTGCGCTGTTCACAGGGTCGCTCGACGGAGCGCCCAAGCTGTTGTCGCCGCAAAGCGATGAGCAGGCAGCGGCTCTGGCCGAAAAACAAAGCGAGAGTCCCAGCCGCACCGACGACGAGGCAGACCTGGTCGCTCGACTCGAATCGGGAACAGCGAGCTCCTCGGTCTCTCAAAATAGCCAAGACTCTGGCGATGACTCAGATTCCGCCGCGAGCGACACCGATGACGACGCCTCCGCGGACAGTGCCGCCACCCCTATCGACGAGGTCGAAAACCCCGATCTCGACCGCGCCCGCGGCGTATACCTCAGCAGTATTCCCGACTACGCGGGTAACCCCTATGTTGCCCTGCGCGCCGATAGCACGCACCCGCTCGGCACACCATCATTCACGCTCGATGAATACGAGCGCGCCACAGAAGAGGGCTGCTTTAAGAAGTTCTCCAAGCTCGACAGCTTGGGCCGCACCCGTAAAGCGCTCGCCTGCGTGGGCCCCGAATCGCTCGGTCAAGGCGAGCGCGGCGATATCTCGCGCATCCACCCCGCCGGCTGGCACCAGCAGCGCTACGACTTTATTCCGGGCCAGAGCCTCTATAACCGCTGCCACCTTATCGCCTGGTCGCTCTGCGGCGAAACCGCCAACCGCAAAAATCTCCTCACCGGCACGCGCTATCTCAACGAGACGGGCATGCTGCCGTTTGAAGAGCAGATCCTCGGCTACATCCGCGACACGGGCAACCACGTGCTCTATCGCGTCACGCCCATGTATAACGAGGAGGAGCTTGTCTGCCGTGGCGTGCGCCTTGAGGCGCAATCGGTCGAGGACCACGGCAAGACCCTCTGCTTCCACGTATATTGCTACAACCTGCAGCCGCATGTGCAGATCGACTACGCCACCGGCCGCAATCAGGCCTCGGGAGACTAGGGCCGACCGCGCCTCCCGTAACCAAAAAAATGATCCGTTTTCCTCCGTCCCCAAGGGATCAAATAAGGCCGCCCCGGTTACCCAGGGCGGCCTTTTCGTCAGCACCTACATTGCAGGCAACGCCACACGCTACTTGGCGCGACCCTCCTCATAGCGCTCGACCAGCTTGGCCTGAACGTCATAAGGCACCTGCTCGTAGCCGGCGGGCTTCATGGTAAAGTCGCCCGTGCCGCGCGTGATGGAGCGCAGACGCGTCGAATAATCCGTCAGCTCGGCCAGCGGCGCCTGGGCAATAACAACGGTGTCGCCGCGTTCATCGGTCTCCATGCCCGTCACGCGACCGCGCGAGGCCGAGATATCGCCCATCACGGCGCCGGCGTAGCTCTCGGGGATGGTCACCGTGATTTCCTCGATGGGCTCCAGCACCACCGGGTCGGCATCGGCGCATGCCTTGCGCAGGCCGATGCGAGCCGCCGCGCGGAACGCCATCTCGTTGGAGTCGACGCTGTGATACGAGCCGTCGTACACAGCCACGCGGATGCCAGTAAGCGGGTAGCCGGCAATAATGCCGTCCTTCATGGTCTCCTGAACGCCCTTGTCCACGGCGGGAATGAGCGAACGCGGAATGCGACCGCCCACGACCTCGTCTACAAACTCATAGCCATCGCTCGTGCCGTCGGGCCCAATGAGTGGCTCAACGCGCAGCCAGCAGTCGCCATACTGACCGGCACCGCCAGTCTGCTTCTTGTGGCGACCCTGGGCACTTGCCGTGCGGCGAATGGTCTCGCGATACGGAATACGGATCGGCACGCTCTTGGCCACGACCTTGGTGCGATCCTCAAGGCGATTGAGCAGGACCGAAACCTGCGCCTCACCCACGGCGGAGATGATAGTCTGGCCGGTCTCCTCGTCACGATCGATGCTCATGGTCGGATCGGCCTTGCACGCCTTCTCGATAAACGTGTATAGCTTCTCCTCGTCACCGCGGTTCTCGGCCTCGATGGCGATGCGGTACTGCGAGTTGGGGAACTTAAACGCCGCAGCCTCGACCTTGCCGGTAATCGAGAGTGTATCGCCCGTCTCGGCCGCCAGCTTGGGCGCCACGATGATATCGCCGGCATAAGCGTGGCCGACCTCGGTCATGTCACGGCCGCACATCACATACAGGTGGGCCAGACGCTCACCCTTGCGCGTGCGCGCATTGACCAGCTCAAGGCCCGGCTCAAGCGTACCCGTCAGCACCTTGATAAAGCTGATGCGACCCTGTTGCGGATCGGCCAAGGTCTTAAACACAAATGCCACCGGGCGGTCATCGTCACTCGAGATCTTAAGCGAATCGCCGTCGATGAGCGGCATCTCGCCGTAGTCCGTCGGCGCCGGGAAGTACGTCGCGATGTCATCCATCAGCGAGTTGACGCCCTGCTCCTTAATGCAATCGCCCGCAAAGACCGGCACAAAGATGCGCTCGGCGATCGCCTTCGACAGCAGGCCTTCAAGCTCCTCCTGTGTCAGCGTCTCCTCGCCTTCCAAGTACTTCATCATCAGCTCGTCGTCAGCCTCGGCCACCAGCTCGCACAGATGGTCATGGGCTTCCTCGGCCTGGGCACGATACTCCTCGGGAATCTCCGACTCAACGGCTTCGGTGCCGTTGCAATGACGCGCCTTCATGCGCACCAGGTCGATGATGCCGTCGAAGTCCTCGCCCTCGCCCCAGGGAAGGGTCACGGCGCCCAGGCGCGTACCAAAGCGCTCCTGCAGCAGGTCCATCGTGGTCGCAAAGCTGGCCTCGGAGCGCGACAGGCGGTTTACGAACACCGCACGCGCCAGGCGCAGGTCCTCGGCGGCATACCAGAGCTTAACCGTCGTAGGCTGTGGGCCGGCCTCGGCATCGACCACAAACAGAGCCGTCTCGCAGACGCTCATCGCGGCAAAGGCGTCGCCGATAAAATCGGGGTAGCACGGGGCATCGAGCACATTGATGCGCGCGCCCTTCCAGTCGATCGGTGCAATGGTCGTCGAGATGGAAAATGCACGCTTGACCTCTTCGGGGTCATAGTCGAGCGTGGGCTTGGTGCCGTCGTGGCCGCCCAGGCGGGCGGTCTTGCCGGAAAGGTGGAGCATGGCCTCGGCGAGTGAGGTCTTGCCCACCCCGCCTTGGCCTACGAGCACCACGTTCCGTACGTTACCGGTCTTGGGAGCACCCATGATGACCTCCTTGCAGGGCCGCGCGCAATGCGCGACGTCAACGGGGAGAGTTCGCGGTCGGTGCCATCCCGGGAGCAGCATGGTCGGCAGCCGAGCCGACTCACCCTCCAAATGTCCTATGCCACCACCCTACCCTCACGGGCGACTGTCCATGCACACCTTTCGGCGCACGTATGAATACAGGCGGCGAGAGGACAGAGCAAGTATGCCCGGCGATTATTAAACCCCATCGATACAAATAAAAGCCGCCGCAGACCATAAGACCTGCGGCGGCTTTTTCTCAATACATAGCTGAGCCTAGCCCTCGATACGGCTCAAGAACTCACGGGTACGTTGCTCGCGCGGATGATCGATGACCTGCTCGGCCAGACCCTCCTCGACAATGCGACCGCCGTCCATAAAGACCACGCGATCGGCAACATCGCGCGCAAACTGCATCGCATGGGTCACGATCACCATCGTCATATTCTGCGCGGCAAGGTCTTTAATGACACGCAGCACCTCGGCCGTTAGCTCGGGATCGAGCGCCGAGGTCGGCTCGTCAAAGAACAGGATCTCCGGGTCGAGCGCCAAGGCGCGGGCGATACTCACACGCTGTTGCTGACCGCCCGAAAGCTCACATGGCACCTTGTTCTCGTTGCCCGTAAGCCCCATCTGCGCGATCAGCTCACGCGCGCGTGCTTCGGCCTGCTCGCGCGGGCGCTTGAGCACGCGAATCGGAGCATCGGTGATGTTTTTCATCACCGTATAGTGCGGAAACAGATTGTAGTTCTGAAACACCAGGCCAAATCGCGAGCGCGCCTGCTTGGGCACGTCGCCTTTCGCATATACCGCACCCGAACCCGCATCCGTCGCGACGGCAAGGTCGCCAAACGAAAGCGAGCCACCGTCGAGTGTCTCGAGCAGTGTGGCGCAGCGCAGAAGCGTGGACTTACCGCCGCCTGAAGGCCCGATAATCGCCACGACCTCGCCGCGCTTTACCTCGAGCGAGATATCCTTGAGCACCTCATTGCCGCCAAACGCCTTGCGTGCGTTCGCTATATCCATTACCGAATTAATCATGGTAGTAATCCAATTTTTTCTCGGCAGCGCCCAGCAGCATCTCAACCACAAAGTTAAAGACCCAGTAGATCAGCGCCGCAATCGCAAACGGCACCATGCTCACTTGCGAGGCGACCAGCGCCTTGGCCGTCGAGAACATTTCCCCCACGCCGATGGCAAACGCCAGCGACGTGTCTTTGACCAGCGTGATGATCTCGTTGCCCATCGCCGGCAAAATGCGTTTGGCAACCTGCGGCATCACAATGTACAAAAACGTTTGCAGACGAGAGTAACCCAGCACCTCGGCGGCCTCGTATTGGCCGCGCGGAATGGACTGCAGGCCCGAGCGATAGATCTCGGCAAAGTAGCCGGCGTAGTTGATGATGAACGCCACAACGCACGCCGTCCACTTGGAATCGGGCGTGAGCGAGATGCCGAACACGTAGTACGGGGCAAAGTAGATTGCAAACATCTGCAGCATGAGCGGCGTGCCGCGCATCACCGAAATGTAGATGCGCGCAATCCAGCGGAGCGGCGCAATTTTGCTCATGCGCATGAACGCCACGGGGATTCCCAGCGGAATCGACCCGAGCAGCGTCAACACAAACAGCTGCAAGCTGACCAAGAATCCCTGGCCAAGCATCTGCATCATGACCTGAATAGACAACCCAAGCTCTCTTTCACAGTAACAGAACAGCAGGTGTTAATTGAAATAGGCACAGTGCCCAAGATTGCGAGCGACAAGCCCGACGAAGCGTACTTTGGTACGCGAGGAGGGTTGGAGCCGCAAGGTTGGGTGCTGTGGCTATTTCAAAACCCAGTTGTCGAAGGATAGACCGTAGCTTGAATACTTGTCGCACAGGTCCTTGACCGTGCCGTCCTCGTAGAGCGCCTTGAGCGACTCGGTCACGGCGTCGGCCGACTTGGTGTCGCCCTTCTTAAAGCCGACGGCGTAGTGCTCGCTGGACAGCGGCTCATCAAGCTGTGTATAGGCATCGGGCTTGGCGGCAAGCTGGTACTGGGCAATCGAAAGGTCGCAAGCCACGGCATCGACCGCACCGCTCTCGAGCTGCATAAAGGCCGTATTGTACTCGCCGATCGTGTCGAGCGTGGCAAACGTCGCCGCCAGATCCTTCCGGTCACCCTCGAGCACATCCTGCGCAGCGGAATCGGTCTGGGTAATCACGGTCTTTCCAGCAAGATCATCCCAGCTCTTGATGCCCGCATCCTTCTTTACCACCAGCACCTGCTCGTTGAGCATATACGGCTCGGAGAACGTGTAGTCGTCCTCGCGGCCCTCCATGGTAAAGCCGTTCCAGATGCAGTTGATGGCGCCCGAATTGAGCAGCGTGTCCTTGGCATCCCAATCGATGGCCTCGTAATCGACATCCCAGCCCTGCTTATCGGCAACAGCCTTGGCAAGGTCAAGGTCAAAGCCCGTGTACTCGCCATCGTCGCCCACAAAGCCGTACGGAGGATAGGACTTATCAAAGCCCACCACGAGCTTCTTGGACTCCGCAGCGCCCTTCACATCCTTGGCCGCGGTAGATCCGGCAGCAGAGCCCTTGCCGGCACCACCGCCGCAGCCGACAAGACCAAGGCCGAGCACCGTGGCAAACGAGCCGGCTAGACCAACAAACTGACGACGAGACATTTCGGTATTCATGGTATTCCCCCTTGATGGCACTTTAGTTAAGTAAAGTGAGTCATGTAACGTTCAGAATCATACACTTTAGCGTGATAGAGCACAAGGCGAGTTTGCCCGCCGCGTGAGGGGTGTGGGGGTTAAGTTTCCTGCTCTACAGTCCTGCTCACGACGGAGGCCACATTAAGTGGCCTCCTGTTCGTGCGGAGCTCGCGATAAACTTAACCTCCACACCCCTCACGCGGCGGGCAACCGTCGTTGGGCTTATCACTGACACGATTAAACCGCTTGCATATCGTCTGCTGGCTTGGCACGGTACAATACTTGCAGCTTTAATTCATGAATTAGTGGAGTTATTGATGGCAGAATCTCGTGCGGAGCGTAGGGCTCGTCGTGCTTTGGTGGAGGCGGCTGAGGGGTCGAAGGAGGAGAAATCTTCTACGAAATCCAAGTCTTCTAAAGCTGCAAAAAGCAAATCGACCAAGAGCAGGGCTAAGACCAAGCGTTCTGACTCTCATCGAGGCGGGGACAAAGCGCCTCGGACTCGTTCCAAGCGCCCGCATAATGATTCGGTTTCGTCTGCGCGTAAGGCTGTGGACCCCAAGTCTCCCTGTTCGATCATGAAAGCCTGCGGTGGGTGCACGGCGCTCAATCGTCCCTATAAGAAGCAGCTCGCCGCCAAGCAGGCTGCTATGGAGGAGCTTTTTGCTGCTCTATGCGAGCGCGAGGGCATTAGCGTCGACCCCATTCGCGGTATGGGCGTCACCCTGGGCGACCCGGGTAAATATCCTGCGCCGCGCGGGTTTCGCCATAAGGCCGCCACTCCCTTTGCCCCCGGTAAAGAGGGCGCTGTCCGCTGCGGCTTTTTTGAACGTGGCACGCACAAGATCGTTGCCGTACCCGAATGCCCCGTCGAGGCACCGGGCGCCCGTCAGATTCTCAACGGCATCGCGCGTGAGGCTGAGCGCCTGCGCATTCCCGCCTTTAACGAGGACAAGCATCTGGGCTTGCTTCGCTATGCCGTCGTTCGCTGCGGCTGGCGCACCGACCAAATCATGGTCACCCTCGTGACCGCCCAGCGCGACCTGCCGCATGCACAGGATTTCTTTGAGGCCGTCGCCGCACTCGATCCGCGCATCGTCACCGTCGCCCAAAACATCAACGGACGCACCGGCAACGCCATCCTCGGCGAGGAAACTCGCATTGTATATGGCACCGAGTGCATGCGCGACCAGCTGCTCGGCTGCGAGTTCGATATCTCCCCCACCGCGTTCTACCAGACCAACCCGCAGCAGACCGAGCTGCTCTATCAGCTCGCTATCGACGGCATGGATCTGCACCAGGGCGATGTGCTTATGGATGCTTACTGCGGCAGCGGCACCATCGGTCTTTGCGCAGCTAAAGATGCCCAGAACAAGGGTATCGGCATCATGCTGCTCGGCGTGGAGCGCAACCCGGCAGGCATTGCCGATGCACGCCGCAATGCCGAGCTCAACGGTCTTACCCGCAGCGCCTGGTTTATGGCCGACGATGCCACCGACTACATCCTGGATGCCGCCGACAACAACGAGCGAGTCGACGTCCTTTCCATCGATCCGCCGCGTGCCGGCTCCACCCCCGAGTTCCTCGAAGCCGCCTGCGCGCTTAAGCCACGCCGCATCACCTATATCAGCTGCAACCCCGTGACCCAAGAGCGCGACCTGCACCAGCTCCTCGGCGGAGGCTATCGCCTGCTCAAGATCACGCCCGTCGACATGTTCCCCCATACCGACCACACCGAAACCGTAGCGGTCCTCGAGCGCCGCTAACCAACCCAGGTAGATTTTTGGAACATGAAAGGGGGCGGCCCGTCTGGACCGCCCCCTTTCATTGGGCATATGAGTCTCGTTACATCCTCTTGCGCAGGTCGCACACGCCGGCTGCCGCCATCTCGCGCAGCAGCGTCTCGCGGTCGCGTGTCACGATCAGGTCCAGCGGGAAGTGAATCTCGTCGAGCAACTTGCGGGCGTGATCGAGCTTGCCAATGGCCATACCAATGTGGGCATCGGTCGACACACCAATACCCACGCCCAGCTCGGCACAACGCTCGGCAATCTTGCGGCATACGGCCCAATGCTCAGTGTCGACACCGTGTTCAAGACTATGGTTGTTGATCTCGATAATCTTGTGCTTGGCCTTAGCCGCCAACAGCACCTCGTCGATATCGAACGACACGCCCGAGCGGCCCGTGTGGCCCAACATGAACACCTTGGGGTGCTCCAGGGCATTGATATACATCTCGGTCGTCTGGGCCAGTGCCGCGCCTTCAGCAATCTGCGGATTATGCACGCTCGCAACCAAATAATCCAAATTACGCGTAACCAAATCGAACAGTGAATGCTGACGGCTGTATGAATCGCCGGCGATATCGAGCGTGACAGGAGTGTCCTCGCCAAACAGGCTTCCGTCCAGTGAAACGATATCGGCCTCGGCACCACGCAGCACCAGCACGCCGCTCCATATACGCGGCCAGATATCCTGGTTGATAAAGAACTGGTAACTGCGCAGGTCATTAGGGCAAGCCGTAACCATAGAGCTCAGATGGTCGGCAGATCCGAGCACCTGCAGGCCACGCTCTGCCGCCCAGTACACATTCTCCTCAATAGTCGAATATGCATGCGCAGAGAACATCGTATGGGTATGAATGTCACAAGAAAGCAGGTAGGGCATCGGGTCTCCTTATCTGGCACGGCCGTCGCTTATATTCATTGTACGCATAGCCTTCGATAGTCGTAAAACCACTCCATCCCAAAGACACAACGTCCATGACAACGGGGTTCGGCTTAACACCAAACCCCGTTTCACGTAAAACATTGTAGGCAGAGCGCTTTACTTTTAACGATACTCGTCCGCCAACTGCTTCCAAGCAGGTAGCGAATTGGCAATCGTTTCGTAACTCACGCAATAGCCCAGGCGGAACCAACCCGGCATACCAAAGCTGTCCGAGGGAACCGCAAGCAACTCATACTTCTTTGCGCGCTCGCAAAACGCATTCGCATCGGGCTCGAGCGCTTTCACCCACAGGTAGAAAGCACCGTCCGGCTCAACGTAGGTGTAGCCGTACTCCGCCAATGCGTCGGTGAGCGCCGTGCGGTTGCGGGCATAGGCATCGATATCGCTCGGCTCATCGATACAATCGATAATCACGCGCTGGAAGAGCGCCGGTGCGCATACAAAACCCAGCGTACGGGCAGCACCTGCAACAGCCGGCATCAGACGCGCAGCCTGCGGATTAGTGTTGGGAACCAAGATCCAACCCACGCGCTCACCAGGCAGCGATAGCGACTTAGAATACGAGTAGCACACCACGGTGTTCTCGTAGATCGAGGGCACCCAGGGCACCTCGGCACCGTACACGATCTCGCGGTACGGCTCATCCGAGATGAGCATAATCGGATTCTCGGGATCGCGCTTGGCGTTAACCTCGCGCAGAACATTGGCCAGTCGCGTCAGCGTGTCGCGTGTATATACGGCACCAGTCGGGTTGTTGGGCGAGTCGATGATGACGGCCGCCGTCTTATCGGTAATCGCCTTGAGCACGTTGTCCACGCTCAGCTGGAACGTATCTTCATCGGCGAGCGCCTCAACACACGTACAGCCGGCCTTCTCAATCCAAACGCGATACTCCGGAAAGTATGGGGCGATAACAATAACCTCGTCGCCCGGGTTCGTAACGGCGTTGAGCGTGCAGGTGAGCGAAGCCGCGGCACCCACCGTCATAAAGACGTCCTTACCCTCATAGTTCGTTCCAAAGCGGCGGTTGAGCGATTCGGCCACGGCGGTACGGCACTGCGGCAGGCCCGGTGCAGGCGTGTATCCATGCAGCTGGTCGCTCGGCAGCTCCAAGGCCTTCTTAATGGACTCAGCCACGGCGGCAGGTGCCGGAACGCTCGGGTTACCCAGTGAGAAATCGAACACGTTTTCCGCGCCGATCTGTGCCTTGCGCTCAAGGCCGTAGCTAAAGATCTCGCGGATGATGGAACTTTCCGCACCGCGAGCAAACATAGTTTCGTTGATCATCTGTTCCCCTTTCGCATAGGCGCTATTGTACGCTTTAGCCGAGCAAAGTGCCGCAGCAATGTTGATTGGGAATGTTGATTGGGGACAGACTTAAATGCGTGAAAACGCTCATTTAAGTCTGTCCCCAATCAACAGACGGCCCCATATCGCTCAAAAGAAAAAGCCTCCGCAGGTTTCCCCGTGGAGGCTTTCGCCACAAAGACTATTTGTCGGCATCGGCATCGGCATCGACGACGGCATGGTCATCGTCAGCATCATCGGATGCGGCTTCGGCATCCTCCTGCATGGCCGCCTGCGCAAAGGCCGCGGCATCAGCCGCCAGCTCCTCCTCGCTCATGCGAGGCGCGCGCTTCTTGGTCGGCATGCCGGCCGCCTTGGCATTGCGCTCCTCCTTGGCCGCCAGGATATCGCCCTCGCGCTCAAGGTACGCATCCCACTCGTTGTCGAGCAGGGCGTTCACGGCGTCGCCTTCGACAGTCTCGCGCTCAAGCAGCACCTTCGCCATCAGATCGAGCTGATCGCGACGGGCGTCCAGGATCTCGACCGCACGACGATGGGCCTCACGCATAATGCGCTGAACCTCGATATCGATGCGGCGCGCCGTCTCCTCGGAGTAATCCTGGTGATCGGCGTAATCGCGACCAAGGAACACCTGATGTTGCGCCTCGCCAAACACTTGCGTGCCCAGCTCCTCGCTCATGCCCAGGCGCGTGACCATCTCGCGCGCCATCTTGGTTGCGCGCTCCAGATCGTTGCTCGCGCCCGACGTAATGTCATCGCACATGAGCTCCTCGGCAACGCGACCGCCCAAGAACACGGCGAGCTCGTCGAGCATCTCGTTCTTGGTCTTGAGGAAGTGGTCCTCCTGCGGAAGCTGCAGCGTGTAGCCCAGAGCCTGACCGCGGCTGACGATCGAGATCTTGTGGACCGGATCGGAGTGCTCCAGGATGTGGCCCACCAGGGCGTGACCGCTCTCGTGGTAGGCAATCGTGGTGCGCTCGGCCTCGGTCATCACGCGACCCTTGCGCTGCGGTCCGGCAATCACGCGCTCCATCGATTCCTCGACCTCGTCCATCGAGATCACGGAACGATGACGGCGAGCGGCCAGCAGCGCAGACTCGTTGAGCAGGTTCGCCAAATCGGCACCAGTAAAGCCAACGGTCATCTGGGCGAGCTTCTCAAACTTAACGTCCTCGTCCATCGGCTTGTTCTCGGCATGCACGCGCAAGATCTGCTCGCGGCCCTTCACATCCGGACGGTCGACCGTAACCTGACGGTCAAAACGGCCGGGACGCAGCAGCGCCGGATCCAGAATGTCGGGGCGGTTTGTGGCGGCGATCAGGATGACCGACTCGCTCTCCTCAAAGCCGTCCATCTCGACCAGCAGCTGGTTGAGCGTCTGCTCGCGCTCGTCGTGACCGCCGCCCAAGCCGGCTCCGCGCTGACGTCCCACGGCATCGATCTCATCGATGAAGATGATCGACGGGGCCTGGGACTTGGCCTCCTTAAAGAGGTCGCGCACGCGGCTGGCGCCGACGCCCACGAACATCTCGACAAAGTCGGAACCCGAGATGCTAAAGAACGGCACGCCTGCCTCACCGGCAACGGCCTTGGCCAGCAGGGTCTTACCAGTACCCGGAGGGCCAACCAGCAACACGCCACGCGGGATCTTGGCGCCCAGCTTGCGATAGCGGTCCGGATCGCTCAAAAAGTCGCGAATCTCCTCGAGTTCCTCGACGGCCTCGTCCACACCGGCAACATCCTCAAACTTGACCTTGGGGCGCGTTGCCTCGTTGGTCTTGGCGTTGGTCTTGCCAAACTGCATGTTCCTGTTGTTGGCGCCCATCATCTGGCGCATAAAGTAGAACATGATGGCGATAAGGGCGATCGTCGGAAGCACACTCATCGCGAAGTCGCCCCAAAAATCGGGATCGTTGGTGTTGACGATGTACTTGGTATCGGGGTGCTCCGCCATGAGCTCGGCAAGCGAATCGGAGCCGACATAGGTCGAGGAGAAGCTCTTGAGCTCGCTCGTATCGCCCTTGTCCTTCTTCGTCTTCCAGTAATGACCCGTCACGCTTCCGTCTTGAACCGTATAGGTCAGATCTTCGACGCGATCCTGCTTGATGGCGCTCACCATCTCGCTCGTCGCGAGCTTAACGGTATTGCTGGAATTGGCAAAGCCGGAGCCCATGTTAAAGAAGGCGTAGCCCAGAAGCGCGCAAGCCAAAATAAAATACAGCCAGCCCGTACGCGTGGGCTTCTTGCCTCCGGGCATCCCCGGGATCTTTGGGTCCCGGGGAGTCTGGGAATTGTTGTCGTTACGGTCGTCGGGCATCTTACGAATAAACCTCCGGTTTCAAAATGCCCAGATACGGAAGGTTGCGATAGCGCTCGGCATAGTCGAGGCCGTAGCCCACCACAAAGGCATCGGGGCAATGGGTTCCAACATACTTGGGCGTGATGGCCGAGACGCGGTCCTCAACGTCCTTCCACAGGAAGGCGGCGACCTCCAGAGAAGCGGGCTTGCGGCTCTCGAGGTTCTTCATCAGATACTTGAGCGTCAGGCCCGAGTCCAGAATGTCCTCGACGATCAGCACGTCGCGACCGCGGATGTCGATATCCAGGTCCTTAATGATACGCACGATACCCGAGGACTTCACACCGTCGCCATAGCTCGAAACAGCCATGAAATCGATGTTGGTCGGCAGCTCGATCTTACGCATCAGGTCGCCCATAAAGACCACGGCGCCGCGCAGGACCGCAATCAGCACCAGATCCTTACCCGCGTAGTCGCGAGTAATCTGCTCGCCTAGGCGAGAGACGATACCGTCGATATCCTCCTGCGTGAACAGAACCTTCTCGATATCCGGATGTTGAGAAGCCATGACAACCCTTTCTTGTGCTTATCGCCCACACACCGCCGTATGGACGCGAACTACACATTCTAGCAGCGCACGGGGTAAATTTACCAGCCCGTGCGCCATCAGCGCTGGAATACCGTCAACGTCGCACAGAATAGCAGGCGTGGGACGCTATTCCGCATCGACCACGCGGAGCAGATATGCCACGCGCGTTGCGGCCGTGCACTTAAAACGCTCGTCCGCGCGAACTCCGGCGACCCACACCACGGCACCCCCCGGCGCCGTCCTCACCATGGGCACGCCGGCGCGCTCGGAAACGGGAATGCGAGCCTCACCTAGCAAGTCGGATACTTTCTTGCTTCGACCACTCATCCCTAACGGGCACATCACGTCTCCCGGTGCAGGACCGTCCACCCACAGGCGCGCCAATCGCGCCTCGGCAGGGATCTCGCCACGCGAGCCCGCCAGGATCCGCTCACTATCGCTGTCGGCAAAACCCAGGGCAGCCGCGTCTACCAAAGCTGTCACTTCCCCGGCAGCTGCAAGCTCACGGGCGCGGCGCACGATATCGCATCCCGGCTCAACGGCCATCGGTTCTGTGACCAGCATACGTCCCCCGCCCAACGGCAAACGTCCGGGTACGGTAACCCAGTCCGCGACCAGGCACTCGCGAGCCGCCGGCGCCTTGAACGCCAGCATGCCAAACTCAATGCGTGCGTCAATCCCCGCCGGAAGCGTGACCGAGCCGGCGCCCTCGGCAACGCAGGAAAGGACTCGCTCCACATGTCGCATCTCTGGACGAGCGTCCGGATCGATGCGCTTAATCGCCAGTCGCACGATGCGCCGCGCGATTACCACCTCGGCCGCAGCAAGGCGCCTGGCATCGAGCACCAGCGCGCCCGCCGCCTCCTTACGCAGACAGCTTCGAAACGCCTGTGCTGAAAGCTGAGACAAAAACGCGTCCTCATCGCCTAAGATCTCGCAGGCGGCGCCAATCGTCTTGCAGACGCTCGCGTTGCGCTGCGCCACCACCGGCATCACTCGATGGCGCACGTAGTTTCGCAGATACGAGATATCCTCATTGCTCTCGTCTTCACGCCACGGCTGACCATGTACCTGTAGATAGCCCACGAGCTCGCCATGAGTTAGGTCGAGCAAGGGACGCACCACGATATTCCTCCGGCGAGGAATGCTCGATAGGCCAGCGGGCCCCGAACCCTTAATCGCGTTCATCAAAAACGTTTCCGCGCGATCCGAAGACGTGTGCGCAGTGCAGATACGAGCCGCCGTTCGCGGTGCCCCCGTCTGGGCGCAGAGCTCGCGAACATACCTCCGCGCCGCGGCATAGCGCACCTCGCGGGCCGCGGCCTCAATATTGCCCGACTCCCCATCAAAATAAGCGTGCTCCACGCACAGCGGTAAACCATATCTCGCGCAGAGCTCACGCACAAAGGCCTCGTCGCCATCGGACGCCTTGCCGCGCAGATGATGGTTTACATGCAGCACATGCAGGCGCTCGCGAGCAATGGGGGCAACACCGCGTCCGTCTTGGATATCCAGCTTTGATGTGCACGCCATAAGAAGCAGCGCCGTCGAGTCCGCGCCGCCTGATACCATGAGCACGACAGGAGCAGCCTGCTGCCTCGTCCGGGTCTCATCGACTGCCCCAGGCACGGCATGGTGTCCATAATGCTGAGATACCGTAGGCATTTGCTTCCTCCTCTATTCGTCCGCACCCATTGTATCCTTTGGAATCTTATGTCTCGTCTGCACCTTCATATCCTCGGCAGTGGCTCTAAAGGCAACTGCGCACTCATCGAGGGCCCGCAGGGGCTCATTATGGTCGATGACGGGCTGTCTCGCCGCGAAACGCTCAAACGCATGGCGGAACTCGGACTGTCGGTAGACGACGTGTACGCCCTTGTTGTCACCCATGAACACAGCGACCACATCAAGGGGCTTGAGGTATGGTGCAAGCATTGGAATGGCCCAGTCTTTTCCAGCAGAGGAACGCTCACGTCCAAAGAAAGCCTCGCACATCTACCTGTCGAGGAATTCGACCCAGGTGACGCCCTCTCTATTGCCGGAGTCCACATTCAAACATATTCGACATCCCACGACGTCGTTAATCCCGTCGGCTACCGGTTTGACGCTCAGGGTGATTCAATTGGCTTTGCCACCGACACCGGCGAGTTGTCGAAGCATGCCATCGATACGCTCAAGGACTGTCGCATTCTCGCACTCGAAAGCAACCACGATGTAACCATGCTGCGTCAAGGCGACTATCCTCGCTTTCTTCAGGAACGTATCCTGTCTGTAAAAGGGCATCTCTCCAACGATCAGGCCGCCGATGCCGCACGCGCGTTGGCAACCGATCGCACCGAGCAACTTATCGCGATGCACATTAGCCAAGACAACAATCGCCCAAGCCTGACCGTCAAAAGCTACGCAAGCTCCCTCGACGCAACGCTCGACAACGAGCTTGGCAGCACCGCCACCCGCGTTGAGGGGCTGCATAAACTCACGATACGTCCCGCCGGACAATATCGGCCCATGACCATACAGTAAACAGCAAAGGGGGCTGGGAATCACTTCCCAGCCCCCTTAACGTAGGCACCGATTTTAAAAGCCGATAGCCTTAATCGATGGAAATCTTCGTAACGTTCTTCTTCTCGACAATCTTAGGAACCGTAACGGTAAGGATGCCGTCAGCGTACTTTGCAGAAAGGCCCTCGCTCGAAGCATCCTTCAGGTACACGCCGCGCGTCGCGCTGTACGAGCTGAACTCCTTCTGCAGGAAGTTCTTACCCTCGTTCTCCTCGTCTTCCTCGACATTCACGCTAATGGACAGACGGCCCTCGTTAAGCTCGACATCGATATCGTCCTTGGCGACGCCGGTCAGATAAGCCTTGACCTCATAGCCATCGCCCTTATCCTCAACGTCAACGGGGAACGCCTTAGAGGCAATCGAGCTGTTCGCTAGGTCGCTCATATCATCAAAGAGATCAAACAACGAGCTAGCAGAGGGACGAACACCAAAAACCGAACGATAAGGAACCATGCTTGCCATGACTACCACTCCTTTAAGGGACTGCCGAGCCATCTTCTAGGTGGCAGGGACTTCTTTTGACGCTCTAATATATGCCCATCCATTTCTTATATATACATTTTGATATAAAGTTTTTTAAGTCTCTTTCTATAAGCATATCTAAGTCTGGTCGACTAAGGTTTTAACGAAGCTAAAGTTCTTTGAACCGTGCCTTAAATACCATATACGCGGCCTGTCAAAACGAAGCGGAGGGCTTACAATGAGCGCATACACGTTGTTAATGACAACCTAAGGGCATCATGGACGATCAGACCTCCGACAATTCGTTTGAGTCGCTGCAGAACGATAGTTCTGCCTATTCACAGCCCATACGCTACCATCGTCCCCATATTTCCCAAGAGCCCATTAACGATGCAGAGCCTGAGTATGTAACTCGCAATCGATATCAAACCCTAGAAGAATCTCAATCAGCGCGCAGACACATGGGTGTCGCCTCGAGCGATCCGGTGTATCTAAAAGATGCCCCCTTATCCAAAAACAGCGCAAGCAGCCAGGAGCAGACACAAACACCCACAAAGCAACATCGCAGAGGGCCCCGTCCCAAGCAAACTCTAACGCATTCCGCCCGCTATCTCGAGACGCCTAAGCAGGGGAAATCGATATTTACATCGTCAAACAGACGGCGCAGACAGCACCGTCTCCAAATTGCGCTCTTGATCATTGCCATCGTGGCAATCGCGCTGGTCATTCATTTTGTTTTCTTCAAATAGAAAAGGCTATTAAGCCATAGAGGCGTTTAGCTCATATCGACCAAACGCAAAAAAGGGGGAGGCCGCGAGGCCTCCCCCTTCTACATTCCCAATGGCGGCTCGGTGCCGTCCACCGGTCAGCGGCGCCCTGGCCTCCCACGGGCTGACCCCGCAGTACTCTCGGCGCGATGGGGCTTAGCTTCCGGGTTCGGAACGGGACCGGGCGTGCCCCCCATGCTCTGGCCGCTGACCGGTGGGCGGCGCCCACCGTATCTTCGGTGTCCGGGTGTCTCCCTCACGTGCCCTGGGGGCCGCATGGCGTATAGGGGGGAGTGACTCGGGGGCATCCTCGTGCCCGGACCGCGCATGAGCGCTTGTCCCGCGGGCCGCGAGGTGCGGTTCCGGAAGAGCTCGGGCGATTAGTGCGGCTCGGCTGAGGACGTCGCCGTCCTTGCACCTGCCGTCTATCGACCAGGTAGTCTACCTGGGCCCTTACCGGAAGGAGAACTAATCCCTGGAACGGCTTCCCGCTTAGATGCCTTCAGCGGTTATCCGCGCCGCACGCGGCTACCCGGCCGTGCCGTTGGTCGACAACCGGTTCACCGGAGGTGCGTCCACCCCGGTCCTCTCGTACTGGGGGCAGCCTCCATCGATTCTCCTGCGCCCACGGAGGATAGGGACCGAACTGTCTCACGACGTTCTGAACCCAGCTCGCGTACCGCTTTAAACGGCGAACAGCCGTACCCTTGGGACCTGCTCCAGCCCCAGGATGCGATGAGCCGACATCGAGGTGCCAAACCTTGCCGTCGATGTGGACTCTTGGGCAAGATCAGCCTGTTATCCCCGGAGTACCTTTTATCCGTTGAGCGACGGCCCACCCACTCGGGGCCGCCGGATCACTAGAGCCTGCTTTCGCACCTGCTCGGCTTGTGGGCCTCGCAGTCAAGCCCGCTTGTACTCTTGCATTCAAAAGGACGGTTGCCGACCGTCCCGAGCGGACCTTCGCGCGCCTCCGTTACCCTTTAGGAGGCGACCGCCCCAGTCAAACTGCCCGCCTGGCACGGTCCCCGAGCCGGTTGACGGCCTCGGGTTAGGACGCCGGTCGCGCGAGGGCAGTATTCCAAGGGCGGCTCCCCGGGGGCTGGCGCCTCCGGATCGATGCCTCCTGCCTATCCTCTACACGCGGGACCAGCGGCCAATGCCAAGCTGCAGTGAAGGTTCACGGGGTCTTTCCGTCCTTCCGCGGGTAAGTCGCATCTTCACGACCAGTGCAATTTCACCGGGTCCATGGTCGAGACAGCGCCCAAGTCGTTGCGCCTTTCGTGCAGGTCGGAACTTACCCGACAAGGAATTTCGCTACCTTAGGACCGTTATAGTTACGGCCGCCGTTTACCGG
>UQKU01000007.1 GCA_900541675.1 uncultured Collinsella sp. | reverse complement strand
ATGTTCCGTTCCTTCTCCGCTCGCTGCGAGAAGGTCGCCGGCCCCAACGCCAACACCGACGGCGCCTTTTTTTTTAATGATACGGCGACCACCGAGATCTACACCTTCCAGATCCGTCACGGCATGGACCCCGAAATCGCGACCATCCAGTGGGAGATGCTCTCCAACGCCGAGTTCTCCGTCGCTATCCCCCTCTATTCCGCACTGCTCACCGAGGTCAGCCCCTACTTCAGCGATCAGGATGTCTCCTTCGATCACTGTGAAGAGGAAGACGTCGTGAACAACGAGGAGCCCAAGAACTCCATCAACTACGTCCTCATGGACATCAACACGCTCGCCTATGAGAACCGCGACAGCTGCGCCACCGGCGTCCGCGCCTATCTCGACGCCCTGCAGAAGGAGCTCATTGAGCAGAACCTGACCGTCGACGAGGCCATGCAGGCCGCCAAGGACACCGAGGCCCGCACCGCCCTGGCCAACAAGGCCGGCAAGGCAGCGACCAAGAACACCTACGTCAAGTGCAAGGCCATGCTCGAGGAGATGCGCGACTACCTCAAGAAGGGAGACTTCTCCGAGAAGTTCGTCCCGAGTGACTACGATGCCGACAACGACTGCCTAGTCGAGTCCATCACCTACGCCGACGAGGCCCTCTCCGATGAGGACGTTGCCGAGCCCGAGGTTGAGGAAGAGGCGACCGAGGAGAAGTCCGAGGGCAACAACATGGCCGCCATGGCCGTTGGCGCCGTCGTCATCATCGGTGTCTGCGGCTTCGTGCTCTATCGCCGCAAGAAGGCCTAAGACCCTCGCGTTCCAAGAGACGGGCGGGGTCGCATGAGTCATCCCGCCCGCTCAGCCTGCCCTTTTGACCGGCAGGAAACGCCGCCGAAATCTTTTCAAAAAAAGATTTCCCCGCACACACTTCGCTGTGCTATAGTGCAGCGCAACAGCAACGAGGTGCAACCGCGCCAAGGCATCACGAAAGGAGCCACCAAGATGATGAACACAATGAAGTCCCTCAACAACTGGTGGTGGCGTGATGCGAATACGATCGGTCGACAGTGAGTCCCTCACGCCTGTTCTTGCGCTCTAGGTGATTGGAAGGCCTCCGGTTTCGACCGGGGGCCTTTTTCTATCTCGAGCCCGATCGCATTCGCATCACGCGCCTCCGTTTTTCTCTTACACTCCCCTTTTTGAAAGGACTTTTACCATGTCTCAGAACACCACCGCCACAGCCCAGCCCCGCACCGTCCAGACCGCCGACCGCGGCAAACTCGATATCCACGCCCTTGTCCTGCTCGCCATTCTGCTTGCCGCAGGCTTCATCCTCAACTTCACCGTCGGCAAGGCAATCTCGGGCATCTCGGGCGGTATGATCAGTCCCGAGTTCATCATCTCGGCCTTCTGCCTCACCATCCTGGTCGTTCGTCCCAACATTGGCCAAGCGCTCGTCATTGGCCTCATCTCAGCGGCCGTGATCCAGATCACCACCACCTCGCCGTTTGTCGATTTTGCCGCCGAGGGTATCGCCGCCATGCTCATGGCCGTCATTGTCAACGCCGCCGCCAAGGACGGCCAGGTTAAGCCCGTCGTCGCCATCGTCGCAACATTCGTGACCACCTTTGTCTCCGGCGTTATCTTCATGGTCATCAAGATGGCCATGCTCGGCGTGGTGGGCGAGCTCGCCGCAGCCATGCTGCCCGTCGTCGCCATGACCGCCGTGTTTAACGCCATTCTGGTCGGCGCCCTCTACATGCCCATCCAGAAGGCCCTTAAGCTCAACTAACCTGTTCGGCTTTGCGAGCCACCCCATCTTGGCGTTCATTCGTCGCTCGCGTACCCAAGTACGCTTCGTTCCTCTTTCGCGCCAACCTGGGGCACCTCGTAAAGCCGTCTCCGTGCTTCACCGCCAAAGACTGTCCCAAACAACGAGCTCTTGAGGACGTTCTTATAAACGACTGGACATGCAAGAACGTCCCCAATGACTATGAAAGGTACCCATGGAAACGATCATCAACGTCGACGATGTCTCGTTCTCCTATGGCACGCAAACCGAGCAGGCGCTCAGCCACGTTTCGCTCAGCGTGAACAAGGGAGATTTCATCGGCATCATCGGGCCCTCGGGCGCCGGTAAGTCCACACTTGCCGCCTGTCTGTCGGGCGCCGTGCCTCACCACTACACCGGCACCTTTTATGGCTCCGTGTTAGTTGACGGCCACGACACCTGCGAGGTCTCGCTCACCGACGTATCGCAGGTCGTCGGTAGCGTACTGCAGGACATCGATACGCAGATGGTCGCTTCGGTCGTTGAGGACGAAATGCTCTTTGGCCTCGAGAACTTTGGCGTTCCGCACGATCAGATCGAGCAGCGCGTGAGCGAGACGCTTAAGACCGTCGGTATCAGCGACCTGCGCGACCGCGAGATCGCCACCCTCTCGGGCGGCCAAAAGCAAAAGGTAGCTATCGCCGCCATCCTCGCCATGCGTCCGCGCGTCTTAGTGCTCGATGAGCCAACCGCAGCGCTCGATCCCGCCAGTTCCACCTTGATCTTCGAGACGCTGCGCGAGGCAAACCGCGCGCTCGGCATCACCATCGTCGTCGTTGAGCAAAAGGTCGCTTTACTTTCGGAGTACTGCAACCGTGTGTTGGTGCTCGATCACGGCCAGATCGCGCTGCAAGGTGAGCCGCACGAGGTCTTCGCACGCACCGACGAGCTTCGCACCATCGGCGTCGATTGTCCGCGCGTCACGCGCATCTTCAACAGTCTCGAGGCCGATGGCTTGGTAAGCGGCACGCCCTGTCTGGATGTCGACGAGGCAGAACGCCTGATCACGGAAATCGTCGACCCCGACCGTGCGACAAGCGATACCCAGGCGCCCGCAGGCTCCCCGCACGCGCCGTCGCTGCGCCCGCATGCGAAAGACGCCGAGCCGGTGCTCACCTTTGACCATGTCGAGTTTTCTTACCCCCATGGAGGCGCCGCCGTCCACGACCTCAACTTGACGCTCTACCCCGGCGAGCTCGTGGGCATTGTCGGCCAAAACGGAGCCGGCAAAACCACGCTCACCAAACTGCTCACGGGTTTGCTCAAGCCCGCATCGGGCAGCGTACGCGTTACGGGCTTGGACACGGCATCGGTTCCCACGAGCCGCATCGCACACGAAGTGGCAACGCTTTTCCAGAACCCCGACCGCCAAATCTGCAAAGACACCGTGCTCGACGAGGTCGCCTTTGGTCTAGAACTTGCCGGCATCGACCGCGCCGAAGCCCTGCGTCGCGCCCAGCTGGTCATCGACCGCTTTGGTCTGCCCGCCGACGAGGCACCGTTCTCACTGTCGCGCGGCCAACGCCAGATGGTGGCGCTCGCCTCCGTTGTGGTGATCGAGCCCAAGATCGTGGTGCTCGACGAGCCCACGAGCGGCCTGGACTACCGCGAGTGCATGACCGTGATGGAAACGGTGCGCACCATGGCAGAGCGCGGTTGCGCCGTCATCATGGTCTGTCACGACATGGAAGTCGTTTCCGACTTTGCCGAGCGCATCGTGGTGATGGCCAACGGTCGCATCCTCGACCGCGGCCGCACGCACGAGCTGTTCTCGAACATCGAACTCATGCAGCGTGCCTACGTTGAGCCGCCCCAGGTCATCGAACTCTCGCGCCGTCTGGCATCCACCGTCTCGCCCGCCTTTACGCAGGTGAGTGAGGTCACTGATATCGTTCGCATTACCGAGGAGATGGTCCGCCGTGGTTAACGTCATCGACTACATGCCGGGCGACACGCTGCTACACCGCCTGAACCCCGTCATCAAACTGGGCCTCGCCGCCACCATCATCATCGGCATTTTCTTGTCCGACACCTATGTGGCACTGCTGGGCTTTCTGGCACTCACGCTCGCGCTGGGAGCCTACGCCGGCGTCGTCGACCGCCTGCTCGCTCTGCTCAAGCTACTGATTCCACTCGCGCTCATCATGCTGGTGCTGCAGCTGGCTTTTATGCGCGATGGCAACGTGGTGTGGAGCTTTGTCACCGATGAAGGCCTCATCACCGGAACAAAGGCCTGTCTGCGTCTGCTGGGCGTGGCGCTACCGCTTATTCTGATGCTCATGGTGACCAAGCTCAACGACCTTGCCAACGCCTGCGTCGAGGTGCTGCACGTTCCGTATCGTTACGCCTTCACCTTTACCACGGCGCTGCGCTTTGTGCCAGTGTTTGGCCAGGAGATGAACGCCATCATGGAGGCGCAGACCGCACGCGGCATCGAGTATGACACCAAGAACCCCATCAAGAAGCTCAAGCTCATGCTGCCGCTGTGCGTGCCGCTACTGATCTCGAGCGTGGGTAAAACCGATGCCACGGCCCTGGCAGCCGAGCAGCGCGGCTTCTACCTGCGCACGCGCGCGAGCTCGTACAAGCGCTACCCCATCAAGGGCCTGGACATTGCCATACTTATTGTCAGCATTGCCCTCATCGTCCTCGTCTTCCTGTTTTAACCCATCGCCCCCGGCAACCGACAAATTCAAAAGGCCTCGGCTCGCACCAAACGAGTCGAGGCCTTACTGTTCCCCCAGATAAAACCTACCAAAATAAACCTGTCTCTTTTTGGCAGGTCGAGGGCTACAGGCGGTAGGGGGCGCCGCTGCGGATGATGGATTCGCGCACCAGGACGTCCATGGCGTCAAGGGTAATCTCGGGCATCTCCCGGTACTTTTGCAGCACCGAGAGCTCGGTGCAGGCCAGAATGACGCGGTCGCAGCCGCTGCGGGCGAACTCCCACATCACGCGGTCAAACTTGTCCATATCGGGCTCGCGTCCGGCCTTCACGTCATCATAAATCAGCGACATCACGTCGGCCTGGCGCTTCTCGCTGGGATAGACGACCTCGACGCCCGCGGCCTCGCACTCGCGCCCATAGACGCCTGCACCCACGGTGCCGTCAGTGCCCATGATGCCGATCTTGCGCACCGGCTCGGACGGCATGCTCAGGTTGGGATCGAACTCGCACTCCCCCATCACCGCGCCCGCCAGGGCATAGCGCACCGACTCACGCGGCATGTGGATAATCGGCACCTTGGTAAACGACTGAATCTGGTCGTAGAAGTAGTGCGATGTGTTGCAGGGAATGGCAATGTGCGCGCAGCCCAGTGTCTCGAGCGCCTGTGCGCACTCCTTCATGGTCGCCAGCAGCTCGGCATGCTCGCCGGTCTTGATGGCCAGCGTACGGTCGGGCATGGTCGACTTGGAAAGCACCACCATGTCGATATGCTCCTGATCACAGGCAGCAGCCGTATGACGCACGACCTGGTCGTAGTAATACGACGTGGCCTCAGCGCCCATGCCGCCGATAACTCCCAGCTTTTCCATCGCCGCCTCCTTGGTGACGCTCGCACCGTTGCGCGTATCATGCCCGCGCCCGCCCGATGTAAACCGGGCGGGCGCCGCGCTCATCTACTTGTAATACGTCTTGAACAGCTTAAAGTGACGCAGCTTGGTGTGCCGCATGCGCAACCAGCGGTTAAAGACAAAATCGCCCTTCATAAACGAAGGATCGGCGGCCTTGCCCTCCTTGGCCAGACGATGCGCCTTCGCACGCAGCTCGGGGTCCTTGACATACTTGTCAACGACACCCATGGGGACGACCATCCACAGAGCCTCGTCCTGCGCCGTCACAAATTCCGGCTCAAACGGACGGTTATAGACGTACTCATCCACCACGTACTTGGCAACGTTAAAGCCGCTGTTGGTGACGTAGTAGTTACTGCGGCCCTGACGCGTGTTGAAGTCGAAGAACTTAAACGAACCATCGCGTTGGTCGTACTTGACGTCGAAGTTGGAGAAGCCCGTGAACTTAAGGTCCTCAAGCAGCTTGCGCACGCCACCCATGAGCTCGTCGTTGGGCTCGGTGATGATGCAGGCGTGGTTGCCGACACCATGGGGCTGATGCTCCTCGAGCAGCACGTGACCCAGGCACATCATGCGAACCTTGCCGTTGCGGTCGGAATAACTGGTAAGCACGCGCATGTACTCGTCGTTGCCGGGCACGCGGTCCTGCAAGATGAGGTCATCGGTGTAGCCACTGGCGTACACATCGCGAATGACCTGCTCCAGCTCGGCGCGATCGGCAATCTCGTAGGCCTTCTTCTGGCCCTCGAACTCGTGCTCCCACCACATGATGCCGTCAGAGGGCTTCAGAATCATCGGGAAGGGAAAGTCGATCTGGTCGAGCACCTCGGCGGAAGCCTCGCCCTGGGCGTTGAGCATCGCCATGGTAAAGGTAAACGTGTGCGGATAGGGCACACCGTGCTTCTCGCACAGCTCGTAGAAGATCTCCTTCTTCTGGCACTGCTCGAGCATGCTGTAGGGCGCATAGGGCGCGATGACGTTGGAGGCAAGCTGGCCGGCATCCTGAGCCTGTGCGGCAAGCGCGACGTAGTTATCGCCGCAGCCCATGAGGATAATCTTCCTATCGGGATTGGCCTGTGCAATGCCGTTGACGGTCTCGATCATGACCGGCATAGTGTCGATATCCACATTGGGCGTATAGTCGATAATCTGGCTGCGGTATGCAGGACCCGTCTGATACTTGCCAAAGACCAGGCTCTTGACCTGATACTCCTCGTAGAAGGCGCGCGCCACCGAATAGGCGTTGATATCGCCGCCGAGCAGCACGGGTATAAACTCGCGCTCTGTAAACTGCAATGCCATGGAAACTTCCTATCATCAACTGCCCGTACGATGGGCGGTCTTTATGCAACTGGTTTATTCTAGCGTGCCAAACCGTCGCTTCCCAAAGTTCCACCATATCTATGGCAAGCAGGCGCTTATGATCGAGCCCGCAGGGTTCCGTAACGTTAAAGTTGAACTCTATGGTTTCTTAACAATTCACTATAACTGCAGGTCAAGGCCAAAACCTCAAGTTCAACTTGACCCTTTAGAACCTTTAAGGTTCAAGTTGAAGTCGAAAGCAGTAGTAGAATACCTTTCGAACTATAACCTACGATTGATTGCAGAGGGACTGGATGCAGCATTCGAACCATCGCACCGCAGCGCTCATCGCGTCGAAGCCGGCTCGTATCATCACGAGCGCCGCGCTTGCCGTTACACTGACGGCCGCGCCGATGCTCTCCCCCGTCGCAGCCTATGCCGCCTCGCAGGCAACGCAGGATCAGCTTTCCGCTGCCCAGCAGAAAATCGAAACCGCCACGAGTGCCTACAACGAAGCCCGCACCAAGCTCGAGGATCTGCAGAAGCAAATCGACACTAACGAGGCAAGCATCGAGAAGATCGAAGCCGAACTTCCCGATCAACAGGCCAAGGCGAGCTCCGCCATGCGCGATCTGTATAAGTACCAGAAGGGCACCAACCCCATCGTGAGCTTCCTGGTCAACGCGCAGAGCCTGGGCGAGTTCATCACCACCTGCAAGTACACCAACCAGATCACGAGCTCGAGCGTCGACGAGATCGAAGAGCTCAACAAGATGCAGACCGAGCTCGAGCAGAACAAGACCGAGCTCGAGCAGGCGAAGTCCCAACTCGAGACCGAGCAGAAAACCGCCGAGGACGCACTGGCACAGGCCCAGCAGCTTCGCAGCGAAGCCCAGGCAAAGGCCGAGCAGGAGAATGCCGCAGAGCTGGCCAAGCTCGAGGCCGACAAGGCCGCTGCCGCCGAGAAGCTCTCGGGCGAGGGCGTGAGCGGCAACAACTCCAACAGCCAGGCCAATAACGCCAACACCACTATCGACACCACGGTGAACAACTCCAATACCGGCAACTCCGATTACGACTCGTTTATCAACGAGTGGACGAGTCGCATCGACAACTACCTCGCCGGCTCCCCCATGGCAGGCCAGGGTTACAACTTTGCCGTGGCAGCCTGGAACACCGGTGTTGACCCTCGCTGGTCTCCCGCCATCGCCTGCATCGAGAGCAGCAAGGGCCTCTATTGTGCCGGCTCCTATAACGCCTGGGGCTGGAGCGCCCGCGGCGGCGGCTGGCGGAGCTTTGGTAGCTGGAGCGAGGGCGTCTCTGCCCACGTTGCCTACCTGGGCGCCAACTATGGCTCCACGCTTACCCCGGCAGCCGCCAAAAAGTACTGCCCGCCCACGTGGCAGGACTGGTACAACAAGGTTGCAACCCAGATGAACCGCATCTAAGATCAACGTCAAAGGGCCCCAATTGGGGCCCTTTTTCTTTTACGCGACGGAGGTATCGACGACGCCAGTCGCGTTTGCAATGGCAACAATGATAATCATTACCAACAAGAGCACACCCATAGCCTTGAGCCAGAGCTTTGCAAGCTTTTTACCGCGGTATCTATCGAGTAGCTCAAACCGCCGGCGAAGGCGGCGTTTGTCGAGCATCACAAAATGGATGAGCACTACGAGACCGTCGACGAAGATAAAATACTCAATCGCGAGAAACCACATCGGGTAGTTTTGGTTGGCGCCCGTAGGATGAAAAACGGCAAAATGGCTTCCGGCAAAGAAAACAAGTAGCGAAAGATAGACGAATGCGTTCCAAATGCGCCCAACGGTGTCGGGAATGCGGGAGAGTAAATTCGGGCGCTCAGGCACCAACGGCAATCCGCCCTGAGACTGATCCGTGGGGAGCACGGGCGCAGGGCACACGGCTCGCCGCTCCGGAGGCTCTTGGAAGGAAGCAGCATTCGGCGCGGACGACGGCGTCGGTGCGGACAACGCATAGGATGCACGCGCAGCGTGCCCTAGCGCCTTCGCGCTTGCAAAGCGCTTGTCCGGATCGAGCGCCATCGCCATGCAAATAACATCGGCAAGCGAGGCGGGGATATCATATGCCTCGCATTGCTCGCGCATGTTCCGACCCGGCTTGGGGTCGGCCCCCGTCAGACAAAAGAACAGCAGGGCACCGAGCGCATAGACATCGCTGCGCACGCTCGTCTGGCCAAAACCATACTGCTCGGGCGGCGCATAGGGACGCGTGCCAAACTTAACGGTATCGGCATCGGCTCCCTCGCGCCACACGCGAGCGATTCCCAAGTCGATAATCACCAGCGATGAAAATGTCATGCCTGTATCGGGCGTATAGTTTGCGCCCGATACGATGATATTCGAGGGCTTTAGGTCGCGATGGATCACCGGCGCAGCCATCTCCCCCGCCGACGCAAAGCCGGCATGGAGCTCCGCAACTGCATCACAAAGGGCGCCAAACAGCTCACAGGCATAATCGGGCGTCGCACCCAAACGCCCCACCAGGGCCCCGAGCGTTTCGCCTTCGATGTATTCCATGACCACGCAAAGCTCGTCGCCCACGCGGCGGCAATCGACAATCCGAGGCAAGTGCTCGTAACGTCGCCCAGCATGCTGGGCCGCAAACAGGCGTTCATACGCCCCGCCAATCTGGGCCGACGCGTCGATGCGCTTGCGAACAAAGGGGCCAAGAGATCCTCCGCCGGAGCCCTCAAAGTACACGAGCTCGGTCGTCTCGACGTCGGAGTGCTTGAGCACACGGTCTACGCGATAGCTGTCATCACGCTCAAGTGACGCCAGGTGTCCGGCGAGCGCAGCGGTCAGCTCATCATCGGAATATGTTGGGCTCTGAGTATCCATAGCGTCCATAATAACGCAGGGCGCGGACGCCCCATGACGCCCGTGCCCTGCACGTTCTAAATATCGTGAACACCGCTTCCGCCGGCAGCCAACCGTTAGCTCACCGTCTCCTCACCAAAGCGATACAGCTCCTCGTTCACCTTTTGCAGGCTGCAGCCACGATCGATACAGAAAATGATGATGGCGTCACGGCGGTCCTTGCAGTTGAGGACATTGGCGCCCGCCGCCGACAAGGCGCGGTTGGTCTCCTTGAGCGTCAGCGCCATGGCAAAGGCAATCTGCAGCACCTTATTGCGGCTCGGATGCCGCGCACCGGTAAAGATCTGATAGCCAAACGTCTCGTTGAGGTCGGCCATACGCACCACGCGCGAGCGCTCCAGCCCCTTTTCTTCCAAAAGCTGTTTCAGATACTCCGAAAGCGACGGGGCGGTAAAGTCGTGCTCTTTGATATAGCCCTCGATACTCGGAGCATCGAGCAGCTCGTTGAGCAACTCTTCGGTTAGCTTCTTATCAGGCATATGGCCTCACCCCCCAGCTCGCATAGTAACCATGTTTTTAATTCTAGTTAAAAACCGCTCACGTCAGAACGTTCCCAGCTGGCAACCTGGTCGGGAGATACCGTGCTCATCGCTTCGAACTTCCAGGTGCCGCCCGCTTTGAGATGGTTGGTGTTCGCAAGAGCCGTTCCCACCTGATTGCCGTCTGCGTCATACAGAACATACTCAATCTGAATGTAGCTTTGCTCTTTATCCGTATTATTGGTCAACGTGCCAGTGATCTTATACGCGAACTGATTAGACGTATCCCCGGCCTCATCCGAAACCGTATAGGGTTCTTGTGCCTCTTTTTTCTCCTCGACTTGCTGGGTCTGTTCGGCAGGCTTTGCTGCATCACCCGTAGACGAATCAGACGAGTTACCGCCCATAGAACCCACGACGCCGGCAACAACGAGCACCACGATGACGCCCAAAACGATCTTGCCGATCGGCTTCTTTCCCTCTTTTGCCATTATGCATCCTTCCTACGATCCGGCTACCGTGCCGGCACACAGCACATCGTAGGAGGCAGCGAGCTCAAATTCATTAGCTGGGAGCTAATGTCGCAGCACAGCTTGCCACCTGGCACTCATTGAGTCTTTTTTCCTTCACCGAACTCACTCCATTGTTGTTGACTATTAAACATTTAGACGTAAACTGCTTTGTTACCTTGTCAACATCTGAAAGGAACCTCATTGGGAAAAGACGTACTGGTGCAGCAACTCGTCGACTCATTCGACAGCTGGCCCGCCAAAAATTCCGGTTGCGGATCGTCCCGCATGACACAAGAGCTCTATCCTTTTGACAAGCTCTTCTCTCCCATCAAAATTAACAAGCTCACCGTCAAAAACCGCATTGTCATGGCACCGATGGGCAATATCGACATGTGCGAGGAAACTGGCCGCCCCAGTGACATGATGCTGCAGTACTTTTTCGCCCGCGCCAAAGGCGGCTGCGGCCTCATCACAACAGGACTCGTACCGGTAAGCCACGGCATCGATACCACGGTCACCGAGCTGGACAAGCTCACCTATTTCCCGCGCATCGATCGAAGCCGAACCGTTATGGCAGGCTGGCGCGACCTTGCCCAAGGTGTCCATGCCTTCGGATCACGCATTTTTGTCCAGCTTACGGCCGGACTCGGCCGCGTGGGCAACCCGCAATGCCTCATCACGCAAAAGAAGTTTCCGGTCTCGGCGAGTTTCTTGCCTAACTACTACATCCCCGCCATTCCATGCATGCGCCTCTCGGACCAAAAGCTGCGCCGTATCGTAAACAATATCGGCCAAGCGGCGGCCGATGCTCATGCCATGGGCATCGATGGCGTCTATTTGCACGGGCACGAGGGTTATCTTATCGAGCAGCTCGGAAACCCCGCCTTTAACCATCGCAAGCTCGGACGTTATGCCGATTGGCGTCAGTTTGGCCTCGATATGATCAAAGAAATCCGTCGCCGCGTTGGGCCCGACTACCCCATCATGTACCGCATCGACCTTTCGCTTGCACTCGAGGAAACCTATGACGAGCAGGTCATGAATTCGACCTATCTGGGACGCATGCGCGGCGGCCGTACAGTCGAACAGACCCTGGGTTATATGGAAGAGCTCGTGGCGGCGGGAGTAGACATCTTTGACGTCGACCTTGGTTGCTATGACAACTGGTGGATGCCCCACCCGCCTGCGAGCATGCCCGCAGGCTGCTTCGTTCCCGTGGCGCGCGCCGTTCGAGAGCGCTTTGCCGCCGACAATATCCGCTCCAATGCCGGCCTTCCCGTACCCGTTGTCGCGGTGGGTAAGTTGGGCTACCCCGACATTGCCGAACGCGCCCTTCGCAATGGCGACGCCGATATGATCATGCTCGGACGCCCGCTGCTTGCGGATCCCGAGTGGCCCAACAAGGCGTACGCCGGTCGCGTGGCAGATATTCGCCCCTGCATCGGATGCCAGGAAGGATGCCTCAACGAGTTTGTCGAAGGGGGCCATCCGCAGTGTGCCGTCAATCCACGCTGCAGCTTTGAATACCTCATGCCCCAGACACCCGCTCCCGCCAAAGAACCCAAACGCATAGCGGTGATAGGAGCCGGACCCGCTGGGATGGTCTGTGCGCTAATCGCCGCGCGTCGTGGCCACGACGTAAAGCTCATCGATACCGAAGATGAACTTGGAGGAAAACTCCTCTCCGCCAGCGCCGCCCGGATCAAGTTCGACCTCGATAACTACCGATCATATCTTGTTCGACAGGTGCGCGAGCAGGCAGAAAAACCCAACGGGAACCTGACACTCGAACTTGGACGGGCAGCACGCGCCGAAGATCTTGCAAAAGCAGGCTTCGACGCAATCGTGTGCGCGACAGGCACTTCCAATGCAATACCGCCCATCCCCGGTCTTACGGAGCTTGCAGCATCGGGCCATGCCGTGCTGGCAACGCAGCTACTGCGCCAACCCGCGCTGCTTGGCAACGCCAAAACCGTCACCATCATTGGCGGAGGGGCCGTGGGCTGCGAGGTTGCCCAATGGCTCACCGTCGAACACGGCATACCACAGGTCAGCGTAATTGAAATGCTGCCTCACATGATGCAGGGCGCCTGCACGGCAAATCGCGGCCACCTACTCCATACGCTCAGGGGACGCAATGTGCGGCTCCTCAATATGACACGCGTCGAGCGCGCGGAAGTCGGCGGCAAACGCGAGTCTGGAGCCCCATCGAGGTGTGCGCGTCTCCACTTGAGTCGCAACTGCCACAAAAACGTTCCCGACCCCTACGTCTCGTGGTCACCGGTCTTGCCCGAGAACGTCGAAAACCCGCTTGCACCCAAAATCGGCAACGACTGGAAGTCACTCGAGCTAACCTGCGACTTGGTAATCATTGCCTGCGGCGGACACCCCGACGACGCGCTGTTCTACAAACTGCAGCAGACGCACGCCGCTGACGAGCTGCATAACATCGGCGATGGGTTTGCGCCCGGCCGTGTGCTCGAAGCGGTCCGTGCGGCATACCGACTCGGCACCAATATCTAACACGAAAGGATGGGCTCACAGATGAACCTGACCTCCCAACAACAAGCCCTGCTCGACGGCGCCAAGGGCCCCGCCATGGCCAAAGTGGTCAAGACCCTCGTTATGTACGGCGAATGCTTTGGCGCCGAGCGTATGGTTCCCGTGACCGGCGCAAACGGTCATCTTGTCACAAGTTTTGGCCTCTCCATGCTCGGTCCAGTCTATGACCTTATGGATGAGCTGCTGAAAGACGGCGCCCTGTCCGGTCAGTCATTCTCGGTCGACCCGAGGCCCCTCGACCCCGCCGTCCCGGCCAACCCGCTGCAAAAGCTGCTGTTCAAGATTATGTATTCCAAACAAGACGATTATGAGGCACAGCTGCGCAGCATGGGTCTATTGGACAACGATGCTTTCACCTGCACCTGTTACCAGCCCGAGGTTGGCAATCGACCTCGGCGTGGCGACATCCTAAGCTGGGCAGAAAGCAGCGCCGTGGTCTTTGCCAACTCCGTGCTGGGCGCTCGCTGCAATCGCAACTCCGGCATCATCGAGATGTTCGGCTCAATTGCCGGCTTTGTCCCGGAATTCGGCCTGCTCACCGATGAGGGCCGCAAGGCGACCTGGATCATCGAAGTCGACTGTAAGCGCAAGCCCGAAGCGCAAGTGCTTGGCAGCGCCATTGGCATGAAGGTGATGGAAGACGTCCCTTACATTAAAGGCCTCGACCGCTGGCTTGGCCGCGAACTCACACCCGGCACGCAGGACTACCTTAAGGACATGGGCGCCGCCAGCGCATCGAACGGCGCTGTCGGGCTCTACCACGTGGACGGCATCACGCCCGAGGCCGTCGAACAAGGCGAACACCTCATAGCACTAGACGCCCAAATCTATCGCATTGACGACGCCGAGCTGGAACGCATCCGCTCGAGCTACCCCGTTATGTGGAAGAACCCGGGCGCACGCCCCAAGCTTGCCTTCATCGGCTGCCCCCACCTCTCGTCTGCACAACTCGCCCATTGGGCAGACGCCATCTGCGATGGGCTGAGCGCCTCCGGCAAGTGCCGCGTGCAAGTACCCACCGTACTGACCGCCGCCCCATCCGTGGCAGACGCCTTCCGCAAGACTGCGGCATACAGACGCCTCTCGACTACCGGTGCCGTCGTCTCGAGCATCTGCCCGCTTATGTACACCAACAACCCGCTGTGCGGCAGCATGCCCATCATCACCAACTCCAACAAGTTGCGTACGTACTCGGCATCGCGCTACTACACCGACGACGAAGTGCTCGCCTACGTCACCACCGGAAAACCAATCAAATAGGAAGGCGACTCCTCATGGAAAAAATCTTTCACGGCCGCGTCGTTGTCCCCGGAACTGCCCACGCCAAGGCACTTGTCTCTCACGGAGGGCTCAACACGCTCGCATCGTTTCAGAAGGCACTGATGTTTGGCGACAAAAAGGCCACGTGTTCCGACCAAAACAATCCCGACTTGTACGGCAAACCTTTGGCGGGATGTGCCTTGTGTCTTCCGCAGACTATCGGCTCCACCACAGGCGGCATGGTGCTCTTCTGCGCCACCAAAATGGGGCGCCAACCCGCATGCCTGCTGTTTTCCAAACCCATTGACAGCCTTGCCGCCGCTGGCGCGATCCTCTCGGGTGTATGGACCGACACCCCCATGCCCACCATTGACAACCTGGGCGATGAGTTTCTCGATGCTGTGTCGACGGGAGACGCCATCACCGTGACCGAAGACGGCACGGTCATCGTCGGCTAAGGCTATCCGACCCGCCGCCCGCAGATGAGCAACGTGTTTCGCCATTTCCCACGCGCGGTGCGGGCGATAATCTTGACGTATTCGATATACAACACGAAAGGAGTCCCACCATGGGAGCATCGGTATCGGTCGCACAGGGCGCGCCTCTTGATGCAGGCACCTACAAGGCAGACGAGGCAGCCGTCGAGCGCTTTTGCGAATTGCTGCGCATCCCCACCGTTTCGCGTGAGAACATCGCCGAGCGCGACGATGAGCCCTTCAGCCAGTGGATTCCCACGCTTCAGCGACTTTATCCGCATTTCTTTAAAGTCGCCGAGCTCACACGCGTCGACGACTTTGGCATGCTCCTGCGTTGGCCTGGCGCCGATTCCGCCTTGGACCCCATCGTCATGATGGCGCATCAGGACGTCGTGCCCGTCGAGGGCCAAGACTGGAAGCACGATCCCTTTGGAGCCGAGATCTTCGACGGCGAGATCTGGGCCCGCGGATCACTCGACACCAAGTGCATCGTCTCGGCTTTCTTCGAGGCCGCCGAGCATTTGATTGCCCAGGGCTTCGTTCCCCCGCGCGATGTCTGGTTCTTCTCGAGCGATGGCGAGGAAATCGCCGCACCTACTGCAACCCATGCAGTGCAGTGGCTTCGCGAGCATAACATCCATCCCTACATGGTGCTCGATGAGGGTGGCGCCGTGGCAACCGACGCCCCGCTCGGCGTCACCGAACCCGTTGCCATGGTAGGCGTGTCCGAGAAGGGCCACGTCGACCTTACCGTCACGGCGCGCGCCGACGGCGGCCATGCCTCTACGCCTGCGGCAAACGATGCCTGCCGTCTTCTCTGCCGTGTATGCGAGACTATCTCGGCCAACCCCGGCAAGCCGCAGCTCACGCCCGCCGTCGAGGCCACACTGACCGAGTTGGGTGCCCGTAGCAGCGCGACGTATCAGGCAATCTTTGGCAACCTGTGGCTCACGCGCCCCGCGGTTACCAAGATCATGGCCGCCAGCCCCGAGACCTCGGCCATGCTGCGCACAACCTATGCGCTCACGCAGCTCGAAGGCTCCAATGCGCACAATGTGCTGCCACCAGTTGCTCGCGCCAACTTCAACGTGCGCATCGCTCCGTTCGAGACCATCGCCGATGCCGTTGAGCGCGCCCGCAAGCTCGCCGCCCAGCAGTGCCGCGCCTCGGGCGTAAGCCCCGACCATGTCACCGTCGAAATCAACGAGGCGATTCCCTACACCGAGCCCGCGCCCATCTCGCCTTACGAAGACGATGCCGCCTTCAACTACATCCATCGCTGCGTGTCGGGTGTCTATCCCGAGGCCGGCTTTGCTCCCTACGTGCAGAACTCCTGTACCGACTCGCGCGAGTTCAACGAGATCTGCGATCGCGTCTACCGCTTCTGCGGCTTTATCTACTCGGGCGAGGCGCGCAAGCTCATCCATGCCGCCAACGAACGCATCGGCGTCGACGTCTACAAGCGCGGCATCGAATTCTATGTGGCGTTTCTCGCCAACCTTGAACAACTGTAGAACGGGGGCCGATAGCACCCCTCCCCGCTTTTACCGACCAGGAGAACCAGCATGACCCAACCAAATCTTAAGCGGGCGGCCCGGCTCGACACCAAGGCCGTCGCCCTCGCCTCCCTACCCTTTATGGGCATGATCAGCTTTTGGCAGGTCTACGACGGCATCGTTCCCAAGATGCTCACAGGGACCTTTGGCCTATCCAACTCGCTCACCGGCGCGATCATGGCCATCGATAATGTCTTTGGCCTGTTCCTGCTTCCGCTCTTTGGCATCCTCTCGGACCGTTGCACAAGCAAACTCGGGCGCCGAACGCCCTTTATCTTGGGCGGCTCCGCGGTGGCAATACTCTCCGTCCCGCTCATCGCGTTCGCCAACAACATGGGCAGTCTACCTCTGCTCATTGGCGCGATTATCCTCACGCTTTTGGCAATATGCGCCTATCGCACCATGACGGTCGCCATCGTGGCCGATATTACGCCTCGCCCACTTCGAACCAAGGCAGACTCGATCGAAAAGATCGTCGGCTATGCGGGAACGGGTCTTATGCTCGTCGCCATCTCGGTCATGGTTCCCAAGGCCGACAAACCTGATTATCTTCCGCTCTTTATCTTGCAGGCCGCCTTTATCCTCGTGTCGGCCGTTGTCTACGGCATCTTTGTCCGTGAGCCCGCCCTCGTCGAAAAGATGCGCGAGAAATCGCTGTCAATGGGCATCGACGAGGATCAGATTGACAAAGACGACTCCCCCGAGGCCGGCGGTAAAAATCGCATTGCAGACGCCGGCGTACGCCGCTCCATCATCATGCTGCTCGCCGCAACGTTTTTCTACTACATGAGCTATAACGCCATGACCACCAATATCAGCCGTTATGCCGATTTGTTCTACGGCATGGAGGGCGGTTCCTATGCCATCATCAATATCGTGACGATTGCAGGCGCGCTGCTAAGCTACGTACCCCTGGCAAACCTTTCGCTCAAAATCGGCCGCAAAAAGGTCGCCCTGGGCACCGCCGTCATCATGGTTTTGTGCCCCGCGCTTCTTTGGCTGGCACCCGGCTTCTCGCCCGTGTTGTACGGCGTCTTTTTGTTGATGGGCGTCGCGCTGGGCGGCGTGGACCTGTGCGTGTACACGATGATTCTGGAGTGTTGCAGCTCCCAAAGCGTGGGCCGCTACTCCGGTTACTACTACACCGTGAGCATGGCGGCTCAGGTGGCGACGCCGATTCTCTCCGGCATCGTTATGGACGTGGCGCCGTCGATGCTCTTCGCCTACATCACGGCAATGGGCATGATTATGGCCGCGAGCATTGCCGCCGCCAAGCACGGCGATGCCATCTTGATCGACGAGGTCGCTCGCCGCGAGGCAGCCAAGTAGGAGACCGAATTAACTACCGTGCGAAAGGGGTCGGATGGGCAAAGCGCCCATCCGACCCCTTTTTCGTTTCATCCTCAAGAAGCTTGTCGAAGCCTACCCCACCGTGACGGATTCCCCAGTAAAGGTGCTGATGAGCAGCAGGATAAAGAACGCCAAGTAACTGATGCTCAGCGGGTACGCAATAATCAGGAAGACGACCCAGCCGACATTGGTCTTGCCGTCGGCACGGCGTTGCTCGCGAGAACGGCATAGCCAAATCGTCACGCCAATGGCCACAATCAACAGCGCAAGTGCCGCTGCTGCCAGTCCAGCAAGCGCAAACATCACGCCAATGCTCACAGCAATAACCGGGAGCAGCAGCAAGCCGCACCCGCACCCACCAGGACTATACACGGCAGACCATCGGCGTCGTTCCATCGTCACTCCAAGCCAAGCAATCGTTTGTAGACATCGAGTCCTTTGAGCAGGACTTCCTCGTCAAAGAGCACGGTATCGGTGTGAAGGGCACTCATCGCATAGGCTGGGCAGCCATCAGCGTCAATCGGGTTTTCTTGCCCCTCTGGCACACCCGTGCCCAGCAAGAAGAACACACCCGGCAGATGGCGCTGATAGAAAGCGAAGTCCTCGGCAATCAGCAAAGGCTCATCCACGAGCTGCAGCTCGGGCAAAGCAGGCGCGACATTGGCAAATAGCTCGGGGTCGTTGTCAACCGGCGGATAGCCCTCGGCAAAGTCGAGATCGTACGTGCAGCCCGTTGCAGCGCATGCCTCATCAAGCACGCGGTGCACGCCCTCGCGTGCACGGTCGAACATGTCGTCTGTAAACACACGCAGGCTGCCGGCCACATGGGCCTCCCCCGCCACCGCATTGCAAACGGTACCGGCCTGCAGCAGACCAAACTTGCCGATACAGGGCTCGTCGGTGCCCAGCTCGTCCATCAATTCGCGCTCGGCGACCAAGAACTTGGCAGCCGCCAGCGCCGCATCGTGTGATTCGTTTACGGGAACGCCGTAAGTCTTGGCGATATGGATACTTGTCCCGTGAATGCGTACGTGCGTCTCACTCGAGCGCGCCAGCAATGGACCGGAGCAGCTCGCCAACGTGTTTGCAGGCAGGTCGGGCCATACGTGGAACCCGAAGATGCGATCTGCCCCATAGCGCTCGAATACGCCGCTCTCACACACCGTCTTGGCGCCACCGGTCGTTTCCTCGGCCGGCTGAAACACAAAGAGCACGTTGCGCTTGATGGCACCCGGCTGCTCACGAACCGCTCGGTCGACAAAAGTCGCCGCCGCGAGCGCCATGGCCATGTGACCGTCGTGACCGCACGCATGCATCTTGCCGGGATGCGTCGAGGCAAAGGCCGCGCCCGTTGCCTCCGCGATGGGCAGGGCATCCATGTCGGCGCGAATCGCCGTAGCATGCGCGGCGTCCGTACCGGCATCGAAGAAAGCGCAGACACAGCTGGGACACGGATGGGTCACCTCGCAGGCGAGCGGCCTCAACACGCCCTCAATATAAGCGATAGTCTGTGGAAGATCGAAGTCGAGCTCCGGGATCCTGTGCAAGTCGCGCCGATAGCGACGGAGTTCTTGGAGCTCGGTCATAAAGGTTCCTTTCATAGGTGCGCGCCAGTTGCCATCTTATTGTGCCGCAAGATTGCCGCACCCTTATTTCCAGCATATCCCTGCATTTTTTAAACGTTATATACGAATACTCTTGTTTGGTAAAGTGCAACGTGGTAGGGTCGTTACCACTTGATAGAGGCGCGGGCACGAAGAACCGCGGGCGAGCCGGCAGGCTTTGACCCCGTGGGGAGGCGAAACCCGCCGAACTGGGCTTTTCGGGCACGAACAACCTGGTGGGCCTGCGGGAAACACCCGCAGGACTGTCTGCAGCAATGCAGGAGCGCTATCCGGACATTGGGTCCACGCTATGCGGATTCGATGCGCAGATGGCGCCGTCTGGATAGCGAGGTTTACGGGACATGGCATTGACTCCCAACGAGGCATATGCGGCCAAGCAGCCGTTTGTGGACAAGGAGACGCTCGAGCATATCGTCGAGCAGTTCCCCACGCCGTTTCATCTATATGACGAGGCGGGCCTCCCCCGCAACAAGCAAGAGGGGCGCGATGCCCTTGCATGGGACTCCGGCCTTTAGGAATACTTTGCCGTCAAGGCAAATCCCAACCCGGCGCTCATCTCCATTCTCAACGAATACGGTTGCGGCTGCGATTGCTCGAGCTATACCGAGCTCATGATCGCCCGCTCGCTGGGCATCACGGGACACGACATCATGTTCTCGTCCAACGACACGCCGGCAGCGGACTTTGAGCTCGCCGACAAATTGGGCGCCATCGTCAACTTTGACGACATCAGCCACATCGAGTTCTTTGAGCGCGTCGCGGGCCCCATCCCCAAGACGGTCAGCTGCCGCTTTAATCCGGGCGGCCTGTTCCAGCTCTCCAACGGCATCATGGATAACCCCGGCGACTCCAAATACGGCATGACCACCGAGCAGCTCTTCGAGGCCTTCCACATGCTCAAAGCCAAAGGCGCCGAGGACTTTGGCATCCACGCATTCCTTGCCAGCAACACCGTCACCAACGACTACTACCCCAAGCTCGCGCGCATCCTCTTTGAGCTTGCCGTGCGCCTGGAGCGCGAGACCGGTGCACATGTCGCCTTCATCAATCTGTCCGGCGGCGTCGGCATCCCCTATCTGCCCGAGCAGCAGGCCAACGACATTCACGCCATCGGCGAGGGGGTGCACGCGGCCTACGACGAAATCCTGGTTCCCGCCGGTATGGGCGATGTGGCCATCTGCACCGAGATGGGCCGCTTTATGATGGGGCCCTACGGCTGCCTGGTCACCAAGGCTATCCACGAAAAGCAGATCTACAAGGACTATATCGGTGTCGACGCAAGCGCCGTCGATCTGATCCGTCCTGCCATGTACGGCGCCTACCACCACATTACGGTAATGGGTCAGCCGGGTGGCGACGACAAGACCACAGCGCCCGTCACGGACACCTACGACATCACGGGCAACCTATGCGAGAACAACGACAAGTTCGCCATCGACCGCGAGCTACCGCAGATCGACATGGGCGATGTGCTCGTGATCCACGATACCGGCGCGCATGGCTACTCCATGGGCTACAACTACAACGGACGGCTGCGCTCCGCCGAGGTCCTGCTGCGTCCCGATGGCTCAGCCGACCTCATCCGCCGCGCCGAGCGCCCGGGCGATTATTTTGCCACGCTCGACGTGCTGCCGAGCGGCCGAGAGCTGCTGGCCAAGTCGCGCGCCGAAAGTGCCCGCCGTCGCGCCCAAGACGAGCGCCTGACAGTCGCCGCCCAATGGAACAAACGCATCCAGATCGCGGACGCGAAGGAGAAGAACATGGACATCCGCAATCTCGAGGGCTCAATCGTCGCCCTTGTTACGCCGTTTAAAAAGGACGGCAGCGTCGACTTTGACGCACTCGAGCGCCTTATCGATTTCCACCTGCAAAACGGCACCGACGCCATCCTCACCCTGGGCACCACCGGCGAGAGCGCCACGATGACCGATGACGAGGACAACTCCGTCGTCGCCGCCGTGGTCAAGCATGTTGCAGGACGCGTCCCTGTCATCGCCGGCTCGGGCTCCAACTCCACGCAGACGATGCTCACCAAGTCGCTCACCTACCAGGGCATGGGAGCCGACGGCCTGCTGCTCATCACCCCCTACTACAACAAGTCCAACGAAGAGGGCATCTACCAGCACTTTAAGACCGTCGCCGATGCCGTGGACATCCCCTGCATCCTGTACAACATCCCCGGCCGTTGCGGCTGCGGCATCAGCGAGCGCAACGTAGAGCGCCTGGCCGCACATCCCAACATCATGGGTATTAAGGAAGCCTCGGGCAACGTCGCCTACGCGGCCAAGATCGCCCACCTGCTGTCCGACGACTTCCGCATGTACTCGGGCGAGGACGCCCTCACCGTGCCGCTCATGAGCCTGGGCGCTTCGGGCACCATCAGCGTGTGGGCCGACGTTCAGCCGCAGCTCGTGCACGACATGTGCCGCGCCTATCTGGACGGCGACGTGGAGCGCGCCCGCGATATCCAGATTGCCGGCCAGCCGCTCATCAATGCCCTCTTTAGCGAGGTCAACCCCATCCCCGTCAAGGAAGCACTCGCCCAGATGGGTATGATCGAGGCAAACTACCGCATGCCGCTGTGCCCCATGGCAGACGACACGCGCTCCGCACTTACCGATGCTCTGAAAGGAGCTGGTCTGCTTGATTAAGACCGTCATTATGGGAACGGGCCGCATGGGCTCGCTCATCCGCACCACCGCCGAGGGCATTGTCAACACCGCTGGAGAGCCCGTTTTTGACATCGTCGCCCAGATCGGCTTCGACTTGTCCGAGCTCGAGAGCGCACCGGCCGCCGATGTAATCATCGACTTCTCGAACGTCGTGACCTTCGATGCCGTTGTCGCCTATGTCGAGCGCACGGGTGCCGCACTCGTTTCCGGCACCACGGGCTATACGCCCGAGCAGGTGGATCGCCTGCGCGAGCTGGGTCAGAACGCCCGTGTTATGCACTCGGGCAACTACTCTATCGGTATCGCCGCCCTGCGCCATCTGGTTGCCCAGGCCACGCGCGAGCTGCCCGGCTTTGACTGCGAAATCGTCGAGACGCACCATAATCAAAAGGTCGACGCCCCCAGCGGCACCGCCAAGTTGTTGCTCGACGCCGTCGTCGAAGCCGAGCCCGAGGCAGGCTACCACCCCGTCTATGGCCGCGAGGGCATGTGCGGCGCGCGCGACCCCAAGGAGATCGGCATGCACTCGCTGCGCGGCGGCACCGTCGCCGGCGTGCACGAGGTAAGCTTTTTCGGCCAGGACGAGGAGGTCACGCTCACGCACCGCGCCACGAGCCGTCAGATCTTCGTCAACGGCGCCCTGGCAGCCGCGCAGAAGCTCGTCACCCGCGAGCCTGGCTTCTATACGTTCGACCAGGTCATGTTTGCCTAACCAGGTATCAACCGGATCCACTCAAAGGAGAGACAGCAAATGAGTAATGCAGCCGAGATGAATGCACAGGAGATTATCAACTACATCGCAACCGCGCCCAAGAAAACGCCCGTCAAACTGTACGTGCGCGAAAAGCCGGGCATGAAGGTCCAGTGGGGCAATGCGCACGTCTACGGCGGTCGTCGTGGCAAGACCGTCTTTGGTGACTGGGATGAGCTCAAGGCAATCCTCGACGCCAACGCCGACTCCATCGACTACTACGACGTAGAGAACGACTGCCGCAACTCCGCCGTGCCCATGCTCGACCTCAAGGGTATCAACGCCCGCATCGAGCCGGGCGCGATCATCCGCGACCGTGTCGAGATTGGCGATCGCGCCGTCATCATGATGGGCGCCATCATCAACATCGGCTCCGTCATTGGCGAAGGCTCCATGATCGACATGGGCGCTGTGCTGGGCGGCCGCGCCACCGTGGGCAAGAACTGCCACATCGGCGCCGGCACCGTGCTGGCAGGCGTCGTGGAGCCCGCCAGTGCCACGCCCGTCATCATCGAGGACGACGTTATGATCGGCGCCAATGCCGTGGTCCTGGAGGGCGTGCACGTAGGCAAGGGCGCTGTCGTTGCCGCCGGCGCCGTGTGCGTCGAGGACGTCCCCGCCGGTGCCGTCGTGGCCGGTGTCCCCGCCCGCGTCATCAAGATGCGCGACGAGAAGACCGACAGCAAGACCGGCCTGGAAGAGGGCCTGCGCCAGCTCTAGGGTTACGCGGTTTTACCAAACCGCGCAACTAGTCGACGCTGCACCTTTGGTTCCGTCGTTCTAACGAACGACGGATCTCTCGACGCTGCAAACGCCCCTAAGCGGCAATCTGACGTTCAATCGTCGGTCGCGTACCGAAGTACGCTTCCCTCCTCTTTCACGTCACCTTGCTCGCCTAGGGGCGTTTTCGCTGACATATGCTCAGTCTGCAACTCAATTCAGCTCCAAGCAAAAAGGCCGAAGTCCCGAAGGGTTTCGGCCTTTGCTTTGTCTGAAGTTCAAGCGCAGTTTATCGATTCTCAATTGACCCGATGTTTTTGAGCTCGATGGAGATGAGGCCGTTGGGCTCGTTGACGAACTCGATATACTCGGAGTTCGAACCCATCTCGGCCGGGAAGCTGATCTCGATGCCCGTGTCGGTACGAATCTTGTGATTGCGCACGGCCGCGCGTTCGACCTGCTTGCGCTCCACGGGCACGCGCTCGGGCACCTTCTCCTCGGTCAGCGCCGCACGCACGCTCTCCTTGATAACCGGCTCGTCCTCAAAGACCTCATCGACGATATCCCAAGGCGGCAGCTCCTCGTCGTCTTCAACCTTCTCGGCAACGGCGGCTTTGACCTTGGCGAGCGCTACGGCCGTGTTGGCGCCGTGCTCTTCAGCGACCTCCTCGACCACGCGCGTCACCGTGTCGATGACCTCCTTACCCGAAACGCCCGTGTCGCATTGCAGCAGGCCGTCGGGAATGAGCATGCGATCCTCGCCGGCAATCTTGCGCTTCTTGTCCACGTAGCCGATCTCCATGGTGTTTGCGCGCACGATGGCATAGCTCGGCACCTTTTGCGAGGGGTTCGGCAGAATGGCGTAGTGGCGCGCGATGTCGTTGCGCACCTCCCCCTCCTCGCGGCCCACTTCGTGCATAAAAGCCTGCTTGGAGCCCAGCAGCATCACGGCAAACCAGCGGGCATCCTCATCGTCGTCAAAATCGGCCACGAGCACGTCGGTGGACTCGGCTTTCTCGGCTTTGGTGAGCTCGGAAGAGATAAACTCCGCAATCTGCTGCGACAGGTCCACGAACTCGCGCTCGCCAAAGAAATAGCCCTTGAGCTCGCCGCCAAACGCAGAGTTCTCGGCAAACGTGGCGCGTTTATTGTCGGCCGAGGTGCGTGCACGGCGCAGATGCGTGGTTACGAAATTGCGCACGGCACGGCTTTCGGTATCGAGCTCGCGCTGGCTCATAACGTTGACGGCAGAGTCAAAGTCCAGGATATGCAGAATCGCGTGATTGATTTTCATATACGGCATTCCGTTCTAGATCGATTTCGGCACGAACCAGTATAGCGGTCGAGCCCGCCCCAGGCGCATCGAAGATTGGTGCATCGGGGACAGGCTGCTTTGCACCAATGGCTAGCGCAGGAGCTCGGACTGCCAAGCCTCGAGCTGTTCTGCCAAACTCTTGCCGGCGGCGGGCATGTCGATCTGGGGTCGTTTGGGCAGCAGCGCACACTTAAGAATTGCCACGATGGTCTGCGAGACAAAGCGTCGCGTATCCTTGTCAAACCCTTGCGCAGCCTGGAGCATCACGGGCAGGCTCTCGCGCAGATTCCCAGCGATATCCGCAAACCGCTCAGCACCCGTAGCCTCAAACACGGAGAACAACGCATCTACAAAACGCTCGCGCTCGCTAGGCGAAACTGCAAGCAGCATCTCGCGAATGGAGCCATCAACGTATCGAGCACCGGCGGACAGGCGCTCACAGTACACGAAGTCGCGACCATCAACCACCCAGCTAAAGGGATTGTGCTGCAGCAGACTGAACTCGGTGCTCTCAACGATGGCATAGTCCTCCTGCGTCTCGAACATCATGCCAAAGATCGACGACCGAGGTAGCGTCTTGTCGATTCGACCGGAAAGATCGGCAAAGGCGTTGCCGTTCAGAAACTCCTCGACGAAACCCGGACCATCATGGGAATACGCCCGTTCGATTCGCGCACGGGCGACATCGGAGCACATCGCCGCACCGTACACCGCAAGGTTTCCACCCTTGGAATGACCTCCGCACAAAAGCGGCCCGTCAATCGCATCCGCCGCCTCGTCCACATAACGCGCCGCGGATTCCTGGGCCGGCACAGGATACCGGAACGCCATGTTAAAGTCCTCTTTCCAGCCCACAATCGTGCTGTCGGTCCCCCGGAAGGAAAGATAGCTAAACCCCGCCGGAAACCGGAACGCCATGGCTGCAAACTGCTCTGTCGCCACCACATCGCTCACGGCACGATAGCCGCAAACGTGCACGCCACGGTAGCGAGGGCTTGCTGCCACGGCCTCCAACAAGGCCCTGCTCCCCTCTGGATCCCACAAGTCGTCAATCATGTCCCGGTAGCACTCGGCACGCAGCAGCTCGCGTACGTCTAGGCCCTGCCAGTTCGTCAGCTCCGCCATATCACCCGGCAAACGCAAATAGGACAACCACGCAAAGACGAGGCTATCCACCGCGCAGAACGGCCTCTCCTCAAACGGATCAAACGCCGTCTGGGCATAGGTCAAAAAATTAGGCGAATCCGACATGGCCCTCCCATCAACTATGGTGCATTGGGGTCAGGTTACCTTGCACCAAAAAGGCGCCCGGGCCGTGTGGACCCGGACGCCTTCATTGTAACTTTTTGCTCTAGCAAGCTTGATTTAGCAGGAGAAGTCGACGCTGTCGATGATGTCCTTGAGGGCCTTTGCAGAGGCGGTGAGCTCATGCTGCTCGCCATCGTTCAGCGGCACGGGGACGCGGCAGACAACGCCGTCGCGGCCAACGACCGTCGGCATGGAGATGGCAAGATCGGACAGGCCATACTCGCCCACCATGAGCGAGGAAACGGGCAGAACGGTCTGCTCATCGCGCATGACGGCAGTGCAGATGCGCTTAACGGCCATGGCGACGCCGTAGTAGGTGGCGTGCTTCTTCTCGATGATGGTGTAGGCGGAGTTCTTGACGTCCTCGGCGATGCGCTTCTCGGCAGCCTCATGCTCCAGATGACCGTGAAGCTCGCAGAAGGTGTTCAGCGGCACGCCGGCAACCTGGGCGCTGGACCAAGCGACAAACTCGGAGTCGCCGTGCTCACCCATGACATAAGCCTGAACGTCGCGCGGGTCAACCTCGACGTGAGCGCCGAGCATCTGCTGCAGACGGCCGGTGTCGAGCACGGTACCGGAGCCGATGACATGGCCCTCGGGCAGGCCGGACATCTTGATGGCGGCGTAGGTCAGAACGTCGACCGGGTTGGAGACGATGAGCAGAATGCCGTCGAAGCCGGACTTCTTAATCTCGGGGATAATGGACTTAAAGATGTTAACGTTCTTGTTGACCAGGTCCAGGCGGGTCTCGCCGGGCTTCTGGGCAGCGCCAGCGGTGACGACGATCATGGCGGCGTCGGCGACATCGGAATAATCGCCAGCGTAGATCTTCATCGGCTCGGCAAACGTCATGCCGTGCGCAATATCCAGAGCCTCACCCTCAGCGCGGTTCTTGTCCACGTCGATGAGAACCATCTCGGAGAACAGACCACTCTGCATCAGCGCGAACGCCGAAGACGAACCGACGAAACCGCAGCCGACAATAGCGACCTTCTTCTCGTTAACCATTAGAAACTCCCATCTCTCTCCACAAACAAGCCGCCCGGGAACGACCCGAGCGGCTTGCCGTAATCCCAATACATCCAATCGGGACTTTGATTATGCTCCTATTCGCAGCCAAATATCGACCGTTTGCCGAAATTATTTGCAGAATTCGTAAAATAACTGCACGAAATCGGTTTCGAGCTATTGACGAGCCGAAATAGCTTTCTAATACAGGCCCGCTTCGCGGATGGCCTCGACAGCCAAAGCGATCTGGTCGGGCGGCAAAACCAGCGCCATACGCACGTGTCCCTCGCCCGAAGGACCAAAGCTCGCGCCCGGCGTCACCACAACACCGGCCTTCTCCATGAGCTCCTCGCAAAACGTCATGGAATCGGTGCGACCACCGGGAAGCTTGGCCCACACAAACATGGAGCCATGCGCGTTGGGACGCTCCCAGCCCAGGCCCTCAAGACCGTCGCACAGGGCATCGCGACGCTCCTGGTACTTCAAACGCTGCGCCTCGACCTCATCACGCGGACCGTTCAGGCAGGCGATAGCAGCCTTCTGGATCGGGAAGAACATACCGAAGTCGATCTGGCTGCGTAGCTTGGCAAAGGCAGAGACCACGTCCTCGCGGCCGACCAAAAAGCCGATGCGAGCACCGGTGACGTTAAACGACTTGGAGAGCGAGAAGAACTCAACGCCCACCTCGAGCGCACCGGGATACTGCAAGAAGCTGCCGCCCGGCTCGCCGTCGAACACGATGTCGGAGTACGCGTTGTCATGGACGATGAGCAGGTCGTGCTCGCGGGCAAAAGCGATGATCTCCTCGTAGATCTCGGGCGTGCCCACCGAGCCCACCGGGTTGGCGGGCAGCGACACGATCATATACTTGGCGCGGTCGGCCACTTCGGGATCGATGCCCGCCACATAGGGCAGGTAATTGTGCTCGGCAACCAGCGGATAGTACTCGAGCTTGGCATCGGCGATCTTGGCACCCGCCTCAAAGACCGGGTAGCACGGATCGGGAACCAAAATAGTGTCGCCCGGATCGAGCAGGGCCAGGCCCAAATGGCCCACGCCCTCCTGCGTGCCGTTGCACGACTGCACCATGGACGGCGTAATGCCGGAGACACCAAAGCGACGCTCATAGTAATCGCACACGGCCTGCTTGAGTTCGGGCAGGTCACGCAGGGCATACTTCCACATCTCGGGATCTTTGGCTGCTTGCGTGAGCGCCTCGACCACGTGGTCGTACGGCTTAAAGTCGGGCGTGCCCACGCTCATGTTGTAAATGGTCTTGCCCTGAGCCTTCAGCGCGAGCAGTTTGTTGTTGAGCGAGGCGAAGACCTCCGCGCCAAAGCGGTCGAGACGCTGCGATGCCTGCATGGTGCCACCTTTCGATATGAAAAACGCGGCGCTCCGACAAGAGCGCCGCGCGATACGGGCCATCAGATTGCAAAAGTGTAACGCTTGCAACCCTCGTATTGGTTCAATTTAGCCAACCTTAGTCAATTGCATTGAGCGCATCGATCTGCGCAAGCCACAGACGCGAGCTGGCGTCACTCGGCATACGCCAATCGCCGCGCGGGCTGAGCGTCACCGAGCCCACCTTGGGACCATCGGGCAGGCAGCTGCGCTTAAACTGCTGAGCAAAGAAGCGACGGTAGAACGTACGCAACCACGTGTGGACGGTCTTGGCGTCGTAGACGCCCTCGAAGCTCTTGAGCGCCATGCGGTAGATCTTGCCCGGCTCAAAGCCAAAACGCAGCAGGTAGTAGAGGAAGTAGTCGTGCAGCTCGTACGGGCCCACCAAATCCTCAGTCTTCTGCGCAATCTCGCCGTCGCCCGTGGGCGGCAGAAGCTCGGGAGATACCGGCGTATCGAGGATGTCGAGCAGCGTCTCGGCAATACGCCCGCCAAAGACATCGGCAGCATAACGCACCAGATGGCGCACAAGCGTCTTGGGCACGCTCGCGTTGACGGCATACATGCTCATGTGGTCGCCGTTATAGGTAGCCCAGCCGAGCGCCAGCTCCGACAGGTCGCCCGTGCCGATGACAAAGCCGCCAGCCTGGTTGGCCAAATCCATCAGAATCTGCGTACGCTCGCGGGCCTGGCTGTTCTCGTAGGTCACGTCCTGCACGGTCTGATTGTGCTCAATGTCCTTAAAGTGCTGCTCCACGGCCGCGTGGATCGAAACCTCGCGGAAGCTCACACCCAGGTCGCGAGCAAGCGACTCGGCGTTGGACTTAGTGCGATGCGTCGTGCCAAAGCCAGGCATGGACACGGCCGTGATACCGGTGCGCGGCAGCCGCAATGCATCGAAGGCACGCACGGTCACAAGCAGTGCCAGCGTGGAGTCCAGGCCGCCCGAAAGACCGATGACTGCAGCCTTGGTACCCGTATGGGCAAGGCGGGTCTTGAGGCCGGCGGTCTGCAGGTCGAGGATGGTCTCGCAACGCTCGGCCAGGTCACCATGATCGGCCGGCACAAAGGGCGCGCGGGGGAAGACACGGTCGATATCGCAGGCATCGCGCAGGACAGGTTCGTCTGCCAGCACGCCCTCAAACGAAAATACAACGGTCGTGGCCTCCGGCGCATCGTCCGCGCGCGTCCACGTCGTCGAGCGACGGCGCTCGGCAACCAGACGGTCAAGATCGACATCGGCGACGGCCATATCGCAGGTAAGCAGTTTGGTGGCGGCGAGCTTGGAGCCGTTTTCGTAGATAAGGTTCTCGCCTGCAAAGACCATATCGGTCGTGGACTCGCCCTCGCTCGCATCCGCATAGGCATAGGCGCAGTACAGGCGCGCACTCTGATTGGAGATGAGACTGCGGCGATAGTCTGCCTTACCGATAATCTCATCCGAGGCCGACGGGTTGAGAATCACCGTCGCACCGGCAAGCGCCATCTCGGTCGAAGGCGGCGCCGGCACCCACAGGTCCTCACAGGCCTCAACGCCCAGCACCAGGTCCTCGGCGCCCTCATCACAGCAGCGGTAGACAAGCCCCGAACCCAGCGGAACCGGACCCTGACCGGCAAATTCAACCCACACGGGATCCGCAGGCGCCGGAGCAAACCAGCGGCGCTCGTAGAACTCGCCATAGTTGGGCAGATACTTTTTGGCCGTAAGACCCAAAAGCTCGCCCGCGCAGCACACGGCGGCGCAGTTGTAGATATTCTCGGCAACTGCAACGGGAAGACCGATGGTAAAGACAATCGGCAGCTCACGAGTCTCGTCGAGGATATGTACCAGAGCGGCCTCACAGGCATGCAGCAGCGTGCGGTTATGGAACAGGTCGGCCGCGGTATAGCCGCACAAGTTAAGCTCGGGCAGCACCAGCGCGCGAACGCCGCACTCGGCAGCCTCGCGAACAGCCGCCAGCGCAACCTCGGCATTGCCCTCGACGTCGGCCACGCGAATCCGCGGCGACGCCGCCGCCACACGCAAAAAGCCATCAGACTGAGAAAGGTGAAGATTCATAAGAATGCTCCCGTGCGTAGACGCCATTCACAACAATTAGCAAGCCCTATTGTAGTTCAACCGCCGGGTGTAACCGCATCCCACCAACTTGGTGAGCTATTGATGAGTTGATGGTATCTGTTAAATGTCACGTACGATTCACATCTGGTGGGTACCCTGATGGCTACATGAAACGAAGCAGATTTACACCGGGAGGGCCCCGTATGACAACCAAGTACACCGACGCGCCGCGCACGCGCGTCATGACACCAGCCGCGCTCAACAACGGCGTTCACGAAAACCATTCCATCGGACAGACCATGGCCATCGCGCCCAAAAAGGGCCTGTTCGATGACATTTCCATTCCCCAGATCATCGCCGGCGCCGCAGCCGCCGCCACGAGCGTCGCGCTTGCTTCCAAGATTGGTATTGCCGGTTCAGTAATTGGCGCCGCCGTGAGCTCGGTCATCACCGTTGTGTCCTCGCAGGTCTACCGCCACTTTATCTCTGCCAGCGCCAAAGCCCTCAAAGGTACGCACGCCGACGTCGACTACCCCGCCGGCGCCTATGAGCCCGTTGAGTTTAATGCCGAGGAGCACTTAGGCGGCGCCGCGACTACCCAGGAGATGCGCCAGATTGCAGGGCGCGCGACCACGGCACGCGTCGCTCCCAACAGCCTGCGCGCCAAGGCGGCGGCAGAGCGCAGCCAGACGCAAAAGAAGGTCATCATCTTCTCGATCGCCATCGCCATCGTCGCGGTCATCACCTGCACCGGTGCCATCCTTATCACCACCGCCGGCGAGGGCCTGGGCGAGCGCCCCGAGCCGATCCTTTCGTCGCATACGACCGAGCACGACGCGGATAGCACTGGTCCATCGCAAAGCCAGCAGGACGACTCGCAGGGCACCTCCGCATCCACCGACTCGTCCTCGAACACCCCTGATCAGTCGCAGAGCGCTGATTCCTCTGCGAACAGCGGCGGCACGCAATCCGGCACGACCGACTCAAGCCAAACGACTGACGGCTCTCAGCCGAGCACGGATGACCAGACGAGCGGCAATACATCGGGCACGAGTTCCACCGACAATAACAACACCGACAGCTCGAGCGGAACCGCGTCCGGCACGGCATCTGACAGCTCGAGCCAAGGCACGGCATCGGGCAACTAAGCACGTTTGCCCCTCATAGATAACCGACCTGCATAACGGGCGCGAACCGGCAACGGTCGCGCCCGTTTGCCTTGGGCGACGAGATGGCAAGCCCCGCGCGATGGTAAGATGCTTTGGTGTGTAAAGAGGAGATTTGCCATGAGCAAGACAATAGTTAAGCCCACGCTATCGCTGGGCAACCACATCTATCTGTATCGCCTGCTGCGCGACGCGATTGGGTGCGGCAAGCAAACGTTTATGACGCAGGTCGAGGAGGCACTCGCCGCTGGTGACATGGTCGCTTATGACCTGGGCTTTGAGTCCACGCGCGAGCTGCTCGAGGAGCTCGACGACTGCATTAAGCTGACTGTCTTTAAGGGCGGTCGCCTGTATGCCACCGTCATCGCCAACGAGGCTTGGGATGCCGCCCTTGCCAAAGGCGAGGACAAGCCCAAAGCTGCCAAGGGCGCCAAGCAGTCCTACAAAAAGAAAAAGCGCGGCGAGAAGGACCTCAAGGCCGTGCGCCCCAAGCACGTTAAGCGTCCCGAGCCCGAAGCCATGGTTGAAGTCGTGCCGGAACCCGAGCCCGAGACAGAGATCGAAGTCGCTATTGAGGTAACGGCAGAAGCCGAAACCGAAATCGCTGCCACGACCGATCCCGTAGTCATATCCGAGCAGGAAGCCACTGCTGAGCTCAACGAGGCTCCCAAGTCGACAGCCGAAGAAGCCGCTAACCTATCCGAAACGCCTGCGTTCCAAAACAGCGATGTCTTTGGCAACGAGGCCGAGGACGATCAGTCCGACGAGCCCACAGAACAGGACGCTGCCGAAGCGGCATCGGAGCCCGAGGTACCGCAGCCTGCCATCTCGCTCACGGTCGTCTATGACCCCGAGAACGCAAACGCCGGCATCACTACCATGGCATCCACGCCCATCGAGGCAAAGCCGAGCGTCGAGAACGAGAACGCGACGCAGGTTGAGGTTGAAACTGCAGCTGCAGACGCGCCCGTCACCGTGGAGCCCGCAGATTCCACGATCAAACCGGACTCGACGCCAGAGCCCGCACCCGTCATCAAGTCCGTGCCCACCTCTGCTTGCGACCAAATTCCCGCACCGGCACCGGCTCCGGCACCCGCAGCAGCCCCAACCCCCGCACCTGCAGCGCCCGCCATCCCCAAGGACTTCCCCGTCGATTTCACAACCGAGATCTTCTGCCCCGGCCCGCTTCTGCACCAGCTGTCAACCTATCTCCCCTACGGCGCCGACACCCTCGGCATCGTCGGCGAGTACTACTGGATCGCCCGCGAGCGCGGTACCATCGAGGTCGCGCGAAACCGCGCAAGCTTCCCCCTGCGTTACACGCAGGCCGGCGAGCGCCGCGAAGTCACCGTGCGCATCCGCCGCAACACCACCGGCGGTCTCGGAGCCGCCTGGACCATCGATAAAGTCGAGCCTTCTACCAAGTAACAAAAAGGGACGATAACCCTCAAGGTTATCGTCCCATTCTCGTTAGGCCACCTGAGCTCGACTAGTCGCGCGTGAGCTTGCGGTGAATACGATGCGGCTGGGCTGCGTCCTCGCCCAGGCGCTCGATGCGGTTGGCCTGATAGGCCTCGAAGTTGCCCTCGAACCAATACCAGTTGCCCGGATTTTCGTCGGTGCCCTCCCACGCCAGAATGTGCGTGGCGACGCGGTCCAGGAACATACGGTCGTGGCTAATGACCACCGAGCAGCCCGGGAACTCGAGCAGCGCCGCCTCGAGCGAGGACAGCGTCTCGACGTCGAGGTCGTTCGTGGGCTCGTCGAGGAGCAACAGGTTGCCGCCCTGCTTGAGCGTGAGCGCCAGGTTCAGACGGTTGCGCTCGCCGCCGGAGAGCACGCCAGCGCGCTTCTGCTGGTCCTGGCCCTTAAAGCCAAAGCTCGCCACATAAGCGCGGCTCGGAACCTCGGTCTCGCCGACCATCATGTGGTCCAGGCCGTCCGAGACGACCTCCCATAGGTTCTTGTCGGGGTCGATGCCGGAACGGTTCTGGTCGACGTAAGAGATCTTGACGGTCTCGCCCACCTCGAGCTCGCCCGAAGTCAGCGGCTCCAGACCCACAATCGCCTTGAACAGCGTGGTCTTGCCCACACCGTTGGGGCCGATGACGCCCACGATGCCGTTGCGCGGCAGGGTGAACGAAAGGTCATCGATGAGCACGCGGCCATCGAACTCTTTGTGCAGATGATGGGCCTCGAGCACCTTGTTGCCCAGACGCGGGCCCACAGGGATGCGAATGTCGGTCCAGTCGAGCTTCTGGCTTGCGCGGGCCTCGGCCTCCATCTCCTCGTAGCGAGCCAGACGGGCCTTGTTCTTGGCCTGGCGGGCCTTGGGCGAGCTGCGCACCCACTCGAGCTCGGCCTCCATGCGCTTGGCGAGTTTGGCGTCGCGGTTGCCCTGCGCCTCGATACGCGCGGCCTTGGTCTCCAGATACGTGGAGTAATTGCCCTTGTAGGGATAAAGGTGACCACGGTCGACCTCGCAGATCCACTCGGCAACGTTATCCAGGAAGTAGCGATCGTGCGTGACGGCAAGCACCGCGCCCTGGTAGTTATGCAGGAAGTGCTCGAGCCACAGGATCGACTCAGCGTCTAGGTGGTTCGTGGGCTCGTCGAGCAGCAGCAGGTCGGGAGCCTCGAGCAGCAGCTTGCACAGGGCCACGCGACGGCGCTCGCCGCCGGAAAGTACGTTGACCGGCATGTCGGAATCGGGCAGCTGCAGGGCGTCCATGGCCTGGCCGAGCTTGGAATCGATATCCCAGCCGTCGGCGGCATCAATCTCGTCCTGGAGCTTTCCCATCTCGGCCATGAGGGCGTCCATGTCGCAATCCGGGTCGCACATCTCCTCGCCGATCTTGTTGAAGCGATCGACCTTGGCGATCATATCGCCAAATGCCATGCGCACGTTCTCGATGACGGTCTTGTCATCGTCGAGCGGCGGCTCCTGGTGCAGGATGCCCACGGTGTAGCCGGGGGTGAGCCTGGCATCGCCGTTGGAGACCTCCTCGATGCCGGCCATGATCTTGAGCAGGGTCGACTTGCCCATACCATTGGGGCCCACGACGCCGATCTTGGCACCGGGGTAGAAGCTCAGGGTCACGTCGTCAAGGATTACCTTGTCGCCATGGGCCTTACGAGCCTGATACATCTGGTAGATAAACTCCGCCATTTGCCTGTTTTATCCTTTCTACCTGCTGTTTCTCTATTCTTGTTTCGCCTAAGTGGAAACGAAATGGAAAAACCAGCTCTGAAACGTAACGAAAAAGGGGCATGGTTGCCCATACCCCCTAATACTACCTGGGAAAAGTTCCCCCGGAACATACTATGAACTACGTACGCTAGTTTTCCGCAACCTTAGCGAGCGGCTCGCTGCGATTTGCGCCACAGCAGATACGAGTAGACGTAGACGGCTCCAACCGAACCAAACGCCAGAACCGCAATCACCGCGGCGACGACTTCACTCGAAAGCACGCTGCCTGCCACGCCCATCGCAATCAGGCCAACACCCAGCACCATAAAGCAGGCACCGCCAAAGCGCTGCGTACGGCGCCAGTTCTCGGGATTGGCAAGCGCCCAAGGCGTCTTGATACCGAGCGTATAGTTCTGCTTCACACGCGGCAAGTAGTTGCCTACGCCGATGAACAGCAAACCGACAACACCGGAAATCAGCACGTTGACCGAACCGACCGCCGGCACCACGCCCCAGACCGTAAGCTCTCCCAGCCAGCTTATGGCGCACATGAACAAGGTGAAGGCGATTACGAAGCCCTGATAGAACTTGCCCGAGGTTCGATATGCCTCACCTTTGGGATCGATGCGCGGCACCACGCAGAACATTGCGAGAAGCACCAGAGGCAGCACGCCGAGCGCGGAGGCCATCCAGCTGGGACCCCAACCGTCGACGGCGCCGTTCGCGCCCCAGTGCGTGGGAATCTGCCCAGGCAAGCTCGGCATCACCATGAGATGCGCTACGACATTGGCGACGCACAGAGCGACCAGCGCAATCCACACGCGCGACGATACCCCCGTGGGGTGAATGCCCTTGTTTTCGTTATTCATCCTTATCACCTTCCGTGTTTGTAAAGCCCATAAACCAACCGATCAAGTCCTGCATGACGGTAGTGTTTAAGCTATATATGATGTTTTGACCATGACGTTCGTCGGTTACCAACCCGGCGTTTTTGAGCGTCGCCAAGTGATGGCTCAGCGACGGCTTACTGATATCGAAATGCTCGGCAAGCTCCCCCGCCGTGCAATTGCCCTCGCGCAGCAACTCCAAAATGCGCCGTCGCGTTGGATCGGCAAGCGCCTTAAAACCCTCTCCCGGCATAAGACCCCCTTTCATCATCTCTCATGACGCGCACACTATACTCGATATTTAGATGTTTGTCTAACTATCTAATACAGGAACATCTATAGAACATTCGTTCGTATTTAGCTACAATGGAAGTTGAAGCAGATGGGCCAGCTCCCTCTACCCGAGAAGGAGATGGACTATGAGTATTGACGATGTCCTGACGTTGTTATTGCTTGTAATCGCGGCTGTGGAGCTCGGCATCCACATTGGAGGTCGAATGAAATAGCCGCCCCCGCGTAATGCGAAGACGGCCACTTCTCACGCTACAAACGTGTTTGGGAGTTGGCCAACCCGCGGCAACGGGTGCCATCTGCTTCATCTTATGCGAATCACTGCCTCATTTCAACAAGCCCCTAGGGCTCAAATGGAATCGCGATAATACCTATAATGACGATAGCTAAAACACGATTCGCTTCCCCATCGGAGGATGTCTATGACCGAAACCACAGCCGCAACTCCCAACGAGACACGCGACACCAAGCTCGAGATCATCATGGGCCGCGAGGCACTCGATAAGCTCGCTGATGCTACGGTGCTGGTGCTCGGCTGCGGAGGCGTGGGCTCCAACTGCTGCGAGGCACTCGCCCGTGGCGGCATCGGTCATTTTGTAATTCTGGACAAGGACATCATCGCGCCCAGCAATATCAATCGCCAGGCTATCGCCTTTCACAGCACCATCGGCAAGCGCAAGGTCGATGTTATGGAAGCCATGATTCGCGATATCAATCCCGCCGCCACCGTTATCAAGCGCACCGAATACCTGTTGAGCAATAACATCGACGAGTTCTTCGCGAGCGTTTTGGAGCAGACGGGTGGCAAGCTCGACTACGTCGTCGACGCCATCGACACCATCTCGGCCAAGCTCACCATTGCCAAATATGCTCAGGACCACGACATTCGTTTGGTTAGCTCTATGGGCGGGGCCAACAAGCTCCATCCCGAGTGCCTCCGCTTTGCCGACATTTTTGACACCGTGCGCGACCCTATGAGCCGCATCATGCGCAAAGAGTGCAAAAAGCGTGGCATCAAGAGCCTTCACGTTCTGTTTAGCTGCGAGGAATCGGTTAAGACACAGCCCCGCGACCCTTCCAACATCCACGAGCGCACCGAGCTGGGAACCGCCAGCTTTATGCCGCCCATCATGGGCCAGATGATCGCCGGCGAGGTTATCCGCCAGATCAGTGGCCGCGGCATCGAGCGCGTGCGCGCCGATGGCCAGCGCCTAGACTAGCGGAGCGCACCGAGATGGAGCCCCGGTTATTTGATGCACACTGCCATCTTGATTTAATGGCCCACCCGGACGCCGTTGCCGATGAGGCAACGGCGCTGGGCTTGGGTCTATTTGATTGCGGCGTCGATCCACGCGACTTTTCGGCCGCAAACGAGCGCGCTCGTCGCCACCCGGGCATCATCGCCGGCGTTGGGCTTCACCCCTGGTGGCTCGCCGATGGCCACTGCGGTTTTGCCGAAGTCAATCTGCTTTGCGAAGTTGCTGCCCAAGAACGCTACATCGGCGAAGTCGGACTCGACTTTTCCGCGCGCTTTGCTGGAAGTGAGCCGCTACAAATACAGGCACTTAACCGGCTCTGCGATGCGCTCGTGCAGCATCCTCTTACCGGGCGCGTGATATCAATTCACGCCGTTCGTTCGGCAGGAGCCGTACTGGACGTCCTCGAATCGCATGGACTACTCATCCCAAACCCCGACTCCCCCGCTATCATCTTCCACTGGTTTAGCGGCACTTCGGGCGAACTCACCCGCGCGCGTAATGCGGGCTGCTATTTTTCCGTCAACGAACGCATGCTCGCGACCAAGCGCGGTCGCGAATACGCACGACAGATTCCACTCGACCGCCTACTGCTCGAGACCGATGCGCCGGCCGAGCCAAACACAGAAACAAGCACGCAGTCGCTCATCAGGTCGCTCACAAGGACCTCAGAACGCATCACCTCGCTCAAAAACTGCGACGCAAAGCGCATCGAGTCGATAGTTTTAACAAATGCGCGCTCTGTTTTTGACCTTCGCTAACCCCTGGTGTGCAAAAAATGCCAAATATGAGTACTGCTACCGGAATGGATACATTTCTTTTAACTTTCCAACCGCCAGAATAATCCTCGATTGTCCGCTAATTAAAGCTTTTACAGTCATTCATCCTGCGTTTTCGCAAATCTTAAACCCCTCCAGACGCTCAAATCACGTCTGAAGGGGTTGATTTTGCTGCGACTAAATTAGTCACAGTACTCATATTTGGCATTTTTTGCACACCGGGTCCCGAGGAGGCGCCTGCACCTCCCCGGGACCGCTCGGCTATTCGACGATTGGTGCTCCGTGGCCCCAAGAACCTTCCATGCCGCACACGGTCGAGGCAAACCCGGCAGCAAAGTCGAGCGCGCGCTCGATGGCCTCGGCGCCATCTTCACCACGCTTGGCGGAATCGAGATAGCACATCAAAAACGAGGTAAGGAACGAGTCGCCCGCCCCCATGGTGTCCTTCATGTCCGTTACCGGTTTAGCCAGCTGGCGGTAATAACGATCGCCGTCGTAAGCAATGCAGCCCTCGGCGCCCGCCGTAGCCGACACAAAACGCGGACCCAGGCCCTTCACCCATGCCAGACGCTCGCGAATCTCATCCTCACTCGCAGCATCCGCCGCACTAAAGAAAGCGAAATCGACGTAGGGCGCAATCTGCTCGTAGTACTCGTCGGTAGAGTCGTCCGAAAAGTCAAAAGAGACCGTGACGCCCGCAGCCTTCAACTTGGGCAGCTCGCGCTCGGTAAAGCAATAGTTGCCCGAATGAACCACATCGAACTGCTTCATGTACGCAAGGTCAAAGCGATCGAGGACATAGCGCGCATCGCCACGGATACCGCCCTCGTTGGAGCCAAGGAAGACACGGTCACCGTCAACGACGGTCACGCGAGCCGCTCCGTTCTCGCCAATCATCTGCTCGCACTTGTCAAGCTCGATACCCTCATCCTCGAGGCTTGCAATGACATGCTCGGCAGCGGCATCATTGCCAAAAATGCCCATGTATGCGGAGCGTGCGGCACCGCATTTCTTGGCATAAACGGCGAAGTTCACCGCATTGCCGCCGGGATACATGGTGTGGATATGCTCGTAGCGATCGACGACGTTGTCGCCAAATCCGAGCGCGTTAACGTTAAATGCCATGGCCTTTGCCCCTTCTAGTACTCGACAACACCCATATAGCGACGGAAATCGGGATCGTGATCAAACACCTTGCCGCGTGCGGCACGCAGCTCGCAGTTCATGGCGTAGAACAGCACCGGGTCCAGATAGGCACGGACGCTCGCCGGCACGGCTTCCATACCGTAATCCTTGGCATCGAGCACCATCAGCGTATCGGTATGCGTCTTAAGGAACGCCAGGGCGCGCTCGTCCATAGCACGGCACTCGCTGGAGCCCATCTGCAGGAAGTAAAAAACGCCATCCTGAGTAGCCTCGAAGGGGCCGTGGAAGTACTCGGCAGAGTGGATGTAGCTGCAGTGCTGCCACTGCATCTCCATAAGAGAGCAGATAGCGAAACCGTAGGTCTGGCTAAAGTTGGGACCGCTGCCCAGAATATAGAAGAACTCGTGCTCCTGGCAAAGCTTGGCAAAACGATCGCCCAGCTCGGCATTTACCTTCTCACGTGCCGGGGGAAGAATCTTATCCATCTCGGCGATACCGGCATACATATCGGCAAGATCGGCGTAGCCCTCCTGCTGATCGAGCAGCTCGGCCGCAAGCGACAGCGAAATGCCAGCGGGGACCTCAGCCTGCGGCACGCCCTCGCCCCATGGGTAGACCCACGTGGTCCACTTGCCGGAGTCGATCTTAGATCCAGCGGTGTCGGTCTGGGCGATCACCGTAGCGCCGGCGGCAAGGGCAATCTCGCAGCCCTCAACGACCTCGGGGGTGTTGCCACTGTGGCTGCAAGCAATGACCAGGGACTTCTCGCCCAGACGACGCGGACGCATGATATCGAACTCGCGAGCCGTATAGATATACGAAGTGAAGGTGGTTGCCTCGCGCTGCAGAAGCTCGTGAGCCGGGATCAAATCGATCATGGAGCCACCACAAGCAATCCAGTAGACGCTGTCGAACTTGCCCTTCTCGGCAATTGCCTCTTTGATCAGATCGTGTGCGTTCATATCCAGTTCCTTTCTTGTTTGGGCCGCAATCAATGACGTTGGTTGCGTGGCCGATAGTTGTTTTAGTCAATCAGATATTTCTCGAATGCGGCCATGTTCTTGGCATCAGCCGCCGCCGGGTCATCGTAGTAACGGCCGTCCGTAATTTCCTGGCCCAGCATGCCGTCGAAACCATGGACGTTGAGTGTGGCAACGAAGGCGTCCATATCGTGCTTGCCATCGCCCCACACCAGATGGCCATACGGGTCACCGTCGATAAAGTGCATCTCGTGAATTGCCCCATCACCAAAGGCGGCAAACCAGTCCTCGAGCGTCTCGCCTGCAACGCCCATCGCGGTTGTATCAACCATGGGCTGTAAGTACGGGCTCGCGACCTCGTCAATCATGCGCTTCGCATCGGAAACCGTCGTCACAAGGTTGCTCTCCTCGGGACGCAGGCTTTCCATCGTAAGCACCAGACCGTGCTCGCCGGCATACTCCGCCAGAATGGACAAGTGCTCGCGGCTGCGCTTCCAGGCTTCCTCGCGGTCCTCGTCCCAGTCGCCCCAGCCCGAGTTGACGGACATACGGTCGCACCCAAGTACCTCGGCAAGCTCAATGCCGTGTTTAAAGTACGCCAGGCTGCGCTGTTCATGCAGCGGTTTGCGTGCGCAGTACTGCCAAGGATAGACAACATTCTCGGGGCACAGAGTACGATACCTAAGCCCACGGTCTGCAGCCTTTTTCGCCAGGACCTCAGCCTCAAAGTAGCCCGTATGGTCGAGCGTCACATGCGGCTCTGCACACCACAACTCAATGGACTCAAAGCCCAAACGCTGCTGCACATCAAGGAAGTAATCGAGCGACCACATGATGTAGTGGATATTCATGCCCGCAATCTGTTCGCGGCGCAGCGTCGGTTTGGATTCAGACATCCTATGCCTCCTTATTTCGATCGAACACGATTTGTCCGTCCGACATCGTCATATCAACCGAAAGATCGCGTGCGTCGCGATAATCGAGGTCGAACACATCCCGATCGAGCACGCAGATATCGGCAAGTTTGCCGACCTCGAGCGTACCCAGCTCGTCTTCGCGCATCAGATCGTACGCGCCCCCGGCAGTCCAAGCGCGCAAGAGCTCGACAAGCGTCAGCACGTTGGCCTCATTCACGGGCAGTCCGTCGGCGAAGAATCCGCCGCACGCGCTGTAGATTGACTCGCCCAGGCTCGGAACCAGCAGCGGCAAATCCGTACCACAGCACACCGTGCATCCGGAATCTTCCATGCCGCGGCGATTCCAGCTGTGCAAAAGTCGCGTCTCGCCAATTTGCCGACGCATCATCGACAGGCAATCCTCGCGCCGGTCCAGCGTCAGAATCTGCGGATAGACCTCGCAAATTCCACCTAACTTGCCAAACTCGACAAGATCGGTCGGGTCAGAGTTCTCGAGATCGGTAATCGCATGGCGGCGAAGCATCCGTCCATGCTCGTCTCGAGGCAGCGAGGCATAGAGCGCCACGGTGCGACGAACGGCGCCATCGCCCTGGCAATGCAAGGAATATCGGAAGCCGTCAGCATCAATTGCACGCAGCTCGTTCTCAATCAGATCCCACTCTGGCTCCTCGACGACCGTCTTGCCGGCAGCGCCCGCATCGGCCGAGTCCTCATAGGGGTCTATCATCTCGGCAAGCCCCGCCCATACGCCGCGATCGGTCATACGGTTGAAGCCAGAAAAACGAACGAACGGTCCCCGGAAGCGCTCTCGCGCCTCGCGGGCATATGCCAGATTTGCACCGGCGCCCACCGGCTGCGACATCATAGAGACGCGAACCGTCAGCTCACCAGATTCCTCACGGCGAGCCATTTCGTCGGCAAAGCCGTAGTAGTCATCAAACGCCATCTCCTTGATGGCGGTAACGCCGCGCTCGTTAAGCATGCTCATGTAGTCCGAATACCCGGCACGCACCTCGGGCAGCGCGAGGAAATCGCTCATCATGCGCCAGATCTTCTCGGCATAGCACGCCTGGGATGTAAAGCCGTATCGCGCACTGGCGGCAGCGTTGAGAACGCAGGTCTCCGCGCCCGGTGTAAAGCAGACGACAGGGATATCACCAAAACACTCGTCAAACACAGCTGCTGTATTTGCGTTCTCGGCATCCGATGCCAACGTTTCGGGCAGGTTGTGGCCAAAAGCCGCCGCGCAATCCGGATGATCATCTTTCCATGCACGCAAGAGCGACACAGCCTCTTTGGCATCAGCGACGCCGGACAGATCAGACCCCAACGTCCGCAGTGCCCAGCCCGTATAGAAGGTATGCACATCGATCAGGCCGGGCATGACGGTGCGGTCGCCCAGGTCAACTACCTCGTCCGCTTGGGTCAAATACGAAGCTACCTCACACTTGGTGCCAACCGCCTCAATTCGATTGCCACGGACCGCTACGAAACCTTCAAACGGCAGGTCCCCCGTACCGGTAAAGACGCTCTTAGACGTCAGGACAGTCAAACGATCAGACATCACAACCACCTACACCGGAAGCATGCCAGAGATTGCCGTTACGATCAGACCAAAGACGACCATGAAAATGAAGAACTTCCAAATGGTCTTCCACCATTGGCCAAACGAAATCCTAGCCACGGCAAGGCCGGCGACCGTCATGCCCGCCACGGGGCTGATGGTGTTGATGGTTTGGTTGGCAAACTGGAGCGCGGTGACGGCCGCCTCGGGATTGAGGCCCATGAGCTCGGTCAGGGGGCCCATAACGGGCATGGTGAGCGCCGCCAGGCCAGAACTCGAGGGAACCAGCAAAGAGAGCAGGCCAAGGACGATATACATAAACGTGGTGTAGACGGCGGCGGGTGCACCGGCAAGCGCAGTAGCGAGCGCCTGGAGGATGGTGTCGATGATCATGCCACCCTCGGCGATGACCAGAATACCGCGAGCGATACCGATAACGATGGCAGCGTACGCAAAGTCGGCAAGACCCTTAACGAACTCCTCTGCGATCGTCTGCTGGTCAAGACCGCCCAGGATACCGGCAAGCAAGCCCATGCCAAGGAACACGGCGGAAATCTCATTCATGTACCAGCCCTGGGTAACAAGACCCCAGACGATAATGCCCATACCGCAAGCAAAATCGATAAGCACGAGCTTCTGACGGGTAGTGAACTCTTCCTCGATGGAGGCATCGGTCACGGAAAACTCAACACGCTTGAGCTTGTCGTCCTCGTACGTAATGGACGACTCGGGGTTTTTCTTGACACGCATGGCATAGCGCATGGCCCATGCGATACCGACGGCAGTGAAGATGACCCAAGAAACGGCGCGCAGCCACAGCTGAGGATTGCCCTCGATACCAATGATGCCTTGGGCGATCAAAACATTAAACGGGTCGATGGTCGAAGCACAATATCCCAGGTTAGGACCAAGGAAGCAGATGATAAACGCCGTCATCGAGTCATACCCGATACCCATCATGATGGGAATGAAGATGGCATAGAACGGCAGGGCTTCCTCAGACATACCAAACGTAGTGCCGCAAATGGACAGCAACGTCATCGTGATGGGAATGATGAGGATGTCCTTGTTCTTGAGCTTTTTAATCACACGGCTCATGCCGGCATTCAAAGCGTTGGTCTTGGTGATGACTGCGAACGATCCGCCAATCAATAAGACGAACGCAACGACGTCGGCAGCCTCCTGGATGCCCTTAGTAGGCGCTTGCAGGACCGCGAAGATATCCTGGCCCAGATTGATGGTCTCGCCGGTCTCGGAATCGGTGTAATTCTTATCGACCTGTTCATAGGTTCCAGCAACGGCGACTTCACGCTCGCCCGCCGCTGTCGAAATCGTCTTGCGCTGATACTGACCAGAGGGAACGATCCAGGTCAGGACCGCAAAGACAACGATCAGCAAGAACATGATCGTATAGACATGCGGTAATTTGAACTTAAAACGTCTGTTTGTCTTCTTCGCCTTCGTATCTGACATAGATACCTCCAAAGAACTCGAGAATGCATCACATCTCGCTTCAGCGCTTGCACAAGGCAAACGTTCTATGACGTTCTATAGATTACCAGCAGCTTTTCCTGTCATCAAGATAATTTCAAACTGATTGCCGCGACGCGGTTGAACGGTTGCGTTCGCGCCGTGAACGGTATGGAGACGCCCGGTGAGATGATCAACTGGGCGCTTCCATTCGCAATGTCCTAGATGTCAAAAACGTAGCGAGACCCAACGATCCGCTGACGACCGATGATAAACGGCCGCCGCTGCTCATCGAAAAAGAAGGCTTCCATATAAAACAAGGGTTCGCCAACGGGAACTGCCAACAGTCGAGCGACCTCGGGCGACGAGCACGCGATCTCGAGCGTGCACGGGTCGGTAAACGCGGGCGTGCGGCCCGTCCGGTTGCGCACGAACTCAAAAATGGATTGGTTAGATAGAGGTGCCGTTGATAGATAGGCGTTGTCCTCGTAAACATATATGTTGTTCTCGAGCATGACAGGGACGCCATCGGCAGTGCGCACGCGCTCAACGCAAATCAAGTCAGTTCCAACGGGAACACCAAAGAACTGCGCTTCGGTAGAATCCGCCGGCAGTATCTTTCTCGAAATGACGCACGCCCCCGGCTCCATTCCGTTAACGCGGCATGCGTCCGAAAAACTCTGGACGTCATCCTTCTGGCGAATCTTGCGCTTAAGCTTGGGGGCATTGACAAACGTGCCTTTCCCCTGCCGCTTCGTTAGATAGCCCTGCTGGACGAGCTCTTCAATAGCGCGTCGCACGGTAACGCGGCCAACTTTATAGCTCTCAGCCAATTCGAATTCGTTGGGTATCCGCGCGCCCGCCTTGTAGGCACCGGAGTTAATTTCGTTTTTAATGATATCGATAACCTGTTGGTACAGCGGTATCGCTGCTTTACCGTCAGTTAGCCCTTCAGTCGGTGGCATATACCCTCTCCCAGCACAATTAAGTCTAAAGCGGGCCCAAGGGCATTCAGCAAGCCCTTAAGCCCGCATTAGCATTAAGTATGCTTGCTGCCGCACCAAAATGTCGGGTATTTACTCATCTGACCCGAAAAACGCGCAACTACCGCGCTCCTAAGAAAGCGTGAGCAGTTCCGGCAGCTGGTCGATAATCTTGTCCGCGGCATCCTGGCTAAATCCAAAGCGCTCCTCGAGCTTGGCAATGACTGTCAAGCCGGCTCGCTTACCCGCGGTAATGCCCGGAACGGAATCCTCAACGCAGCAGCAGCGATTCGCGGGCAGCCCCAGCAGATCCAGCGCATGCAGGTAGATGTCGGGCTCGGGCTTGCTCTCCTTAAACTGCTCGCCGCTCACCACATACTCAAAGGCATCCGACAGCCCGCATGCGTTGAGCACTTCCTCGATGCTAACCATGGGAGACGAGCTGGCAAGCGCCACGCGAACGCCACGGCGCGGCAGCTCTCGAATCGTATCCACGGCGCCTGGGTTAATCAAAGCCTGATAGTCGCGCGGACGTTTATGCGCCCACTCGTCCCAACGGGCCAACGCTTCCTCGCCAGTGAAATGCCCCTTACCGGCGCGCTCAAACCAATCGACCAGCATATGCAGGAAGAACTGATGGGAGGTACCGACCTGCCCATTCAACTCCTCTTGAGTCAGATTAAGCCCCAGCTCCTTGGCAAACGCGGCAGTCTCGCCCAAGTAGTAATACTCGGTATCGACAATGACGCCGTCCATGTCAAAGATAACGGCGTCGAACGGAAATGCGGACACGGCACCCTCCCTAACAAAAGGACGCCCGCGAGCAGGCGCCCGAATCATGCATTAATCGGCGATTCTAGCCCAGCAGCTTATCCAGCGCCACCGCAATACCATCTTCGTTGTTATTGGCGGTCACCATCTGGGCCACAGCCTTAACCTCATCGACGGCGTTGCCCATGGCTACACCCGTGCCGGCCCACTCAATCATGGACTTGTCGTTCTGGCCGTCGCCAAACGATACGACATCGCTGGCATCGATGCCGAGCTTGGGCAGGGCACCCTCGAGCGCACGGGCCTTGTCGATACCGGGCGCCGTGTACTCAAAGTACCAGTCGGCCGTAAACATGCCCGAAAGCGTCTGCTTAAAGGGCGCATACATCTCCTCGTAATGCGCCTGCAGGTAGGCCGGATCGCCCGCCGTCAGCAGCTTGTCCACGGGATAAGCGTCCACAACCTCATGCAAGCTCTCGACCTCGCGAATCTTAAGATCGCACGCATCGCGCTCATACTTGACGATATTCTTCTGCGAGTCGTCAGGCAGCGTGATCATGCAATGGTACGAGTCCTCGACATGCAAATCACGACCGAGCGAAATCATAGGGATCACGTCAAAATTACGCAGGTGATCAATCAGGCGATGCAATTCGTCGGCAGGCATAGCCTGATCGAACAGCACCTCGTCGGTCTGAGCGTCGACCACATGCGCGCCGTTAAAGGCCACCAGCAGACCGTCATGGTTTTGAAGGTCGAGCTCCTGCGCCAAGGCGTGCAGCCCCCATGCGGGACGGCCCGAAGCCAAGATGAGCTTAATGCCCGATTCCTGCGCCGCGAGCAGCTTCTCGCGCGTACGCGAGCTAATCACTTTCTGGTCGTTGGTGAGCGTACCGTCGATATCCATCGCGATGGCTTTGATTGCCATATGTGCCTCCTTGCATCGTTTTTATCGCGCACTATCTTATCCGAGCCGGGGCACGTTCGCACAGCGCGCGTATGACGGTTGCAAAACCACCCCATTTGAAACAAAGGCAAAAAAGTACTTGCAAAGACGCGTTCCGACATATAAGTTGATAAAAGATCGCTGTTGCGGTTTTAAGTAGATCGAGCATATTCAGTTTCAGTTTTCAGCGTGTAAGAGAAGGAAGATCGGCAAAGTACAACCCCAAACGCAATGACAACTTAATGAGGTAACTGCCACATGTGAGGCGCCCAGGGCATTGCTGTCTCGATTTTGAGCACGATGCCTTCCGCCTTGCATGGGCCGTTTCATCCCGCCCCTGCAGCAACCGCCTCACGGGCTCATTGAAAACCGCATAGCACCCCAACGTCAGCACATCACCCACGGCAAGCACATCACTCACGACAACCAACACATCAACAAACAGCACGAACATCAACCGATTGGAGAAGCTATGACAAACCACCACGCTGAAGACGGCGATAAGAAAAGCATTCTGGATGCCCGCATTGAGCGAGCATATGCAAACGAATATGACGCCGCCTTTGCCGCCGCGACCATCAAGAACTACGCGTCGCTACCGCTCGCGACGATCTTGGCCGACCACCCTCAACTGCTGAAGCGCTGCACAAAGATCATGGGCGACCCCGACATTCGCAAGCTGACAGACCCCTATGCCCCAAAACGCGACAACGATTCGTACGTTCTTACCGTAGACTGCCTAGCCCATATGCTTACGGCACTCGACACGAAACTCAAGCTCGAATGGGAACCCGACGAGCGTCATGAACTCGAAAGCAAGCGGAACACCCTGCGCACCGCACTGTTCCTTCCGTTGGACGGCCTCAAGCGCTGCAACGTCGAGCTCAATGCACAGGCGCGGCAAAAGCCCGGGACCACGGGGCAGAAAACTCCAAGACCCCATGCGGCCATCGTCGACCGCAACCGATATAACCGCATGACCGCGCACTTTTCCGCCGAGGGAGCAGCCATAAGGACGCTGATCGATCTGCTGTGCCTCCTGAGCATCAACGAGCTATTTGAGGGCTATCTCGCCCTTGTTCCCGCGACGGCACCCAAGTCGGTAGCAAAGATCATCGAGACCTGCAGACGCCAGTTTGAGCGCCATCGCAATGGCAGCGAGATGAACGCCAGCATCGCGCAGTACTACGCGGCTCATTACAAAAATGACGGATGTGCCCCTGTCGAGCATCAGCTGCGGCTCGCCTACACCACGCCCGCCGCAACGCTCCATCGCTTTGGAGCCTTTGGTGCTTGCGAGCCGCACGAACAGGCAGCCTGCCCCACAACCGAGCTCGATCTCAGGCTCGGACGAGCCCTGTAGCCCGCCAGCCCCTCCGCGGGCAACAATCCTATTCCACAACACAACCAACAGAAAGGAGTCCTCATGGACACCAATCATTCCCCCATCATCAGTCCCCTCACCATGCGTGAATCCGCCCGAGGTATCACGCTCACCAGCATTTACGATGAGATGCTCGCCCGTCGCGAGCTCTCCGTCATGGGAAACATCGAAACCCCGATGGCCCACGACCTATGCCAGCAGATCCGCCTGCTCGATGCCACCGACCCCAGCCGCCCCATCACCATATTTGTCGCCAGCGCCGGCGGAAGCGTGCGATCGGGCCTTGCGATCTATGACGCCATGCGCCTCGCATCGTGCCCCATCCGCACCGTCTGCCTGGAATTCGCCGCGTCCATGGGCGCCGTGATCTTTATGGGCGGCGACGATCGCCGTATGGCGCCCCATGCAGAGCTCATGATTCACGACCCGCTGATCCCCCAGGGGGCAGGCGGCTCGGCACTTGCGCTGCAGGAAACCAGCCGGCGTCTCATGCAGACCCGCAAGACCCTCACGCAAATCCTCTCGGACCGCAGCGGCCTCACGCCCAAGCGCATCCAGTCCCTCACTGCAAAAGACACCCACCTTTCGGCCGAGCGCGCCGTCGAGCTCGGCTTTGCCCACGAAATCCTCTCGGCCACCAAGGAGGTCGCCCATGTCTAACCTCGCCAGCCGCCTCGCCGCATCTGAGTCCGCATCGTCCACCATCCTCGCCAAGGATCGAACGCTTTCCTGCGACACCCGCCAAACGGGACTCAACAACAATGCACTTGTGATCGGCCCCTCGGGAGCCGGCAAGACCCGAAACGTCCTCAAGCCCAACCTGCTGCAAATGAACGCAAGCTACATCGTGCTCGACACCAAAGGCACGCTCTGTCGCGAAGTGGGACCCGTGCTGGCAGCCCACGGCTACCGCGTGCAATGTCTCAACTTCGCCGACCTCAACACCGTCCCGGCCCTTGCGCCCGGCATCGAGCGCTGCGGCTACAACCCCCTGAGGCACATTCGCCGCAAGGCGGACGGCAGGCCCAACCAGCAGGACATCCTCTCGGTGGCAAAGGCCATCTGCCCCATCGAGGACAACAACCAGCCTTTTTGGGATCATGCGGCGGCAAACCTGCTGTCGTGTCTTATCGCCTACGTCACCGAACAGCTACCCGCCGACGAGCAGACGATCAGCTCGGTCATCAAGCTGATCGAGCACCTGCAGGACGGTGCCACGGGTCGATTGTTTGACGACCTGATCACGACCGACCCCCAAAGCTATGCCCTCTCGCTATGGCGGCGCTACGCCATTACGCAAAATGCCGAGCGCATGCACGCGAGCATCGTCGGCATCCTTGCCGAAAAGGTCATGTGTCTGGGATTCGACGGTGCGGCACAGCTCTATCGTGAGTGCCATCAGGTGGACTTCGCTTCCATGGGACACACCCCCTGCGCCCTGTTTGTAACCGTAAGCGATATTGACCGCAATCTCGATCCGCTGACCGGCCTCTTTATTTCGCAGGCGTTTATGGGCCTCATTCGTGAGGCCGATAGGCAGCCCGACGGCAGCCTGCCCATGCCCGTGCGCTTTATGCTCGATGACTTCGCAAATCTGCAGATCCTCCAGATCGACAACGTGCTCTCGATTATCCGAAGCCGCAACATCTGGGCAACGCTGCTGCTGCAGTCGACCAACCAGCTCGATGCGCTCTATGGCGAGGCACGCGCTCGCTCCATCATGGGCAACTGCGACACGCATCTGGTGCTGGCATTCCAGGATCCAGAGAGTGCCCGGGTGTTTTCCGACCGCGCCGACGCGCTCCCCAGCACGCTCATGGCGACGCCGATCGATCGCTCGTGGCTCTTTGTACGCGGTCGCACTCCCGAACAGGTCGAGCGCTTTAGGCTCGAAGACCATCCGCTCTACGGGGAGCTGCCCGAGGCGCAGCGAGGCCATGCGGAGGCCGAGATCTAGGCGCAGGGTTCTCGCAGCGCGCGGCGCCCCGGCGATGTTCCACAAAGGCCGTGCGCCCCGGGACCACGGCAAAGCAAAGGGGCCCGCATCCGATAGGATACGGGCCCCTGACTATAAGGCGCGATGCGTTAACAGCAGCGACTACTTGCGATGCGCGCGGTAGAACTCGATGAGCGCCTGGGTCGAAGCGTCCTGCTCGGCCTTGGCGGCGTCGTCGTGGAAGGCCGGGGTAATCTGCTTGGCAAGCTGCTTGCCCAGCTCGACGCCCCACTGGTCGTAGGAGTCGATGCCCCAGACCGTGCCCTCGACAAACGTAATGTGCTCGTACAGGGCGATGAGCTCGCCGAGCGCGAACGGGGTCAACGTGTCGCCGAAGATCGAGGTCGTCGGACGGTTGCCCTCAAAGCAGCGGGCCGGGACGATCTGCTCGGGCGTGCCCTCGGCGCGCACCTCATCGGCCGTCTTACCAAAGGCGAGTGCCTTGGTCTGGGCCAGGAAGTTGCCCAGGAACAGCTCGTGGACATCCTGGCCGCTGTCGGTTGCGGGGTTGGCAGTGTTGGCGAAAGCGATAAAGTCGGCCGGGACCACCACGGTGCCCTGGTGCAGCAGCTGGTAGAAGGCGTGCTGACCGTTGGTGCCGGGCTCGCCCCAGAAGATCTCACCGGTATCGGAGGTCACGGCGCTGCCGTCCCAGCGGACGTGCTTGCCGTTGGACTCCATGGTGAGCTGCTGCAGGTAGGCCGGGAAACGATGCAGGTACTGGCAGTACGGAAGTACGGCGTGGCTCTTGGAACCGAAGAAGTTGACGTACCAGACGTTGAGCAGGCCCATCAGCGCGACGGCGTTGTTCTCGAGCGGGGTGTTGCAGAAGTACTCGTCGATGGCGTGGAAGCCCTCGAGGAACTGCTGGAAGCGCTCGGGGCCGAGCACGACGATCAGCGACAGGCCCACGGCGGAGTCGACGGAGTAGCGGCCGCCGACCCAGTTCCAGAAACCGAAGGCGTTGGCGGGGTCGATACCGAAGGCCTCAACCTTCTCGAGTGCGGTGGAGACAGCGACGAAGTGCTTTGCCACGGCCTCGGCGTTCTGCTCATCGGAGCCGTCGATGGCGCCCTGAGCCTTGAGCTGCTCGAGCATCCAGGTCTTGACCTCGCGGGCGTTGGTGAGGGTCTCGAGCGTGGTGAAGGTCTTGGAGACGATGATCACAAGCGTGGTCTCGGGGTCCAGGCCCTTGAGCTTCTCTGCCTGATCGTTGGGGTCGATGTTGGAGATGTAGCGGCAATCGATACCGGCGTCGGCATAGGGACGCAGGGCCTCGTACGCCATGACCGGGCCCAGGTCGGAGCCGCCGATGCCAATGGACACCAGGTGCTCGATCTTCTTGCCGGTAACGCCCTTCCACTCACCGGAGCGCACACGCTCGGCGAAGGCGTACATGCGGTCGAGGACCTCGTGCACGTCGGCGACAACGTCCTGGCCGTCGACGACGAGCTGCCCCTTCTCGCTAGCCGGGCGGCGCAGCGCGGTGTGCAGGACGGCACGGTCCTCGGTGGTGTTGATGTGCTCGCCGGAGAACATGGCGTCACGGCGCTCCTCGAGCTTCACCTCGCGGGCAAGATCGCACAGCAGCTTGACGGTCTCGTCGGTCACCAGGTTCTTGGACAGGTCGAAGTGCAGGTCACCGGCGTCAAAGCTCAGCTTGTTCACACGCTCGGGATCGGCGGCGAACCAGGCCTTGAGGTCGATACCCTCGGCCTCGAGCTTCTCCTGATGAGCCTCGAGCGCCTTCCAAGCGTCAGTCGACGTGGCGTCGATAGGTGCGGCAACAGTTGCCATAAAGTCCTCCTCAGCATACGGGCGCACACCTCCATGCACGCCCGGATATTCAGATATCTCTATTCTAGCGCAGGTCAAGACTGCAATCAGCGAGCGTTGCCAATCGGCCCCCAAACGGCGACCGACCAAAAAGGGACAGGTTTATTTTGGCAGGTCAAACGCTTTACCAATCAAAAATAACCCATCCCTTTATGGCAATTATTAGGCCGCAGCGCACACACTGCCGAGCAACTCACGCAGAGGAGACCCGATGCCCTCCAGCAGCTCGGGCGCGATGATGGCAAAAACGGGAGCCTCGCCGGCTCCCACCGTAGCGGGCACCTTGCCCTCCGAGACAATGCATCCATAGGGGACAAAACCGTCCTCACCGGCATCGAGCGCCGCCATGCGGTGGGCGAGCTCGCGCGCAAAGCCGGCTGTATCGGCATCACCGATCGCCAGGACAAAGTCCACACCCTCGTCGGTCGCCAGGGCCACGGCCTCGTTGACCAGCTCGCCTCCCCCATCGCCTCCAACCGAGCCACAGCGAAAGAGCACGCGTTCGAGCAGGGCGCGATCGAGCGAGCCCAGCGCCGCCGAAACGAGCTCATCACGCGTGTGCTTGTCACCACCCAGCACAACCAGTGCCTTGGTGCCACCGTAGTGAGCGACCAATCGTCCGCACCAGCGAGCCACGTCCCCATCCGCAACAAGGCGCGTCGGCATACCAAACCCACAATTGACCATCTTTCCCACAACCCTTCCGTGCGTATAGGCGGTATCAATCGTTAGACCCATGCTACGAAGCGAGGTTTTCCGAGCTGTTTCACACTCTTTAGGGCTGCGTTAAAACCCGATGCAGCCGCACGACCATACCTACCAAAACAAACCAGTCCCTTTTTGGTTGGTTTTGACGATGTCCGGACGAGCGGGTATTATCGAACAAGTATTCGATAAGAACATGTGTTTGATGGGAGGACGCGTGGGACACGAGCGTCACACCTATATCTGCATCGACCTCAAGACGTTCTACGCCAGCGTCGAGTGCGTCGACCGCGGTCTCGACCCGCTCACCACCAACCTGGTCGTTGCCGACGAATCGCGCGGGCGCACGACCATCTGCCTTGCCATCACACAGGCCATGAAAGACCTCGGAATCCATAACCGCTGTCGCCTGTTCGAGATTCCCGACGGTATCGACTACATCAAGGCCGTACCGCGCATGCAGCACTACATGGAGGTGTCGGCGCAAATCTACGGTATCTATCTGGAATTCGTCAGCCCACAGGACGTGCACGTCTACTCCATCGACGAATGCTTTATCGACGTGACGCCCTATCTGGACCTCTATCACACCGACGCTGAAGGCTTCGCCTGCATGTTGCGCGACGAGGTCCTGGCGCGCACCGGCATCACGGCAACGGTTGGCATCGGCCCCAACCTATTCCAGGCCAAGGTGGCACTCGACATTACCGCCAAGCACGTACCCAGCCGCATCGGCATACTCGATGACGAGACCTTTCGCAAGGAGATCTGGCCCCATCGCCCCATCACCGACATCTGGGGCATTGGGCCCGGCGTGGCAGCACGACTCGAAAAATACGGCGTCTACGATCTGATGGGCGTCGCGGCGCTCGACGAAAACCTGCTCTACGACGAGCTCGGCGTCAATGCCGAGTATCTTATCGACCACGCCTTTGGGCGCGAGCCGACAACTATCGCCGATATTCAGGCCTATCGCCCGCAGGCAACCTCAACTACCACAGGACAGGTGCTCTCGAAAGGCTATGCCTATGAACAGGCCTACACCGTCTTGCGCGAGATGGTCGACAACGCTGTGCTGGACTTAGTCGATAAGCACGTGGTGTGCAACAGTATCTCGCTCTTTGTAGGCTACGCGAGCGAGCGCGCCGACATACGCCGCCTCGACGCCAGCGGCACAGCACAATATGTAGACGGATGCGGGCATTTGCGTTCGAGCACGTCGAGCATCGAACCCGCCGCAACCGACGGCCCCGAGCTCACGCCCCGCGCGCCCAAGCCCGTCCAACGCGACGACGAACGCCGACGTTTGGTGCGAGAGGCACAGGCGATTGACGGCATCTTTGTGGGCGAACACGGCGGCAAGCCGCGTGGTGGCTATGCCGCGCTCTTTGCGCACTCCAACGCCTCGCGCAAGCTGCCCGAGCGTACCAATTCGTTTAAGAAGATCATGGGCTATTTCGATGAGCTCTGGGCGCAGACTGTCGATCCCAAACGACCGGTCAAGCGCATCAACCTGGGATTTGGCAACCTCATGCCCGAGGAATTTACCACTATCGACCTGTTCAGCGATGTTAAGGCCGATGAGCGCGAGCGCGACCTGGCGCGCGCTGTCCTGGCCGTGAAGGGCAAGTACGGCAAGAACGCGCTCGTCAAGGGATTAAGCTTCACCGCCGGCGCCACCGCACGCGAACGCAACGATCAGGTAGGAGGACATCGTGCCTAAGTCCCAACAACAGCCGATGCGGCCACCGACGCCTTTTGAACGTCTAGCGGACCCCGAGGGAAGACGTCGCTCCTCCGACCCCAAGCTCACCGCCAACGGCGCCGTCCGCGCCGGCCGTGCCGCGCAGTTTATGCCCTTTGCCGCCCTCACGGGATACTACGAGCTCGTGCGCAAACAAGAAATCACTGTTGAGCCCAAATGCGAACTCACGGAAGAAAAAGCCCTCGAGCTTTCGAAAAAGCTCGAGGGCCTCAAACGCGGCGACTTGGTGCGCGTCACCTATTACGATATGTACGGCTATCGTAGCCGCACGGGCATCCTCGACGAAGTGTTACCCGCATTCAAGCTGCTCAAACTCAGGGATATCGCCATCAACTTCGACGACATCCAAGGCATCGAGCTGCGTGGTCGAGCCTAGCGACGAGAACGCTTGCGCAAGACGAGAGCAATGCCAAGCACTGCGGCAGCTGCAACCAGCAATCCCAAGACCAGCGTGAGGGTCGAGTCGCCAGCGTGAGGCAGCGAGCCGTCCTTCGGAGTCTTCTTAGTGGTCGTCGAAACGGTCGTCGTGGTGCTGCTCGACTGGCCGTTGCCGCCCGTCTGGCTGCCACCAGGCTGATCGCCGCCACCCGGCTGCGAAGGATTGGTGGGTTCCGTCGGATCCGGAGTACCGGGATCAATCGGATTCTCAGAATTCTCCTTGCGCTGGATCCAAACCTGGCAGCCATTGAACGGGTTGGCGGTACCGAGGCACAGACCCTGGTTGGTCACCGCAAAGGTGCGCAGACCATGGTTATACGGATCGTTAAAGCCATTGGTCGTCAGCGTCGTAAAGTTCACGCCGTCCTCGGTCACATACATATCAAAGCCACGCTCGGCATTGCGAAGGTAAGACATGCACGTAAGGACACTCTGCAGTTTCTTGAGGTTCTCCTTACTCAGCAGCTTATCGAGCGCATCCTGAATATCGCCCGGCAGCTCGGTGCCATAGGCATCCTCGTACTGCTGCTTCAGGCTCTCATAGCTATCGAGCATGTCCTGATACTGGTCGGCAAAGGACTTGAAGTACGCGATCTCGCCATCGATCTTCTGGACGTAAGCGGCGTCGTCCTCAACGTCCTGGGACATCGTCGCGGCCTGATCGCAAAGGTCGCCCGCGGCATCCTCCAGCGCATCGCTCAGGTCGCCAAAGCCCTTAGCGACCTCGGTCTTCTCGTCATCGGCCTCGACGGCCTCAGCCTTCTCGTCATCGACCTCGACGGCCTCGTTTGAATCATCGTCCGCAAGCGTGTTCACGGGAACGATGGGGTCGTCAGGCGATTTCTTGTCGAGCAGGTGATCGAGCAGGTCCCTAAGGCGCTGAACCTGAGAGTTCCACTCCTCGGGCGTCATATCGATAATGTCGCCATTGGAGAACTGGCCGATCGGCTCGAGCAGGCTCGCGGTATCAAAGGTACCGATATACAGCTTGCCGTCGAACTTCTGCATGCGCCAAATGTACTGGTTCTCGTTTCAGCCAAAGCCCGAAGCCAGGCCGGAAAGAGGGCCGTTGCCATTCTTCTCGGAGAACATCTCGGTGGGATCGCCAACGACGAGCTCCATGTTCTCGTTCTTGTCCATGCGATAGATGTTGACCGACTGCTCAAGATTGGCATTCACAAACGAGCAGTCAACGCCGCCCATGCCGCTCTTGCCGCCCTCTTCGGTGTTGGACTTGTTGAACAGGATGCGCTCGAGAGCAATCTCCTCGTCGTTGTATTCACCGATATAGAGGTAGTCGTTGTAGACGATGAGGTTGGCAGCACCAGAACGGGTGCGGGCAGGATCGATGCCAAAGCAGTACTTTGCACCGTCCGCCTTATCGCCAACAATGGGAGTCCACTCATAGCTGCCGTCGGCGTTCTTGTCGCCACGGACCATGGCGAACGACTGCATGGAATTATCATCGGGAGCGTTCTCGGGCGTACCGGTGCAGATGGTGGCATAGAGATGACCATTGTACGAGACCATATCCCAAATGGCACCGCCGTAGATGCTGTCCTTATAGCGAATCGCCGGATAGTTAAACAGCGTGCCCGAGTTGGCAATCTCGGTGAAGCTGTCCTGGCCCTTCGAGGGGTCAGACGACGTCAGGATTGTCGACACAAAATTACCGTTCGCGTCTTTACCCACATTACTGATGACGAGCTGGCCATCATGGACGCACATGCCGCGGATACCGGTAGAAATGCCCTGCTTGTAGGCATCGCGGTAATCGTCCGCGCTCGAAAGGCCCTGATAGACAACTTTCCAATCATCCGTCTTAGGATCGATCTCATATACAGCAGGCAGGCCGCTTTTGCCGCCATTGGTCCTGACGCTGCCGCAGAAATAGAGCTTACCCTTATAGCTCACGGCATTGCGGAACAAAGGACCGACGCCGTTGAGCGATTCAGAGAGTAGCAGCTTGGTCTCACCGGTCTTGGTATTGATCTTAACCAAGATGCCGCCGCTGTCCTTGTCGGCCGTGCCGTCCTCCTTCTGCTGTCCATAGAAGAACGTGCCGTTAAACATGGCCTCCAGCGTCAGGCGCATGGTCTCGGCATCAAAGGAATCGCCCAGCGTGCCGTTCATGAGCGTCAGTGTGTTGCCCATCGCCGCATAGCAGGTGCCCACATAAAGCCAGTCACCATAGCTCGCAGCCGCCCAAGTGTAGCTCTGGCCGCGATCGCCTTCGTTGTTGGCCGTGTTACCATCGGCGCCCGGAACGGCAACGGCACCGTTACCCTGGTAGTCGACGATACCATCCGGCTGCGACGTTCCTACCGTAGGATGCGAGAGCTTCTCAAAGGAATATCCATTTCCCGCATTGTAGGTAACGGCACCCGAAGCGTCTTCGGCATGCGCCGGCAGCGGCGATACCAAGATAGCGGCAAGCGCTGCCACCAAGCCAAGTGCTCCCACTCGTCTCATAAGGCTATAACCTCCCCTGTCCTAAAGCCCAGCTTTAGCATTCTTCATTTCTGTCCACGGTTAATTGCAATCTGAGCACAGCAATAATCAGCGTATAAATATACACCTGTAATTTTTTGGACGGGTTAATAGATGCTCGATTGGTAGCGAATTCCGCGCAAACCGTCACCAAACTCCACTTTTACCGCATCTAAAGGTTATTTTTTACGCAAATTTTTGGATGTCGATAGTCGCAATGAGCAGGAGGCCGGTATCCACCGGAGAGGCAACGCCTACATTTTCATAACGTAATAGCCCGCGCCCCTCACCGCCGTCTCGAGTGTGTCGCGATCAACCGGGAGCTTCGAGCGTACGCGTGCTGTGTGGTCCGCATACGTCACCGTAGCCCACACGCCGTCCAGTGCATTGAGGGCATTGGCTACGTTCTGAGCGCAGCCGTCACAGCTCATGCCGCCGATGAGCAGCTCATCGCTATAGGGATAGTGGGACTCGTCGGTGTCTGCCACCACAACCTTCTTGGCTTTCTTGCCGCTCGCGCCATCACTGCAACAGCTCTTTCCATGCGTCGACGCCGCAATGCGACGCAGCCCAAAAAACATGCCGACGGCAATGACGGCCAGCACGATGAGATTCGCAGGGTTGAGCAAGTCACTCATGCGTTCCCCTTTCAAGTAGCCCTATCTAGATACCCCCATGGGGTGTTCCCATCTTAACCCAAAATCATGTCCGTTCGGTCAATTAGTTTCCCTCTTCAAACTTTTTAGTTGACCAAGGCTTACTTTCGTGTATAAGTTTTCCTAGGCTAACAGTTTAGATCCGTAAGGAGCGTCGTGACTCGAACCATAGACATCCCAACGTTTCAGGCGGCAGTCGTGCGCAACTGCTCCCCCACGCTCGCGGGCATCAAACCGGCATCGCTCTTTACCTATCCAGGAGTCTATGCCGATCAAGACGGCTCAAGCGTAACTGCGGCGATCGAGGATCGCCGAGCACGCCTGCTCAACGTTATCGCCCGGTGCAACCGCGAGCTTAATCCGTTCGGTATCCATCTGAGCGTTTTGGTCTGGCGCCCCTGCGGGGCGCTCGTATACGCATATCGGCCCAATAGCCTCGCCACTTACCTTGCTGACCCGCGCGCCAAAACGGCACTCGCCAAGAAGGGCTACGACACCGGCAACCTCTCGGCATGTCTTGTGCACCTGGCATCACGCATCACGCTCGCGAGCAATAACGCCGCGGAATGCGCCTGCGGCCAGACTCGATGCGCACTGGATCAGCAAGCCTGCTGCAACAACGACTGCGCCTGCGAATTTCCACACGAGATTGGCTACTTCCTGGGGTACCCCTGCGACGACGTATACGAGTTCATCGCTCAGCGTGGCGAGAACTACAAGATCTTTGGAGCCTGGAAGGTCTATACGAATGTCGAGCAGGCGCTTGCGACGTTTGATGCGTACCGTGCCTGCACCCAACACCTCACCTTTATCTATCAGCAGGGCTGCAGCTTGGCGCAACTTGCCCAGGCGACCCGATAGAACGTACAAACCGCGACCGCACGCCGCACAACCGAAAGGACTCAACATGAGCAAGATCGCCGTCGTCTACTGGAGCGGCACGGGCAACACCGAGGCCATGGCAAACCTCGTTGCCGAGGGCACCACGTCCGCGGGCGCCGAGGCCGAAGTCATCCCCTGCGCCGACTTCTCTGCCGACAGGGCCGCCGACTATGATGCCTTCGCCTTCGGTTGCCCCGCCATGGGCTCCGAGGAGCTTGAATACGATGAGTTCCAACCGATGTGGGACGAAGTCAAGGAGACCCTCGGCGACAAGAAGGTCGTCCTCTTTGGCTCTTATTCGTGGGCCGAAGGCGAATGGATGGACAATTGGAAGGCGGACGCCGACGAGGCAGGCGTCAACGTGGTCGACTCCGTCATCTGTTACGACGCCCCCGACGATGAGGGCGAGGCGGCCTGCCGCGCCCTTGGAGCCGAGCTCGCCTAGCTGCAATGAGCTCCGCCCGTAACGCGCTCTGCACCAAAACACATTCGCGTCCCAACAAAAACGGGAGCCGGATCACATCCGGCTCCCGTTTTCTGCTGTGTCAGTCATATAAAGCGGCTACGAGATATTACCCAAGAACGCCTTGGTGCGCTCGCTCTTAGGATGGTCGAAGACCTCGCTCGGCGTGCCATCCTCCACGATAACGCCGCCGTCCATAAAGACGACGCGGTCGGCGACGTCGCGGGCAAAGCCCATCTCGTGCGTCACCACGATCATGGTCATACCGTCATGCGCAAGATCGCGCATGACGCCCAATACATCGCGGACAAGCTCAGGATCGAGCGCCGACGTGGCCTCGTCAAAGAGCATCACGTGCGGATTCATCGACAGGGCGCGGGCGATGGCCACGCGCTGCTGCTGACCGCCCGAAAGCTGACTCGGCATAAAATCGATGCGCTCGGCCAGGCCGACCTTGGTCAGCTCCTCGATGGCAATCTTCTCGGCCTCTTCCTTGCTGCGCTTGAGCACCTTTTGCTGCGCAAGCATGACGTTCTTTTTGACCGACAGGTGCGGGAACAAGTTGAACTGCTGAAACACCATGCCCAAGTGCGTACGCACCTTATTGAGGTCAACGCCCTTGGCGCACACATCCACGCCCTCGACGACAATCGAACCACTCGTGGGCTCCTCGAGACGGTTAATGCAGCGAAGCATCGTCGACTTGCCCGAACCCGAAGGGCCCAGGACTACGACGACCTCGCCCTTGTGCACATCAAGGTCGATGTCGCGCAGGACCACGTTATCGCCAAAGGCCTTCTGGAGATTCTTGATGCTGACGACGACCTCGTTCGAGTTATTGGTTTCGCTCATAATAGAACCTCCTTACAGACCAGCGATATGGTCGGCGGGCGTCGCGACAACCTGTCCGGCGCTCTTGGTGGGACGCTTCTTTTTGGTTTCGGCCGTACCCAGCAGCCTCGCCTCAAGACCGCTCACCAAGCGCGCAAGCGGCAGGGTAATGACCAGATAGAACAGGGCGGCAACCACATACGGCGTAATGGAGCCCGTCGTTGCCACGATGGTGCGGGCGTTCATGACGATCTCGACCACGCCCACGGCGGCGAGCAGCGACGTATCCTTGTAGAGCAGGATAAACTCGCTGGTCAGCGTAGGCAGGACATTGCGGAACGTCTGCGGAATCATAACGTAGAGCAGCGTCTGGAAGGCATTCATACCCAGCGAACGAGCGGCCTCGTTCTGGCCCTTGGGGATCGATTGAATACCGGCACGGAAAATCTCGCACAGATACGCAGACGAGTTCATGGCCATGACGATAACGCCCAAGACATAGTCGTCCACCTTGACGCCGGCAAGCGGCAGGCCAAAGAATGCAATATAGATCTGCAGGAACGCCGGCGTACCGCGGATGACATTCACGTAGATGCCGGCAAGGCAACGCAGGATGCGCGATTTGGATATGCGCATAAGCGACAGGGCAAAGCCAAAGGGGATCGCCAGCGGAAACGCCACGAGCACGATCGAGAGCGACATAAGGAAGCCCTTGAAGACGATCGGCAGGCTCTGGACCAAAATGACCGGGTTCAGGAACAGGCGAAGGAACATGTTGGAATTCCATGCCTCGACCCACGGCTGTTCCTTAAGGTCGGCCAGGAAGTTATCGAACGCCGTCACGCCCTTAATCTCGACGGAAGGAATCTTGGAAATCTTCTTGGTCGAACCGTCGGCGAGCGTATAGGTTCCGCTAAAGGCCTCATCGCCGCCCTCGACGGGGAACGTCACGCCGTAAACCTCGACACGGAAAAAGCCGCCGGCAGGCGCCGTCTCGCCAAAGTCAATCTTGAGCGTCTGGCCGTCAGCCTTGCACGTGGGCTTCATGGGCGTACGATCCATGAGGTCCTCGCCCGAGAGCATCGTCAATCGCGTGTCATCGGTACCAAACGTTGTGCCGTCGACAAACGTCAGAGAAAGACCGCTCAGCTCCTCGTCGGCATCGGCCTGAACTTCCCAGGTAATGCGCGTCTCGGTGCCGCCGACCACAGCGCTGCCCGAACCGGTGTTGGGTCGGGCGGTAATCTTTGCGGTCTCAAGCGCCTGGGCGGTCGTGGGCGCATATGCCCCCACGCACACCAGCGCGAGCGCCACGGCCATGGCGCAGGCTAGCTTTTGGAGCAAGGCGGGCAGTGGAAAACGCTGCTCCGCAGCCCCTTTGTTCAGTCGAGACAAGGTGGCTCCTATCGTAGAAGTTGCCGGCAAAACGAGACGGAAACACTCTCCGTCAAGAGAAGCCCAAAGGCCCTCTCCGCCAAAACGGAAAGGGCCCGCGCGCAATCAAGTAGCTATTTTACTTGATGTTGTACTTAGCCATGAGGGCGTCGACGGTACCGTCGTCAGTCAGGTCCTTGATGGCCTGGTTGATGTCGTCCTTGAGCTTGGTGTTGCCCTGGTTGATGGCGATGGCGTACTCCTCGCCGGTGCTGACCTGCTTGATGGTCTGGCAGGTGTTGAACTGCTCGGCGGTCAGCTGGCTGGCAACGGAGCGGTTGGTGACTACGGCGTCGCCCTTATCGGACTGCAGGGCGCTGAAGCACTCGGTGGCGTCCTTGTAGGGGACAATCTTGGCCTTGGGGAAGTTCTCCTGGGCAAAGGCCTCGGCGGTCGAGCCAGACTGGACGATGATGGTAGCGTCGGCGTTGTTGAGCTTCTCGCTGAAGTTGTCGGCCGTGATATCGGTGTTATCGACCTTGGTCACGATAGCCTGATCGTCCATGTAGTAGGAATCGGAGAAAGTGACTTCCTTCTCACGCTCGGGCGTGTCGGTGATAGCCGCGATGGCGACGTCGTACTTGGCGCCCGAAGCAACGCCGGGGACGAGCGTGTCAAAATCATTGTTGACATACTCGACATCCAGACCCAGCTTATCGCCGATAGCCTTAATGAGTTCAAGGTCAAAGCCCTGGTAGTCGCCATTGTCATCCTTGTACTCAAACGGAGCGTACTCGGCAGAGGTGCCGACGGTCAGCGTACCGTCCTTGACGAGCGCGTACTCCTTGGAACCGTCGACCTTCTCGACCTTAGCGTCGTCAGAGCTGCTGGAACTGGCATCAGAACCAGAGGTGGCGTTGGACGAGCCGCAGCCCGTCAGAGCAAGGGCGAGCGCCATAGCACCCGTGGCGGCAAATGCGCCAAGCTTCTTCAGCTTCATAATCAGTCTCCTTCCAATGACCCCACGTGATTCAGGGGTCTGCAAAAACTGAGGGTTATTATGCACCCGCTTGGAAGAATCCGCAATTAGAAAACTGATTGAAACAAACCCATAACGTGAATGGAGCACTCCACTTTATGACAGTCATCACTGCTGCAATGACCTTAACAATTTGATTTCAGCCGCATAACCTGCAAGTTCGTTCGGTGTCTCCAAAATGAATGGCAATGCGCGCAAGCGGCCATTCGATACAATATTCTGCATAACCTGCATACCGCCGCCAAACTCTTCGCTACCCAGGTAGCCCTTACCGATGCATTCGTGGCGGTCCTTATGGGCGCCGCAGGGGTTCTTGGAGTCATTGATATGCACGGCGCGCAGGCGCTCGATACCCACCACACGATCGAACTCGTCGAGCACGCCTTCAAGATCGTGGACGATGTCGTAGCCGGCGTCATTCACATGGCAGGTGTCCAAGCAAACGCCCAACTTGGCCGACAGCTCGGGGCACTTGTCGGCAACGCCCTGGATGATGAGTGCCAGTTCCTCAAAGCTGCGGCCCACCTCGGTGCCCTTGCCGGCCATGGTCTCGAGCAGCACCGTCGTCTGTTGGCCCTCAAACATCACCTGGCACAGGGTGTCGACGATCATCTGAATGCCGGCGTCGGAGCCCTGCCCCACATGCGCACCGGGATGGAAGTTGTAGTAGTTGCCGGGCAGCGCTTCCATGCGCCGCAGGTCCTCCGCCATGGCCTCCAAGGCAAACTCGCGCGCCCGCTCTTTGGCCGAGCAAGGGTTATAGGTATACGGGGCATGAGCCACAAGCGGGCCAAAATCGTTCTGTTCCATAAGCTCGCGCAGGGCGGCCACGTCATCCATGTCAAGGTCTTTCGCCTTGCCGCCGCGCGGGTTGCGTGTAAAGAATGCAAAGGTATTGGCGCCAATTGACAACGCCGTCTCCCCCATCGCCCGATAGCCCTTCGTCGTGGATAGATGACACCCGATCGTCAGCATCCCCAGCTCCCCCTCATCAGTTGCGGTGAAATAGTTCCTGTCGATGCCTTATTCTGCCGCAAACAGGAACTATTCCACCGCAAGTTATAAAAGGGGCATCAGAGATGCGGGGCACCAAGCACTACGGCTACGGGCGCCGGCGTCATGATCCCTCACGCGTCAGCGCCAGGTCCTAGAGGGCTAGACGGATTGCATCGATAATGCGCGCGCAGCGCTGTGTGGCGGCAAGGGGCATGACGGGACTCTCGAGTTTCCCCGCCCGGATGAGCTGGGTCGCATGCTGGATTTCGCCGTAGAAATCATCGACCTCAAACGGGGCATTTACTTCGAGCATTCGTCCGTCGGAGTACCTCACATGGGCGAGCTCGGGGCGATGGAGGCGCTCGATTTCCAACGAGCCCCGCTCGCAGGCAATCATTAAGCGGCTTTCATATGCTGCTTTGCCGTCACACGCCATATGAATGGGTATACCGCCGACACTCATATGGATCTCATCGGCCCAATCCACGCGGCCGCCCGATACGTCACGCCAGCGAACTTCACGAGACGAAACATCGCACGCGCCCGCAAGCAGATCCTCAAACCACCCGACTGCATAGCAGCCCATGTCATATAGACAGCCACCCTGCAACGGACCGAGTAGATAACTCGAAGGGGACTCACCATAATCGAGTTTTTGCACGCTTTCGATCGAAACGATACGGCCGAGCTCGCCCGACGCAAGCAAGCCCTTCACGCGAGTACGCATCGGACAAAACCGATTTTTCATCGCCTCCATAAACGGCACACCGCACTCACGGGAAACGGAGGCGATCGCATGGGCCTCTTCTTCATTCAAAACGGCCGGCTTTTCGCACAGTACGGCCTTTCCCGCGCGCAGTGCCCGACAGACCCAATGCGCATGCATGCCATGCGGAAGAGCCAAGTAGATTGCGTCGACATCGGGGTCGGCAATCAGCGCATCATAAGCCGCATCGCCGTTATCGTCGACCGAGGCATGGCCATGCGCAACATCAATCGAAAACGCTCGGCAAAATTCCTCGACATGTGCAGGAGTGCGGCCGGCCGCAGCCACCAGCCGTGCCCCGTCGACCTTCTTGAGCGACGATGCAAATCGATGCGAAATGTGTCCAGCGCCCAAAACGCCCCAACGAACCTCACGCAAATCATCACATGAATCCCGATGGCCCACGACAGCCCCCTTCAGTTGCGGTGAAATAGTTCCTGTCGATGCCTTATTCTGCCGCAAGCAGGAACTATTCCACCGCAAGTTATAAAAGGGTCACGAGGAGCGCGTTTTGCCGAAGGCCTTAAGCACCGCCGTCACGGGGCCAGGCTGAAAACGGCGGCGTACGTCGTCCAAGCGCCCGGGGATATCGATATGCTGTGGGCAATGCCGCGCGCATTTGCCGCACTTGACGCAATTGCTCACCAGCTTGGGCTCGTTCGTCCGCACCGCGCTCGCCGTAAAGTATTGAGACAGCCCCGTAAACCAGCTGTGCGCATAGCTTGCGTTGTAGGCAGCAAAACACCCAGGGATATTGATGCCTTTAGGACACGGCATGCAATAGCCGCATCCCGTGCAGGGCACGCGATTCGATTTTTCAAACTCCCTCAGCACGCGTGCGATGGCATCGAGCTGAGCAGCCGTCATCGAATCCGGCAGGGCCCGATCGGCCAACGCCGCGTTCTCATCCACTTGCGCGGTATCGGTCATACCCGAAAGCAGCATCGTCACCTGAGGATGGTTCCACACCCACGAAAGCCCCCAGGCGGCCGGAGTGCGCAAATGCGGGTCACGGGCGCCATCGAGCACAGCGCGTGCCCGCGGCGGCAGTTTGCCCGCTAGACGACCGCCCAGCAGTGGCTCCATCACAAACACCGCAAGACCGCGCTCCGCAGCCGCCATGAGTCCTGCCGTTCCCGCTTGGTAACGCTCGCCGGCATAGTTGTACTGGATCTGGCAAAAATCCCAGTCATATGCGTCAAGCACCGTCAGGAAATCCGCCGCGCTGCCGTGATACGAAAAACCAATCTGGCGAATGCGCCCCGCCGCCTTTTGACGCGCGATCCAGTCCTCGATGCCCAACGCCACCACACGTTCCCACTGGGCGGGCGAGGTAATGTTGTGCATGAGGTAATAGTCGATATGGTCGGTCCGCAGGCGGCACAGTTGCTCGTCGAAGAACCGGTCGAAATCCTCCGCGCATTTGCACGAAGCATGCGGCAGCTTGGTCGCGAGCAAAACCTGGTCGCGTAGGCCTAGGCGCTCAAGCGAAGCGCCCACGCAAGCCTCGTTGCCGGGATAGAGATAGGCCGTGTCCAGGTAGTTAATCCCCTGCTCCACCGCACGGGAGATGATGGCGTCGGCTGTCTTCGCATCCGGGCGTCCCGGCGCACCGGGAAACCTCATGCAGCCCAGCCCCAACGCCGAGATACGGTTACTGCTTTTGGGGTCAACGCGATATTGCACGGCCCCTCCTCCCCCATCGAAGCCCTGATAAGGCGAAACAAACCTGTCACGTCATCGAAGCACATCGGAATCGCAATCGAGAACGTATCGTAACGCAGCAGAAATCAGGCCGTCACGGCACCGCTTTAACATCAGCAAAAAGCCCGATGAAAGGAGGCGAGCGTGGTCACGCGTGAGGACGCCTACCCCTATCCCGGCGAGCAATACATCCTCTCGGTCGACCGCTACCAGATCGAGGTCATGAACCATCTGGACGAGCTTCCCGCCACGGGCGCAGGCATCATCTGCACCTTCCCCAAGGTGCGCGATGGCGTTGGATATCCTGTGCGCGTTTTTGCGGTCTGTCCCGCGGCATAAGCGCACAGTGCAATAGTTCTTTTTCGTAACAGCAGTCCCGCGCATCCACCAATCACCCTGGCAGCATACAATCCATCAGGCGCCCCTTACGCGGGCGCCTTTTATATGGGGAGATGATTCACATGCAGATCAACAAGGTCGCCTTTATCGGCAAGGGCGGCGTCGGCCTGCTCTACGGTAGCATGATTGCCACGGCCCTCGGCAATGACGCCGTCGAATACGTTATGGATGACGCCCGTTTCGAGCGTCACGCAGGCGACGCCCTTACGGTCAACGGCGAGCCCTGCGCACTCAAGTCCGTGCGCGTCAGTGAGGCAACGCCCGCCGATCTTGTCATTCTCACGGTCAAGACGACGGGACTCAACCAAGCACTCAAGACTATGGAGCGCGTCGTGGGGCCCAACACGCTCATCGCCTCGCTGTGCAACGGCATTACGAGCGAGCAGAAGATTGCCGAGCGCTTTGGCTGGAAGCATACCGTTCTTGGTATTTGCCAGGGCATGGATGCCGTGTTCCTCGACGGCGCGCTCACCTTTACCAATGCGGGCGAGATTCGCTTTGGCGCGGCAGCAGGCACCGAGCCCGCAACCGTCACCGCCATCGACGAGCTCTACACACGCTGCGGCATCGCCCATACCGCCGAGAGCGACATTGCGCACCGCATGTGGGCCAAACTCATGCTCAACGATGGTATCAACCAGACGTGCATGGCCTACGGCGGAACGTATGGAAGCGCCACAGAGGCCGGCTCCGAGCAGCGCCGCTGCTTTGTCTCCGCCATGCGAGAGACACTTGCGGTCGCCAATGCCGAGGGCATTGAGCTGACCGAGGCAGACCTGACGCAGATGGTGCACCTCATCGAGGGAATCGACCCCACCGGTATGCCCTCGATGGCGCAGGACCGCATCGCACAACGAAAGACCGAAGTCGAGGAGTTCGCGGGCACCATTTGCCGCCTGGCCGCCAAACACGATATCCAAGTGCCGCAAAACGATTGGCTCTACCAGAGGATTCGCGAAATAGAAAGCAGCTGGTAGCCTCGGCCGCATCGCGACGTGCGCAATACAAGCAGACAGGCCTTCGCGAGGATTCCGTCATTCGCGAAGGCCTGTTGCATTTAGCTCGAGGCTAAAACTGAGGCTTATTTTGCGATTCCGGAACCTCGTCCTCGTCATCGCGGCAAAGTAGCACGCCGGCGCTTCCCAGCAACGCCGCTGCAATCAAGGCGCCCACAATCACAGGAGCGGCGCCCGTAGCGGACTGCAAGCCGGCAGTTAACGCCGCCGTCGGACCAAGGCATCCGATCAAAAGGGCAACGACGGCAATAGCGACATCTCGAGCGTTCATGGAACCACTTCCTCCACGAGAAAGACTTTGTTTCTCGTGACTTAGTGTGCCCCGCGCCCATATGCGCGGCGTACTGCCACGGTAAGCGCTCTGTTAACTCAAATGCATACATAGAACGGGCGCCCTTACGTTGCCCTAAAGCTCGGTAAAGACGCCCGTCCGCCAAATATTCGTGATGCAGAAAAATTACCAGCCAGTGTAGTAGTCGGTGGTTCCGGCTGCGCAGCCGGAGTCATAGACCTTGCACTCGCCCTTGGAACCGGTAAACGTGGAGCCCTGAGCCTTATCGCCCGCGGCAACGACGTAGTAACCATCGGAATCGCGCCAAAAGCCCTCGGAATCCTGAGTCCACTCGCCCGTGCGGTGATGGTAGAGCACGTTGCTGCTGTAATAGGTCTCACGACGACCGTTATAGTTATTGACGCCGCTCGAGCGCGTCAGGCCCGAGCCGTTCGCGTAATACGCAGCAGACGCGTAAGACGAGCCGGAGCCGGCGTTGTAATACAAAGCCTGAACGGCCTCAGCGGCCTCGGCTTCGGCGGCCGCAACCTCGAGCGCCTCACGCTTGGCATCCTCAAGCGTCGTGCGCAGCTCATCGAGCTCGGTCGACTTCGCGTCGACCTCCTCCATCGTCAAAAGACTGCCCGCACCATCGATACAACCTTGCAGTACAGCGCGCTCGTCATCGGTGGCATAGTCACCGTACATGTTCATGATGATCTGGGCGCGAACCTCTAGGGAATCGCGCTTGGCCCCCATAGAGGCGTTCCACTCCTGCATGGAGCCAAAGCCGTCGCCGCGATAGTCGACGGGCTGCATCAGCGTCGCCTCGGACGGCGTGGATCCGACCGTATCGGATAGTGTTGCCGCGTGGACATCAGTTGCGCCGGCGCCCGTCAAAAGTGCCACGGTCAGAGCGGCGGAAAGGGCGGCGGCTTTCGGTTTTCGTGAATCAATCCTCATGTAGCTGGAAACCTCCGTAGTGCGTTTTTGCTGCGTTTGAGCTGTGTGTGATTCGATCGCGCTGCATAGTACCCCGAGCAAATCGCGACCTGCGGTTTTACTCAAAAGGTGCACGTCAATTGCGTAAAACTCACATCCTCTCAACAGGAGTTTTCCACAACTCGAATGCATAAAGCGTGCCAAAAACCCTGTTTTTGCACCCTCTCTATGCAAAAAAGGCGCCGGTGCGACCATTGTTCGCACAGGCGCCTTGAGCAGGCATTTAATGCAGTTATACCATCGAGTCGCAAGGGGTCCTTGCACAAGTCGCCTTACTCGTCCAGCGCGGCGAAGGCCTGCTTCAGATCCCAAATGATGTCCTCGGCGTTCTCGGTACCGATGGAAAGACGGATCGTGGAGGGCGTGATGTTCTGCTCGGCGAGCTCCTCGGCAGAGAGCTGGGAGTGCGTGGTGGTAGCCGGGTGCACGACGAGCGACTTGACGTCGGCCACGTTGGCGAGCAGCGAGAACACCTGCAGATGATCGATGAACTTCCAAGCTGCCTCCTGGCCACCCTTAACCTCAAAGGTAAAGATCGAGGCACCGCCGTTGGGGAAGTACTTCTGGTACAGCTCATGGTCGGGATGCTCGGGCAGGCTCGGGTGGTTCACCTTGGCGACGTGGCTGTCACCGGTCAGGAACTCAACGACCTTCTTGGTGTTCTCGACATGACGGTCAACGCGCAGCGACAGAGTCTCGGTGCCCTGGAGCAGGACCCAGGCGTTGAACGGGCTGATGCAGGCGCCCTCGTCACGCAGCAGGATAGCGCGGACATAGGTTGCAAAGGCGGCGGGACCGGCAGCCTCGGCAAAAGAAACACCGTGGTAGGAGGGGTTGGGCTCAGCGATCTGGGCGTACTTGCCACTCGCCTTCCAATCGAAGTTACCGCCGTCGACGATCACACCGCCCAGCGAGGTGCCGTGGCCGCCGATAAACTTGGTTGCGGAGTGGACGACGATGTTGGCACCATGCTCCAGCGGACGGAACAGATACGGGGTGCCGAAGGTGTTGTCGACGACAACCGGCAGGCCATGCTTCTTGGCGATCTCGGAGATGGCGTCGATGTTGGGGATGTCGGAGTTGGGGTTACCGAGCGTCTCGAGATAGATGACCGTGGTGTTGTCCTTGATGGCGCCCTCGACCTCGTCCAGGTTATGGGCATCGACGAAGGTGGTCTCGACACCAAACTGGGAGAGCGTGTGCTCCAGCAGGTTGTAGGAACCGCCGTAGATGGTCTTCTGGGCGACCACGTGGTCACCAGCCTGGGCAAGTGCCTGCAGGGTATAGGTGATGGCAGCGGCACCGGAGGCGACGGCAAGACCGGCCACGCCACCCTCGAGCGCGGCGATACGGTCCTCGAAGACGCCCTGGGTGGAGTTGGTCAGACGGCCGTAGATGTTACCGGCGTCGGCAAGACCAAAGCGGTCGGCGGCGTGCTGGGAGTTGCGAAACACATAGCTCGTGGTTTGATAGATAGGCACAGCACGGGAGTCGGATGCAGGATCGGCGCTCTCCTGGCCAACGTGCAGCTGCAGGGTATCGAAACCAAAGGTGTGCTCGGGGTTGTTGATAAACTGGCTCATGATGATCTCCTCGATCGAACAAAAGTAATAAGAGTAAGAGAAGTAAGTCGCTGTCTCCTGATCACGCCGACGGGCGCAAACAGGAGCCCGGCATTCGTCTTGGTAAGCAATTCATATGCGGGCCTCCTTTCGCATCCCGGTTCCGTGGTCGGCTTAATTACCTACCGCCTTTGTGTGTTTTGAATAGTACGAGCATTGTTTTGCTCGGTCAATCACTTAAAAGCGCTAACTTGTTATCGGTTTTTTAGATAGCAATCGAGAGGATGGACGTCAATGACCCTCCAGCAACTTCGTTTTTTGATCGCCGTGGCAGAGTCCGGATCGATCAACGCCGCAGCCCAGCGCCTTTATACGGCACAGTCCAACATCTCAAACGCCGTCAAAAGCCTGGAACAGGAGCTCCATCTGGAGATCTTTACGCGCTCCAGCCGCGGCGTCACGCTCACCAACGACGGCACCGAGCTATTGGGCTATGCGCGCCAGGTCGTAGAGCAGGCCGACATGCTCGAGGCACGCTACGAGGACGGCGGCACACCCCAGGCGCGCCTTGCCGTCTCGGCCCAGCACTACGCTTTTTCGGTCGAGGCCTTTGTCAACGTCGTCGAGCGCTGCCGCGACAGTAAGTTTGAGTTCATCATGCGCGAGACCACCACCTCGCAGATCATCGATGACGTCCGCGCATTTCGCAGCGATATCGGCATTCTGTATCTGGATGACTTTAACGCCCGCGTCCTGCAGAGGGCCTTCGCCGATGCCCGCGCAAGCTTCCATCCCCTCTTCGACGCGACGGTCCACGTCTTCGTTAGCGAGCGCCACCCGCTCGCACGCCGCCCGCAGCTGTCCCTTGCCGACCTTACACCCTATACGCGCTACAGCTTTGAGCAGGGAACCTCAAACTCCTTCTATTACGCCGAGGAACCTTTTAGCTATATCCCTTGCGACCGCAACATACGAATCTCGGACCGCGGAACACTTACCAACTTACTTATCACGTCGAACGGCTACACCCTGTCGACCGGTGTCCTCTCCAATGAAATGCAATGGGGTATGGCATCGATCCCGTTAGCAGACGCCCCAACGATGCACGTAGGATATATCATGCACGACGAGCGCAAGCCCTCTCCTCTCTTGCGGCAATACCTCGACGAGCTCAACCGCATCATCCATGCCGACCAGCTGTCGGAAGACGGGGTAGAAATCGTAGATTGCTAGCCCGCGGCGGGCATGGCGCTACAATGGTCACTCACACGAAACGTACCCAACGAAAGGAAGCCCGTGAAGGTCATCATCTATACCGACGGCTCTGCCCGATCAAATCCGGGACGCGGCGGCTACGGCGCCGTACTCAAATACACCAACCCCGCCGGCAAGACCTTCACCTCCGAGCTTTCGCGCGGCTACGCCAAGACCACCAACAACCGCATGGAGCTCATGGCGGTCATCGTGGCGCTCGAGGCACTCAACCGCCCCTGCGAGGTCGAGGTCCATTCCGATTCGCAATACGTCGTCAACGCCTTTAACAAGCACTGGATCGACGGCTGGAAAAAGCGCGGATGGAAAACCGCCAACAAGCAGCCCGTCAAAAACCGCGACCTATGGGAGCGCCTGCTTGCCGCAAAGAGTAAGCATAAGGTGGAATTCATCTGGGTTAAGGGGCATGCCGGCCACGAGCTCAATGAGCGCTGCGACGAACTCGCCACCACCGCGGCCGACGGAGCCAATCTCGATATCGACACCGGCTTTAGCGAAAGCGACCTGTAGCGGCGTTTTCGCACGCTATTTCCTGCCCCCTCGCGCTACACTCATCCTGTAAACCGAACGGCACGAGGGGGACACATGCTGCGTATAGCGACCATCGGCACATCCATGATTACCGACGACTTTATCCAGGTCGTCAACGCCAACGACCAGACTACATTCGTAGGCACGCTCTCGCGCGATGCAGATCGCGGCGCCGCCTTTACCGCCGAACACAGCGGCGAACGCAACTTCACCGCGCTTGACGAGCTTGCGTCCGCCGACGACGTCGACGCCGTCTATATCGGCAGCCCCAATGCACTCCATCACGAGCAGGCGCTCGCCTGCATCGCCGGCGGCAAGCACGTTATCGTCGAGAAGCCCTTCTGCGCCACCGAGGCGCAGGCACTCGAGGTCTTTCGCGCTGCCGAGGCAGCAGGCGTCGTGGCTCTCGAGGCCATGCGCCCGCTCCATGACCCCGCTTTCCACGTCGTCGAGGACGCCCTGGGCGAGATCGCTCCCATCCGCCGCGCCTCATTGCGCTTTGGCAAGTATTCCTCACGCTACAACGAAATCCTCGCTGGACGCGCCACCAATATCTTCGACTGCCACATGGCCTCGGGTTCCCTCATGGACATCGGCGTCTATACCGTCGAGCCCATGGTCGAGATCTTCGGCATGCCCTCCGGTCTCACCAGCATGGCCACGCTGCTCGACCCCTCAACGCAAGAGCTCACCCATGGCCCCATCGACGGTTGCGGTTCCATTCTCGCCAGCTATGGCGGTGGCCGTATCTCCGTCGAGCTCGCGCACTCCAAAATTACGAATGACCTGCTGCCCTCGCAGATCGAAGGCGAGCGTGGCACTATCCAGATCGACCATCTGTCCACGCCCCGCAACGTCCGCATCGACTATCGCGGCGACGTCGAACGCGGCTCGGCGACCGAGGCGCCGCGCGAACAGGACGACAACGGCCGCGCGCTCGACCTTCCCAAGTCAAGCAACACCATGGAATACGAACTCGCAGACTTTATCACCGCCATCGGAGGCATCGATAACGTTAAGGAAGAGATCTGGGAGACCCCGGCGGGACGCCATGATCTCGGCCACTACCGCGATGTCACGCTCGTCTCGCTGCGCATCATGGATGCCGTGCGTCAGCAGGCCGGCATTACCTTCCCCGCCGATTCAGTCAAGCAGGCATAGCGATGGGCCTCTTCGATACGTTCTTCTCCAGCGTCACCGGCGGCAGTCGAGAGCCTCAAAAACCATCAAACGTCGAGTTCGAGCTGCGCCGCAGGCTTACCGTACTCGCAAGCGACGAGGCCACTCAAGACACTCCCCTGCGCTATTTCCTGCGCTGGGCGGGGCAAGTCCAAGGCGTTGGTTTTCGCTTTACCAACACCAACCTCGCGCAGGCACGCGCACTCACCGGCTGGGTGCGTAACATGGAAGACGGCTCAGTCGAGATGGAGATACAGGGAGCTCCGGCAAACATCCTATCTCATCTCGAGGCGCTTCATGCCTCCTACGAGCGCATGGGAACGCGTTTTCGCCTCATAGACGCCCAGGTCCGAGCCCCACTTACCAATGAAGACGGCTTCAGTCCTCATTATTAGTATTGTGTGCTAAATAAGGTATCATTTACCTACGACCGTTAATAGAAAAGAGGCGAGGCGCATGGCGGTGCAAAGAAGGAATACCAGGCAGCGAAAGCTGGTTCTTGACGCCGTGCGCCAAAGCTATAACCATCCCACCGCTGACGAAATCTACAACGTCGTGCGCGCGCAGGATGACAAAATCAGCCGCGGTACGGTCTACCGCAACCTCAATCTCTTGGCCGACGCCGGCGAGATCCTCTCAATCAAGACGCCGGGCGGCAGCCGCTTCGATCGCACGATCGAGCCGCATGCGCATATCATCTGCACCTCGTGCAGCCGCGTCATCGATGTGCCGCTCCCCTTCGACGCCCAGCTCGACGCAAAGGCGTCCGAGCAAATCGGCTGGAACGTCACGTCGCACTACACCATCTTCGAGGGCCTCTGCCCCAACTGTAGGTAGATTTTGGGACATGCCTACTCAGCAAGCAGGCGACGCAGTTCTTCTTCGACCGTGCGCACGTAGCGGACGCGGTCATTGATGCCGCGCATGCTGGGATTGCAGCTCTCCATTAGATAAGGATGGCCCACCGCGTTGAGCATGTCGCGATCGTTTTCGTTATCGCCAAACGCCATCATCTCATCGGGCGAAATACCCAGGGCACGACCGTAATCGGCAAGCGCGGAGCCCTTGCCCGAACCGAAACCGATAAAGTCCGTCCATTCGGTTCCCGACGTCATCACGTCAACACGGTCGCTAAAGAGGCGCTCGAAATACTCCAGGGCCGCCAGCTGATCCACCTCGGGCGTCTGGAAGGCAATCTTAATGACGTCCTCGTCGATGTCCTCGGGGCGGTCGACCACCGCCACATCGCAGTGGACCTCATAGCGCAAATGATCGACGAACGCATCGTTGCCGCTCATGGTGTAGAGGCGCCCCTCACACGAAAGGGTTACGTCGGCATGGGGATAGGCGACCACGGCATTCGCGATATCCATAGCAAGGCTACGCTCCATGGAACGCTTGACAACGGCATGCCCCTCGCTCATCACCAGGGCTCCGTTTTCGCATACATAGGCGAGCTCATCGGCCACCGGGGCAAACAGATAGCGCAAGCTCGCATATTGACGGCCGCTCGCCGGCATAAACACAATACCGCGACGATGCAGCTCATCAATGAGCTCAAATGCCTCAGGGCGTGGCTCGCGCTCCCCCGGATGCAGCAACGTGCCATCCAAATCGCAGGCGATCAGCTTGATTCCCTCAAGACCCATATGCTTCCCCCAAAGCCTCTCATCAACAGCAAGACGGACTTTGAATGGCAATCCCTCAAAGCCCGTCTTGCGCATACGCGCGCTTAGCCGCGCGTCTTTTTTACGATCGTAAAGTCTGAAGCCATGCTCACAACAACATCCGCCGCGCTCGATGCAAAGCGTCGACTGGCATCGAGCTCGCGTGCGACCACCGAGAGCCGAACGCCCCCAATGCCCCGGAGCATACGACCCAAAACCGGTTGCACCGGCGTATACATGCGCACGGTATGCTCGTCCGAGTCACCCCGGAAGAGCGGCGCATGCATGTTGCCGATCTCCCAGCACGCATGTGCGAGCACAATCGGATCCATGCGGTCGACTTCGACCAAATAGACCTCGGCGCTGCGCAGGCGTACGACAACCGCTACGGGCACCGTGCCCGTGCGGTCGACAGCGAGCACGTCACCGTCGGCAAGACGCTCGCCATCAGTGGCATCCAGCCGGGCATTCACCGTGCGCCCCAGCTCCGTCACGCCCACAAACAGGCGCGCATCAGCCTGGTCCCAATCGAGTAGCAGCTCGTCAACCTCAAAGACGCCACCCAGCTCCCGACGAAGCAGGAGTTCATAGGACGGGTCGTTGAGATTTCCCAAGCGCTCCGTAGCTACCAGGTCCACGGACATCAACTAGTCCTCGACCTCAACGAGCTCGATATCAAAGTTGAGATCCTTGCCGGCAAGCTCGTGGTTGGCATCGAGCGTCACGGCCTCGGACGTCACATCGATGACGACAGCGGGGACAGGCATGCCGCTCGGCGTGGACAGGAAGAGCTTCATGCCCTTCTCGATCTGCTCGATGTTGGGAACCTGCTCGGCCGGGAAGGTCAGGACCATCTCGGGGTTGTGCTCGCCGTAGGCATCGGCAGCAGGAATGTGCACGGACTTCTTCTCGCCCACCTGCATATCGATAACGGCGGCGTCGAAGCCCTTGATCATCTGACCGGCACCGCAGGTGAACTCCAGCGGCTCACCGCGATCGTAGGAGCTATCGAACTGCGTGCCGTCATCGAGCGTGCCACGATAATGGGTCTTGACCTTCTTGCCCTGGTTGGACATGGTAACCTCCGTGATAAGGGCGGCGCACAACGCGGGCCGCCGTGAACATATGGCGCTAACTATACCCTAGTCATACAATTCATTGACAGTTTGCAAAGAAACGCTGCAACCGGAGGAACCATGGCATATCCCGTATTTGACCTACACTGCGACACCGCCGACCGTATCGGCTGGGCCACACTCGATCCTGACCTGCGCCTTACCGCCCGCACCGACGGTTATTTCCCC
>UQKU01000006.1 GCA_900541675.1 uncultured Collinsella sp. | reverse complement strand
CCCCCCCCGGGCGTCGCCACCCGCGGGGGCTTCCGCAATGTCCGCTGCCGTTTTCAGAGCTTTACCCTGTAGGGTCCCGAGGGGATATGTCCGCTACTCAGCCATCTGAGCCTGGACGGCGGTGATGGCAACGACACCCACGATGTCGTCGGCAGAGCAGCCGCGCGAAAGGTCGTTGACCGGCTTGGCGATGCCCTGCAGGATGGGGCCGTAGGCGTCGGCGCCGGCGAAGCGCTGGACGAGCTTGTAGCCGATGTTGCCGGCCTCAAGGTCGGGGAACACCAGCACGTTGGCCTTGCCGGCAACGGAGGAGCCGGGAGCCTTGAGCTGGGCGACGGTGGGGACGATAGCGGCATCGAGCTGCAGGTCGCCATCGATGGCGAGCTCGGGAGCCTTCTCGTGGCAGAACTTTACGGCCTCCTGGACCTTCTTGGCGACCTCGCCGCCGGCGGAGCCCATGGTGGAGTAGGAGAGCATGGCCACGTGCGGCTCAACGTTGCCCATGAAGGTGGACCAGGAGTGAGCGGAGGCGATGGCGATCTCGGAGAGCTCGTCGGAGGACGGGTTGATGTTGAGGCCGCAGTCGGCGAAGATCAGCGTGCCGTCGGTGCCGAACTGCGGGGTGTCGGTGCACATCACGAAGAAGGCCGAGACCAGCTTGGTGCCCGGGGCGGTCTTGAGGATCTGCAGCGCGGGGCGCAGGGTGTCGGCGGTGGAGTGGCAGGCGCCGGAGACCAGGCCGTCGGCATCGCCCATCTTGACCATCATGGTGCCAAAGTAGGTAGCGTCCATCACCTGGGCGCGAGCCTGCTCGATGGTGACGCCCTTCTTGGCGCGGAGCTCGGCAAACTTCTGCGCGTACTCCTCGTGCTTCTCGGCATTGCGCGGATCGATGACGGTAGCGCCGGGAACGTTGATCTCGTCGGGGTTACCCAGGATGACGATCTTTGCCAGGCCCTCCTCGATGATCTTGGTGGCTGCGACGATGGTGCGCGGATCCTCGCCCTCGGGCAGGACGATCGTCTTAAGGTCGGCCTTGGCGGCAGACTTCATACGGTTTAGGAAATCGCTCATGTTACTCCTTACAAGCGTTTCGCTAAGCTCCAGGCGCCCGGCTGTTCACGAATAAACCCGCTGCTAGCGGGTTTACCTTTCAATTATGTTCGCCGCGGTGCTTGAGCTTTCCTTGTGTGGCAAGCTCATTATAGGACGCATTAGCGCTATAATCGCTCTGATAAATATGTCTCGAAGAATGTTCGAGAAAAGCCCAGCTAACGAGCCCGTGGCTTTTGACAAGGAGTATCGATGCAGATTACCTCAGGCCTGCCTGAAGGCTTTAACGCCGGCGCATACGACATGATTGTCGTCGGTGCCGGTTATGCCGGTGCCGTTTGTGCCCGCCGTCTCGCCGAGACCATCGGCTATCGTGTTGCCGTTCTGGAGCGCCGTAGCCACATTGCGGGTAACGCCTACGACTGCGCTGATGAGGCCGGAATCCTGGTCCACGAGTATGGTCCGCACATCTACCATACCTTTAATGAGCGCGTCCACAATTTCCTGTCGCGCTTTACCAAGTGGACGGACTACCAGCACAAGGTGCTTGCCAACATCAACGGCACCCTCATGCCCGTGCCTTTTAACCACGCGAGCCTCAAGCTCGCCTTTGGCGACGAGCGCGGCGAGGAGCTGTATCAGAAGCTCGTGGAGACCTTTGGCAAGGACGTCAAGGTGCCCATCATGGAGCTGCGCAAGAAGAACGACCCGGATCTTGCCGAGGTCGCCGATTACGTCTACGAGAACGTCTTTTTGCATTACACCATGAAGCAGTGGGGCCAGACGCCCGACCAGATCGATCCCTCGATCACCGGTCGCGTTCCCGTCTTTGTGGGCGACGATGACCGCTACTTCCCGCAGGCTCCCTTCCAGGGCATGCCGCAGGACGGCTATACCGCGCTGTTCGAGCACATGCTCGACCACGATCTGATTGATGTGTTCTGCGACGTGGACGCCCGCGATCTCTTCGAGATCGACGAGACCACCGTCAAGATCGACGGCAAGGTCTATGGCGGCGAGATCGTCTACACCGGTCCGCTCGACGAGCTGTTCAACCTCGACTTGGGCGCTCTGCCGTACCGTACGCTCGACATGAAGTTCGAGACGCTCGATATGGACCAGTTCCAGCCCGTGGGCACCGTCAACTACACCACGAGCGAGGATTACACGCGTATCACCGAGTTCAAGAACATGACCGGTCAGGTCCTGCCCGGCAAGACCACCATCATGAAGGAGTACTCCAAGGCCTATACGCCCGGCTCGGGCGAGACGCCGTACTACGCCATTCTGGAGCCCGAGAACCGTGAGCTCTATGAGTGCTATCTTGAGCGCGTTCAGAACCTGACGAACTTCCACCCGGTGGGTCGCCTGGCCGAGTATCGTTACTACGATATGGATGCCGTGACCAACTCCGCCCTCGATCTTTCGGATGAGATTATCGCCTGCCATGCATAAAGTCATATCATTCGGTATTCCCTCGTATAACGCCGCCAAGGACATGGACCATTGCATCACCTCCATTCTGGAGGGGAGCAATTACGCCACCGATATCGAGATCATCATCGTCGATGACGGTTCCAAGGACGAGACGGCGGCCAAGGCCGATGAGTGGGAGACGCGTTACCCCGGAATCATCCGCGCGGTGCATCAGGAGAACGGCGGCCACGGCATTGCCGTCCTTTCGGGCTTGCGCGAGGCACAGGGCACCTACTACAAAGTTGTCGACTCGGACGACTGGCTCGATGGCGCAGCCCTGTCGACCATGCTTTCGATCCTTCGCGGTTTTGAGGAGCGCGACCAGCGCGTCGACCTCTTTATCTCGAACTATGTGTACGAGAAGGTTTACGAGGGTACGCACACCGCTATTGGCTACAAGTTTGCCCTGCCGCGGAAAAAGATCTTTACCTGGGACCAGATTGGTCATTTCCGTCTGGACCAGAATCTGCTCATGCACAGCCTGTGCTATCGCACGGATGTGCTGCGCGCGTCCAATCTGCCTATGCCGCCGCACACGTTCTATGTAGACAACATCTACGCCTACGTGCCGCTACCGCGCTGCAAGACCATGTACTACGCCGACATCGACCTCTACCGCTACTTTATCGGCCGTGAGGGCCAAAGCGTCAACGAGGCCACGATGGTCAAGCGTCTGGACCAACAGTTTCGCGTGACGCGCATCATGATGGAGTCGTTCCACCTGTACAGCGATGTCGAGTCGTCGCGTCTGCGCTCGTACATGATGGGCTATTTCACCATGATGATGGCAATCTGCTCGGTGCTCACTAAGCTTTCCGACGAGGATTGTGCCGACGAGCGCCTGAAGACGTTGTGGAGTGATTTAAAGGCCTATGACGAGCGTATGTATCGTCGTGCACGCTACGGTGTGGTCGGCTTCTTCACCAACCTGCGCGGTCGGGCTGGTGACAAAACCACACTCGGCCTATACCGTCTTGCCTCAAAGATCTTCAAATTCAACTAGCTGCTGAGTAATCGCTGCTGATGGGTTGACTGGGCCCCTTGGCCTTTAGTTTGCTACTGCGAACAGTCCTGCTCGCACGGAAAGCACATTAAGTGCTTTCCGGCTCGTGCGGAACTTGTATCAAACTAAAGGCCAAGGGGCCTCTGCTACAAGAATCGATTGTCAGGCTGCCAGAATTTGAAGATCTTAGACGCGCGGTACACAGGGGCCTGGGCTGAAAGGGATTTAGTTGAGTAGGTTGCCCGGTGGGTCTTGGTTATGTTTGTCGCGAGTTCCGCACGAGCCGAAGAGCACTTAATGTGCTCTTCGTGCGAGCCAGGACTGTAGAGCAGCAAACATAACCAAGACCCACCGGGCAACCGGACGAGTTAGTTTACTTCGCGGCGCCGGGGATGCCGTGGGAGGTTTTAGCGGTTTTGGCTCCGTTTACGATGGCAGCTTCTAGGGCCCTTACTGCGAGCATACCCAGCAGGTCTAGGGGAACGGCGGCGCTTGCCTGGGCTCCCAGTTTGCCGCTGGCAAGGGTGTAGATGGTGTCGCCGTCGTTGGTGGTGTGTGTGGGGCGGATGGCGTGCGCGTAGGCGTCTGCTGCCATTTGGGAGACCTTGGTAGCCCGCGCCTTAGTGAGCTCCATGTTGGTGACGATGCAGCTGATGGTGGTGTTGGTGCGGTCGAGCGGCATTTGCATGGAGCCGGCTGCGGCAAAGGCTGCGAGCTCCATGTCGACGATCTGGTCGCTATCGGCTGTGGCGCGCATGCCGGCGACCCACTCGCCAGTGGTCGGGTCGATGACGTTGCCGCAGGCGTTGACCGAGACCACGGCGCCCACTTTGACGGGACCGAGTGCCACGGCGGCAGCTCCAAGGCCGGCCTTCATGCAGGTGGCAGGCCCCATGAGCTTGCCTACGGTGGCGCCGGTACCGGCGCCCACGTTGCCTTGCTCGAGCGTGGCAGGGGTGTGGTCGAGCGCCTCGCGCACGGCGGCGATACCGGCCTCAATGTCGGGGCGCACGGTGGGGTCGCCAAAGGCGAGGTCGAAGATGCAGCTGGAGCACACGATAGGCACCTGCGTGGGGCCGACGGGAAGGCCGATGCCGCGGCTCTCAAGCTCGCGAGCGACGCCGCTTGCAGCCTCGAGGCCAAAGGCCGATCCACCCGAAAGGCAGACGGCGTGGACCTTGTCGACGGTGTTCTCGGGACGCAGCAGGTCGGTTTCGCGCGATGCTGGAGCACCGCCGCGAACGTCAACGCCGCCGGTGGCGCCCTCGGGTGCCACGATTACGGTGCAACCGGTGCCGGCCTCCTCGTCCGTATAGTTGCCATAGCAAAAGCCATCGACATCGCAGACGTCAATGGCCTCGAGCAGTGTATCCATGTTTAACTCCTATCGGTTTTCCGCCGCGCCTTGTGCCCGGTCGGGATCCGTACGGTACGCCAAAATTGTAGGCGCTGGGGAATACCCAGCGCCAGATGCAATTACGAGAGTTTTTGAATCGCGCGCGCGACGCGGGCGATGGGTAAGCCCACCACGTTATAGAAGTCGCCCGAAATATCGTGCACGAGCATGCGTCCGCCTGTGCCCTGAATGCCGTAGGCGCCGGCCTTGTCCATGGGCTCACCCGAGGCGACGTAGCGCTCGATCTGCTCGTCGGTGAGCTCGTAGAACGTCACGTCGGTCACATCGACAAACGACAGGCTCTCGGCGGCATGCGGAGCTGTAGCGTCGCCGGCTTTAACGATGCAGACGCCGGTCGCCACCTGGTGCGTGCGGCCCGAAAGCTCGCGGAGCATGGTGCGCGCCTCGTCCTCGTTTGCCGGCTTACCCAATATTTGGCCGTCAAAGGTGACAATAGTATCGGCCGCGACGGTCAACTCATTGGGTTCGGCATGCTCGGCCGCGACGGCAGCAGCTTTGGCACGCGCCAAGCGCTCGACGAGCGTAAGCGGAGCTTCGCCATCAAAAGGCGTTTCATCGATGTCTGCGGGAATTACGCGAATGTTATAGCCCGCCTCGCGCATCAGCTCTATGCGGCGCGGCGATTGCGAAGCCAAAATCATAGTTGGATGCCCTCGGCGACCTTCTCGACGGCCTTTTCGCCGGCGAGCGTGCGCAGCAGCTCCAAGGCAAAGGGGAGTGACTGTGCCATGCCGCTGGCAGTGATGATATTGCCGTCTTGCGTGACCTTCTCGCCGGTATAGGTGCCCTCGGGGAAGCTCTTCTCAAAGCCGGGGAAGCACGTGGCGCGGCGTCCCTCGAGTAGACCAAGCTCGCCTAGGATAAACGGGGCGGCGCAGATGGCGGCAACGTGCTTGGTCGCGGCGAAATCGCAGACTACGTTGCAGACGCGCTGGTCGGCGCGCAGGTTGGTGGCACCGGGCAGGCCGCCGGGCAGCACGACGCAGTCGTACTCGTCAAAGTCGATCTCGTCAAAGAGCACATCACAGGTCACGGGGATCTGCAGCGAGCTCACGACCTCGCGCGTGGGCATGATCGAGACGAGCGTGGCGCGCACGCCGCCGCGACGCATGACATCGACCATGGTCAGACATTCAATCGTTTCAAAGCCATCGGCGGCGAGAACGGCAACGCTGGGCATGAGAGTTCCTTTCGTAAGGCGGCATACAATTAGGCGTCTTATACCCCGAAGACATGCGCTTGCCACGCTCGATTTCCCAATGTTTAAAAAGGGACGGGGATTAAATAATCATTTGGTACAAATTGATTATTTAATCCCCGTCCCAGAAAAATCATCGGGCGTGGCCTTGGGCAAACAGTCTAGTTGCGCCTAAGGTGGACGACGGTTTCGCAGTGGAAGGTTTGTGGGAACAGGTCGACTGGCGTGATCTTTACGGGGAAGAAGGTGCCTTCTTCGACAAAGCGTTTGAGATCGCGCGCCAGGGTGGCCGGGTCGCAGCTCACGTAGGCGACATCGCGAGCACTCGTGCTGGCGATAAGGTCGATCGCCTCGGGGGCGAGGCCTGCGCGTGGCGGGTCGACCACCAAGACGTCGGCATCCTGGTCGGGGAACTCGCGCACCGCGTCTCCGCCAATGACGTCGACGTTATCAAGCTTGTTGATCTCCAGGTTACGGCGCAGGTCGCGCACGGCGGGGCCGTAGGCCTCGACGGCGGCGACAAAGTCGCAGCGGCGGGCGAGCGGCAGGGTAAAGGTGCCGGCACCACAGTACAGGTCCACGGCAAGCTCGTCTTCCTGCGGGTCGAGTGCTTCCATGACAAGCTCGATCAAAATCTCGGCACCCTTGGTGTTGACCTGGAAAAAAGACGGGGCAGACAAGCGCATCTGACCCTCGGCGATATTCTCGGTCCATGAGCCCTCTCCGGCGAGCATTTCGACCTTGGAGACACGGCGGGCCTTCTTTTCGCCCTTGCTCATCACGCGCACGATGCTCGTGGGGTGAGCGGCGTCCGCCAGCACGCGGGAGACCTGCGAGCGCGGAAAAGAGCCTGTGGGCGTCCAGAGTGCGACCTCGAGTGCCTTGGTGCGGCGTGATGCGCGAATGCCCACGCGTTCGAGCCCCAAGTCATGGCTGCCGCTTAGATAGTTGAGTGCGCCGACGACCGATTTGAGCGCCTTCGGGAAGCGCTTGTCGAACAGCGGGCACGTATCGACGGTCACGATTTTGCTGGGGTCGACACCGTGCATGCCAAGACGCACGCGACCGTTGACGACGGTCGGTTCGAGCTCGATTTTATTGCGGTAGCCCCAGTCGTCCTTGGTGTGGCAGATGGGCTGTACCAACTCATCGACCTGCTCAGGAGCGAACTTGCCGATGCGCTCGAGCGTGGAGCGCAGGTTTTGCTCCTTGGCGGCGAGCTGTGCCGTGCGTGAGAGATTGCCCCACGAGCAGCCGCCGCAGATGCCCACGAAGGGGCAGGGAGGCTGAATGCGATCGGGGCTTGGCTCCAGAATCTCGGTGGTGCGGGCACGCATGAACGACTTGCCGTCCTGTACGACCTCGGCCTCGACGGTGTCGCCTGCCACGGCGCCCTGCACAAAGACGGCCTTGCCGTTGTCGGCGTGCGCCAGCCCGTCGGCGCCGTAGGTCATCGATTCTATAGTGAGCTTCATATTCCTGCCTGTCATTCGCGTTGTTATTCGCACCATGGTAGCAGGGAAAAGCGCCCCGCATCCGAGGCTTTCCTCAAATGCGGGGCGCTTCTACAAACGACTATTTCGTCTTGCCGGTAATGAGCGTCTTTAGACCCAGGCCGATCAGGCCCAGGCCTATGCGCACGCGACCGGGGCGATGGCGCTCGATGGCCTTGGTCTTGCCGGCGGGCTTATCGCGACGGGCGCTCGTCTCGGGTGCGGGCTTGGTGACCTGCGGCTCGGGCTGAGGTGCAGGTGCAGGCTTGGGCTCAATGACGGTCGCCTGGACCTCTTGGACCTTGGGTGTGGCCGGCTGCGGCTCAGGAGCAGGGGCGGGCTTTGCCTCGGCGGCGGGCTCCGGAGTCGCAGTAGCGGCCTCGGGCGCTTTCTCCACGGCGGGCTCTGCGGCAGCCTCGGGCTCATTCACCGGGAGAGCGGCAACCGCTTCCGGTTTGGCAGCCGCCCCATGTTCAATCTCGTCCTGGATAACTTTTTCGGCCACACGTTCCTTCTCCTGTGCGCGCTGCTGCGCGGCGGCCTCGGCGTTGCGATACGCGCGCTCCAGCAGAGCTTCCTGCGAGTTGAAGGGTTTCTCGTCCTCTTTGCGCTCCACCGGAACCCAGGTGCCGTCACTCGTCAGGCTGCGTGCCTTCACGTTGTCGCGCAGCTGCATGCCCATGTACTCGTGCACCAGGGCGCGGCAGGTGGGGTCGAGCACGGGGAAGGCGATCTCCACGCGGTGCTCGGTGTTGCGCGTCATCATGTCTGCCGAGCTCAGGTAGATCATGTCCGAGTCCACGCCAAAGGCATAGACGCGCGCATGCTCCAAAAAACGTCCGACGATGGATCGCACGTGCACGTTCTCGGTCTTGCCCGGAACACCGGGCTTGAGGCACGAGATGCCGCGAATGATCATGTCCACGCGCACGCCGGCACACGATGCCTCGGCAATCTTGTCGATGACCTCGCGGTCGGTAAGCGAGTTGAGCTTAAAGAACACGCGGGCGGGCTCGCCGACAAGGGCGCGCTGAATCTCGCGGTCCAGGCCGCGCATGATGAGCGGCTTGAGGCCCACGGGCGCCACGCCCAGGAAGCGGTAGTCGCCGCGCAGGTTGCCCAGCGACAGGTTGCGGAAGAACAGGTTGGCGTCCTCGCCGATGCCGGGATGCGCGGTCATGAGCATAAAGTCGCTGTAGAGCTTGGCCGTCTTCTCGTTAAAGTTGCCGGTACCCAAAAGCGTCAGGCGGGTAAGCGCCATGCCCTCGCGATAGGTGAGCTGGCAGATCTTTGAGTGGCACTTAAAGCCCTCGGAGCCGTAGATAACGGTGCAGCCGGCCTCTTCCAGGCGCTCGGCCCATTCGATGTTGTTTTGCTCGTCAAAGCGGGCACGAAGCTCCATGAGCACCGTGACCTCTTTGCCGTTTTCGGCAGCATCGATGAGCGACTCGCACAGACGGCTCTGCTTTGCCACACGGTAGAGCGTGATGCGCAGCGAGATACACTCGGGGTCATAGGCTGCTTCGTGCACCAGGTCCAAGAACGGGTTCATTGCCTCGTAAGGGTAAAAGAGCAGCTTGTCGTGCTGCAGCACCTGCTCGCGGATGGAGCGGGCCATATCGATGGTGGGATTGGGCTGCGGCTTAAACGGCGTAAAGAGGAGCTCATTGCGCAGGTGCTCGGGAATCTTACCCTCAATGCCAAAGACGTAGCCAAGGTCAAGGGGGATATCGCAGGTAAAGACCGAGCGGCGAGAAAGCTCGAGCGCCTTGCGGATGGTCTTGAGCGTTGCCTTCTCGAGCGAGCCCGATACGGCGAGCACCACCGGCTGCAGGCGCAGGCGCTTCTTGAGGATGCGCTTCATGTGCTGGCGGTAATCCTCTTCCTCCTCGACGCCTTCGCCGTCCGGGTCGATATCGGCATTGCGGGTGACGCGGATCAGCGCGCGGTCCAGCGGCTTATAGGAGCCAAAGCAACTGTCCAGGCAGGCGAGGATGACGTCCTCGAGCAAGATGTAGGAGTAGGTGCCGGTGGGCGAGGGGATCTCGACCACGCGGTTCATCGAGGTGGGAATCTCGATAAGGCCCAGCAGGCTCTCCTCGTCGGTGACGCCGTCCAGGCCACAAGCCAGATAGAGTGCGCCGTTGCGCAGGTTGGGGAAGGGATGGCGCGGGTCAATGACCAACGGCGAGATGACCGGCGACACGTAGGCTTGGAAGTAGCGGGTTACGAAGGTGCGCTCCTCGGGCGTAAGCGAATCGATGCGGGCGCGGTGAACGCCCAGAGCGTCGAGCTTGTCCTCGATGCTCTTAAAGATGGACTCCCAACGGGTAAGGAGCCCGGGCAGCTCTGCCATGACAGCATCGACCTGTTCGGAGGCGGTCATATTGCTCTTGTTGTCGACAGGCTGTTTTTTGAGCTCTGCAAGATCGGACAGGCCGCCCACGCGCACCATGAGAAACTCGTCGAGGTTAGACTCGAAAATCGACACGAACTTTAGACGCTCGAACAGCGGAACGGTCTCGTCGAAGGCTTCGTCAAGCACGCGGTTGTCAAAGCGCAGCCAGCTAAGCTCTCGGTTTTGCGTGTACGAGAAGTCGCGCGGCGGCTTGCGCAGCTTAGCGGCCTTTTGTTTCTTTTCGATTTTGCTCGGCATATGCATCTGTCCGTTCAGTCCCCGCAGGGGACGGTAGCCTAACTCTAATTCACTATTGTCTCAATTTAGTCGACCGCTGGCACGGACGTATCGCGTGAACGGTATCTTTACCTACTTCTTACGCTGACAAGCCGAAGCACTAACGTCCGGTGCTTTGAGCAAGCGATCTATATCCTCACTCAACTGGTGAGAATGTATGAATAAGAATGATAGCAAGCTGAATATAATCGAATGTAGGTCGAATCGAGGGCAAGCGTCATTTATATGCAGAAAACCGTTTTCACTATGCAATTTTGAATCATGGATAACTTTGAGTGTTCAAGCTTGATTTCCTAGAAAAATAACGTTTACCTAGGAAAATCTGCTTTACGAAACTGAAGTGCATCATGGGAAATCATATGCGATATACCGTTCATCGTACTTTGCTGACCGTTCGGGGGCGAGGTAGCATTACGAATGGAATTTGGATATAACTAGAGCTGTCAGCAAGCAGCGTCCCATATGGAGGGGCGCTGATACATTCGGCCAGTAAGGCCCGAAAGAAAGGTAGGAGGCCATGACGAAAGGTCTGCACGTGCCTTCCGAGATCGGCAAGCTCAGGAAGGTCTGCCTGCACCGTCCCGGCGACGAGCTCCTCAACCTGCCGCCCGACGAGCTCGAGCGACTCCTGTTCGACGACGTCCCGTTCCTGGAGGTCGCACAGCAGGAGCACGACACCTTCGCCCAGATCCTGAGGGACCAGGGCGTCGAGGTGCTCTACCTCGAGAACCTCGTCGCCGAGGTGTTCGACCAGGTCCCCGGCGCCCGCGCCGAGTTCACCGACCAGTACATCGCCGAGGCCGGCATCCGCGGCCAGCACATGCCGCAGATCGTCCGCGAGAAGCTGGACTCCATCGAGGACAACCTCGAGTTCGTCAAGAAGACCATGGCCGGCATGACCAAGGCCGAGATCGACATGCCCCTCACGGCGTCCACGACCCTCGACTCCCTGGTCAACTCCGAGTCCGAGTCCGACCTGATCATCGACCCGATGCCCAACCTCTACTTCACCCGCGACCCGTTCGCGGTCGTCGGCGAGGGCGTCAACCTCAACCGCATGTACTCCGTCACCCGCAACCGCGAGACCCTGTACGGCAAGTACATCTTCAAGTACCACCCCGACTACAAGGACGTCTCCCTGTACTTCCGCCGCGACTGCCAGTTCCACACCGAGGGCGGCGACGTGCTGAACATCAACGAGAAGACCCTCGCCGTCGGCATCTCCCAGCGCACCCAGGCCGCCGCTATCGACATCATGGCCCAGAACATCTTCTGGAACTCCGACTCCAAGGTCGAGCGCATCCTTGCCTTCGACATCCCGGTCTCGCGCGCCTTCATGCACCTCGACACGGTCTTCACCCAGATCGACGTCGATAAGTTCACGATCCACCCCGCCATCATGGGCACCCTGCGCGTCTACGAGCTGACCGCCGGCAAGAACCCGGGCGACGTGAACATCCGCCTGATCGAGGACACCCTCGAGCACGTCCTGGAGGACGCCACCGGCGTCGACCAGGTCAAGCTGATCCCCTGCGGCGGCGGCGACCCGATCGCGGCCTCCCGCGAGCAGTGGAACGACGGCTCCAACACCCTGTGCGTCGAGCCCGGCAAGATCTGCGTCTACGCCCGCAACACCGTCACCAATGACGTGCTGTACAAGGAGGGCCTGGACCTTCTCGTCGTGCCCTCCGCCGAGCTCTCCCGCGGCCGCGGCGGCCCGCGCTGCATGAGCATGCCCTTCTGGCGCGAGGACCTCTAAGTCTTTCCGTTTCCGGTGCGGTCCCCCTACAACCGCACCGGTTTCGCCCGTCAAACGGGCAACACTAATTACTTACGTAATTCATTTCTTCGAAAGGAAACGAACCATGGGTGTTAACCTCTCCGGCCGTAGCTTCCTCAAGCTCCTCGACCTCACCACCGAGGAGATCGAGTACCTGCTCAAGCTCTCCAAGAACTTCAAGGACATGAAGCGCGCTGGCGTTCCGCACCGCTATCTCGAGGGCAAGAACATCGTTCTGCTCTTCCAGAAGACCTCCACTCGTACCCGCTGCGCCTTCGAGGTCGGCGGCATGGATCTGGGCATGGGTGTCACCTACCTCGATCCGGGTTCGTCGCAGATGGGCAAGAAGGAGTCCATCGAGGACACCGCCCGCGTTCTCGGCCGCATGTATGACGGCATCGAGTTCCGTGGCTTTGCCCAGGACGATGTCGAGGAGCTCGCTGCTAAGTCCGGCGTGCCCGTGTGGAACGGCCTGACCACTGAGTGGCATCCCACCCAGATGCTCGCCGACATCCTGACCGTCCAGGAGAACTTCAACTACGACATCAAGGGCAAGACCCTCGTCTTCATGGGCGACTGCAAGAACAACGTTGCTCGCTCCCTCATGGTTGTCTGCTCCAAGCTTGGCATGAACTTCGTGGCCTGCGGCCCCGAGGAGTGCATGCCCGCTGACGACGTCATCGAGGCCTGCAAGCCCATCGCCGAGGCCAACGGCTGCACCATCAAGCTGACCACCGACGTCAAGGACGGCGTCACCGGTGCCGACGTTATCTACACCGACGTGTGGGTCTCCATGGGCGAGCCTGACGAGGTCTGGGCCGAGCGCATCGCTCAGCTCACCCCGTATCGTGTCACCTCCGAGGTCATGGCTATGGCCAACCCGGGTGCCATCTTCCTGCACTGCCTGCCCAGCTTCCACGACACCAACACCACGATTGGCGCCGAGAAGTGCGAGCAGTTCGGCATCACCGAGCAGGAGGTCACCGACGAGGTCTTCGAGAGCCCCGCTTCCAAGGTCTTCGACGAGGCCGAGAACCGCATGCACACCATCAAGGCCGTCATGTACGCCACGCTCAAGTAAGTGCATCTAGCATCTCGCTCGGGGTGTATTGTTGAACACCCCGAGCGGCTTTATCTGGTAAAAATCTCGATCGAGCGGCAGGCACGGCACGGAAGAGCCGCTTCGGGCGAGATCAGTAAATGATTTATGAAGGGGGGGATGAGAACTATGACTGAGACCGCTAAGAAAAAGCGCGGTATGCCTTCATCGTTCACCATTCTTCTTGCTCTGCTGGCAATTGTTGCAGTGATTACCGTTATCGTCTCCGGCACGTCCGGCGGCGCGGTTACTGCCGCCCGTCTGAGCGATTTCTGCACCGCCCCGATTAAGGGCTTCGCTGACGCTCTGCCCGTCTGCCTCTTCGTTATGATCCTGGGCGGCTTCCTCGGCATGATGACCGAGACCGGCGCCCTGGACAACGGCATCGCCGTCCTGGTGCAGAAGCTTAAGGGCAACGAGATCATGCTCATTCCCGTGCTGATGCTCATCTTCTCCCTCGGTGGTACCACCTATGGTATGTGCGAGGAGACCGTTCCCTTCTACGCCCTGCTTGCCGCTACCATGATGGCCGCTGGCTTCGACCCGATGGTCGGCGCCGCTACCGTCCTGCTCGGCGCTGGCTGCGGCTGCCTGGGCTCCACGGTTAACCCGTTCGCCGTCGGCGCTGCCGTCGACGCTCTGACCGGCGTTGGCATTGAGGTCAACCAGTCCATCATCATCGGCCTCGGTGCCGTCCTGTGGATTGTTACCACTGCCATGTCCATCTTCTTCGTCATGAGCTATGCCAAGAAGGTCAAGGCTGATAAGGGTTCCACCATCCTGTCGATGCAGGAGCTCAAGGACGCCGAAGAGGCTCACGGCAAGGCTGCTTCCGAGGTTCACAATGAGGTCAAGCTCACCGGTCGTCAGAAGGGTGTTCTGATCGCCTTTGCCTTCACCTTCGTCGTTATGATCGTCGGCTTCATTCCGCTGGCCGACCTCAACGAGGGCGTCGCCAACTTCTTCGACGCTGGCGCTGTCTACGACGCCGACGGTAACGCCGTCGTCCAGGGCTGGTCTGCCCTGATCACCGGCCTGCCCATTGGCCAGTGGTACTTCGACGAGGCTTCCACCTGGTTCTTCCTCATGGCCGTCCTGATCGGTATCATCGGTGGCCTGTCCGAGAAGCAGATCGTTAACACCTTCATCACCGGCGCTGCCGACATGATGTCCGTTGTTCTCGTCATCGCCCTCGCCCGTGGTATCTCCGTCCTCATGGCTAACACCGGCCTCGACGTCTACGTCCTCGACGCTGCCGCCAATGCTCTGGCTGGCCTGTCCGGCGTGATCTTCGCTCCCATGAGCTTCCTGGTCTACTTCGGCCTGTCCTTCCTGATCCCCTCGACCTCTGGTATGGCTACCGTCTCCATGCCTATCATGGGACCGCTGGCTGTTAAGCTCGGCTTCTCGCCCGAGGTCATGGTCATGATCTTCTCCTCTGCCATCGGCGTTGTGAACCTGTTCACCCCGACCTCCGGCGCCATCATGGGCGGTCTCGCCCTGGCCAAGATCGAGTGGACGACCTGGCTCAAGTTTGCCCTTAAGCTCATCGTCGCTCTCTCCGTCGTCTGCGCCATCATCCTGACCGTCGCTTGCGTGATGCTCTAAGTACCCAACGGGTACCCCACGGAAACCTTGACGATCCTGTAAAGGATCACCTGGTCATCGTCTGTCCAGCGGGGTCAACCCACCGGTAGACTCCTACCTTTAGCCCCCTCCCGTTCCGTGCGCGGGAGGGGGCGCTTTTTTGTTCCGCGGTTTTACCAAACCGCGGAACCGGTCGACGCTGCAAACCCGCCAGAGCGGCAATCTGACGTTCAATCGTCGGGCATGGCCAAAAGGCCTATGCCCTCCTCTTTCACGTCACCTTGCTCGCTCTGACGGGCTTTCGCTGACTTATGCTCCACCTGCGACGTTCCCCTTGTTGGTGCAGGGGGAAGCTTGCTCGCTCTGGTGCCCGTTCGCTGGCTTCAGCTCTGCCTGCGACGTTTTCATTGTTGGTGCTGAGTGACTTGTTCCCCGTTCCAAACGAGCTGCCCCGGGTCCCCGGTGGTTGTGGTGAGCGTGTTTGGTTGGTGCCTGTTGATGGTCTGGGTATCGGGGAGGGCGGGCTCCGTTATAATCGCCTAGGACATTAAATGGAAACGGGACGGGAGCCACACATGCGCCAGGGTTTCGACAATGCGAAGTACATCGAGCTGCAGGCTGCTCACATTAAGGAGCGCATCTCGCAGTTTGGTGGCAAGCTCTATTTGGAGTTTGGCGGCAAGCTGTTTGACGACTATCATGCGAGTCGCGTGCTGCCGGGTTTTGAGCCGGACAGCAAGTTTCGCATGCTCAAGAGCATTGCCGACGACGTCGAGGTCATCATCGCAATCAATGCAAACCATATCGAGAAGAACAAGGCCCGTGGCGACCTGGGCATTACCTATGACGAGGACGTCTTGCGCCTGGTCGACCTGTTCCGCGGCAACGGTTTTGCTGTCGCGGCCGTGGTTATCACGCAGTATGCCGGTCAGCCCGCTGCCGACGTCTTCCGCAATCGTCTGAATGCACTCGGCATTCCCGCCAAGCTGCATTATCCCATTGAGGGCTATCCGCACGACGTCGATCTGATCGTTTCTGACGAAGGCTACGGCAAGAACGAGTTCGTCGAGACCACGCGTCCGCTCGTTGTCGTGACGGCGCCCGGCCCTGGCTCGGGCAAGCTCGCCACCTGCCTCTCACAGCTGTATCACGAGCATAAGCACGGCACCGCCGCCGGTTATGCCAAGTTTGAGACCTTCCCGGTCTGGAATCTTCCCCTGACGCATCCGGTCAATATTGCCTACGAGGCCGCTACGGCGGACCTCGACGATGCCAACATCATCGATTCCTTTCACCTTGAGGCCTACAACAAGACCACGGTCAACTACAACCGCGACGTCGAGGCCTTCCCGGTGGTCCGTGCCCTGATGGAAAAGATCCTAGGCAAGAGCCCCTACCAGAGTCCCACGGACATGGGCGTCAATATGGTCGGCTTTGCCATCACCGATGACGATGCCTGCCGCGACGCTTCCAAGATGGAGATCGTCCGCCGCTACTTTACCGCGGTCGAAAATGTGCGCCGTACCGGCGTGGGCGATGAGCAAGTCGACCGTCTCAAGATTATTATGAAGAAGGCCGGCATCGATAAGAACTACTCACCGGCGCGCTCGGCGGCCTTAACCAGGGAGCAACTGACGGGTGGTCCCGTGGGCGCCATGGTCATGCCGGACGGTTCCGTGGTGACCGGTAAGACCTCCACGCGCCTGGGCGCCGCAAGTTCGCTCATTATGAACGCTCTCAAGCATGTTTCGGGCGTCGACCTTGAGCTTGAAGTCATCAGCGACGAGGCGATCGAGCCCATCAGCAAGCTCAAGACGCATTTCCTGGGCAGCAAAAACCCGCGCCTTCACACCGACGAGACGCTTATGGCGCTGTCGATCACCTCGGCTACGAGCGAGACGGCCGCTCGTGTCCTTTCGGGCCTGGAGCAGCTGCGCGGTTGCGATGCCTTCTTTAGCGTGATTATCTCGCCGACGGACGAGACGGTGTTGCGTAAACTGGGCATCAACGTGTGCTGCGAGCCCAAGTTTGAGCGTCGTGGTTTCTTCCATCGCTAAGTTTGAAGTACCGCGGTAATTGCATCGCCTTTTGGCCGTATCGGGTTAGCGCCCGGTACGGCTTTTTGATCAATAAAGCGTCTATTTCGGCGAAAAATAGCCGTTTACCTGCCTAAAAACAATTTGGGCGGTATACAATAATCGTAACTGTTTCATCCTTAGCGGGATGCCGCATGATGGATATTACCTGCCATCGTGAGGTGTGTCGGTCGTGCACGGCGCGCTGGATGCTCGTGCTCGGTTAGAGGAGGCTGCCATGGCGGGCAAGGGTCGTGCGAGTGTCAACGATATGAAGCGTGTCGAAGTGCTGGTGTTGATGGAGATTGCCCAGCAATCCGAAAGTGGCGGGACATATGGCTTCTCGCGCAAAACGCTTGCGGAGCACGTTGGGGTGTCTCCGTATCGAGCCCGCGCCGCAATTGAGCGCTTGGATTCTGACGGTTTGATCGAGGTCGTTTCGCGTTATAGCGAGGATGGCGGCCAGCTTGCAAATGGTATTTGCCTTACCGAGCGTGGCGGGTGGTATCTGAAAGGCATCCGCGCGGGTATGCTCGTTCGGGATATGCTCAGGGACGAGCTTGCCGATCGGTAACGTTCTGCCGCCTAAGATGTTGTTACGCCGCTCGGGTCCCGGGCGGCGTTTTGTTTCGAGATGGAGAAATGCAAGCACTTTGGTGAAAAATGGCGAACTGCTTCTTTCTCGAGTATTACAATGAAGACCCGTAAGATGTGTATGGACAACTTCTACGGGAAGCGCAGGTAATTCAATATGACTAAGCATGTGTTTGTGACCGGCGGCGTGGTTTCGTCTTTGGGCAAGGGCATTACCGCGGCATCGCTGGGCCGTTTGCTCAAGTCACGCGGCTACAAGGTGACGATGCAGAAGGCCGACCCGTATCTGAACGTCGACCCCGGTACCATGAGCCCGTTCCAGCACGGTGAGGTCTTTGTGACCGAGGACGGCTACGAGTCCGATCTGGACCTGGGCCACTACGAGCGCTTTATTGACGAGAACCTGACCCGCGATTCTAACTTTACGACGGGCGCCATTTACAAGAGCCTGATTGCCCGCGAGCGTCGCGGTGACTTTTTGGGCGGTACCGTCCAGGTGATCCCGCACGTCACCAATGCCATCAAGGACAAATTCCGCCGCATTGAGGAGCAGACTGGCTCCGACGTTGTCATTACCGAGCTGGGTGGCACGATCGGCGACATCGAGTCGCAGCCGTTCGTGGAGGCTATCCGCCAGTACCGCAAGGAGGCCGGTCCCGAGAACGTCTGCTACATCCACGTATCGCTCGTTCCCTATATCGCCGCCGCCCACGAGGTTAAGACCAAGCCCACGCAGCACTCCGTCAAGGAGCTGCGCAGCTTTGGTATCCAGCCCGACATTATTGTGCTGCGCTCCGATCACCATATTGACGATGCCATTCGCGGCAAGATCGCAAGTTTCTGCGACGTCGACACCGACTGTGTCTTTACCAACGAGGACTGCGCGAGCATTTACGACGTGCCGCAGCTGCTCGCGGAGCAGGACTTTGACCTGCGCATTTGCGAGCGCCTTGGCCTCGATCCGCGCGAGCGCGATATGAGCGCATGGAATGAGTTCCTGCGCAAGCAAAACCATGCCAACCATCACGCCGATAAGGTTAAGGTTGCCGTCGTGGGAAAGTACACCCAGCTTCCCGATGCATATCTGTCGGTTATCGAGGCCCTGCATCACGCGGGCATTTTCTACGATCGTCACGTAGATGTGCAGCTGGTCGATGGTGAGAGCCTCGATGCCGAAAACGTCAATGAGGTTCTGGGCGACGCATCGGGCATCCTGGTTCCCGGCGGCTTTGGCAAGCGCGCCCTGGAGGGCAAGATCCTTGCTGCCGAGTTTGCTCGCGAGCACAAGATTCCGTATCTGGGCATTTGCCTGGGTATGCAGGTTGCCGTGTGCGACTTCGCCCGCAACGTTGTCGGCCTTGCCGGTGCCAGCTCCTCCGAGTTTGATCCGGACGGTCCGTTTAGCGTCATCGACTTGATGAGCTCGCAGGAGGACGTGACCGAGAAGGGCGGCACCATGCGCCTGGGCGCCTATCCGTGCAAGCTCGCTGCCGATACCCTCGCGCGTGAGGCGTATGGCGAGGAGCTTGTCTACGAGCGCCACCGTCACCGTTTTGAGTTCAACAATGCCTTCCGCGATCAGCTCGAGGACGCCGGTCTTGTCATCTCGGGTCTTTCGCCTGATGAGCGTCTGGTCGAGATGGTCGAGCTGCCGCGCGATGTGCACCCGTGGTTCGTGGCCACCCAGGCTCACCCCGAGTTTAAGAGCCGCCCCACCAATCCTCAGCCGCTATTCCGAGAGTTCGTGCGTGCCTCGATTGGCCAGCATGAGGGCGTCGATCGCCTACAGGTGACGCCCATGAATCGTGCGATGGACTAAGGTTGCCGGCGAACCGGGAACATATCGGAGAAGCTCCTTCGCCGCTCGCTGTGGCGGCGGGGGAGTTTCTTGATTACCTTGCAGTCGAGCGGGGCTTGGCGCGTAACACGATTGCCGCCTATCGCCGAGACCTGACGACCTACTGTGCATATCTGGAGCGGACGGGCATTGCGTCCTTTGAGGACGTGAGTCGGCGGGTCATTGAGGACTTTATCGCCGATCGGCGCGATGGGGGCTATTCCGATGCCTCGGTGGAGCGCGCGCTCGCTGCCGTCAAAGGCCTGCATGCCTTTTTGGTGCGCGATGGGGCCATGACCCAAAATCCTACGGCGGCGTTGCGTTTGCCAAAAAAGGCCGAGCGCCTGCCGGAGTGCCTTTCGGTGGAGGATGTTTCGGCATTGCTCGACCAGGATTTTCCAGATGGCGAGATGGGTCTGCGCGATCGCGCTATCTTGGAAGTGCTGTATGGGTGCGGCCTGCGCGTGAGCGAGCTGGTGGGGCTCGATGTGAGTGATATCCATGCCGATGACGGCTTTGTGCTGGTTCGCGGCAAGGGCTCCAAGGAGCGTCTGGTCCCTTTGGTGGGAAGCGCGGCGCGTGTCCTGACGCACTATATATGTGATGGGCGCCGACTTCTGGCGGCTCATGCTCGTGGGACAGAGACGCCGGCGGTCTTTTTAAACAAGAACGGTGGGCGTCTATCGCGTCAGGGTGTTCACGTCATATGCGAGCGCTACGGACGCCAGGTGGGGTTGGTGGGACTCCATCCGCACACGTTGCGCCACTCCTTTGCCACCCATATGCTCGCGGGCGGCGCGGACCTTCGCGTGCTGCAGGAGATCTTGGGACACGCCGATATATCGACGACGCAGGTCTACACGCATGTCGATCGTACGCAGCTGACTGAGGTTTACCTGGCGGCCCACCCGCTGGCACATCGCTAATATGCTGCTGAGCTGCGATTACATGCTATCCGAGGACGGACCCCCGATTGCTGGAACGTGCTGTTGCGCACGTTTTGGCAATCGGGGGTCCGTCCCATTTTGCGCCACCGGCCAACGGCGCGGCGGGGTGCACATGCCGCGCGTGGGAGAGTTTGGGGGCGATGTGAACGGGATGTAAAGGGACATAAAAATCGCCTCAAGGTCAACTTGAAGGTTGAGGTTGAAAGGCGGGGTGCTACAGGTGGCATCCCGCCTTTGCGTTAAACACAACATATTGTGTTTTCGAACATATGCTCGGGGGTGGCGCCCAATAGTTAGGGGGTGGAGTGGTGGGGTAGGGTGGGGGAAGGGGTGGGGAAAGGTGTTGAAAAATGGGGCAGTTCCCCATATTATTAATGACGTCGACAGGCGGGGTGGTTCCCCGCGTACGTGCCATCTGAGTAACCGAGGGGAGGGCGCACATGGGAATGACTGGTGCATACGAGCGCAATCTCGATGCAAAAGGTCGTCTGTCCCTGCCTGCACCCCTTCGCGAGGAACTTGGAGAGCACGTTCGCGTGTTCAAAGCCCTGGATGTCGATGCTCTGTACGTGTTCTCTGCCGAGGCCTTCGATAAGTGGGTCGAAGGACTCTTCGCGGGTCGTGAGGGCCACGAGGGTTTTAACCCGCGTGACATCAACGACCAGAAGCTCATGAGGGCGATCAACAAGCGCACCACGTCGATGGATGTGGACAGCGCCGGTCGTATCGGTCTTTCTGAGTCTCTCCGCAAGCAGGCGAACCTTGACCGCGAGGTCACGGTTGTGGGCAACTACGACCACCTTGAGGTTTGGGACCGCGCCGCGGCCGATGAGGACGATGACGACGAGGCTCTGCTTGACCTCTTCTTCTCGTAAGGGCAAGGCGCGAGTAACGGATGGAGCGTGGGATCTTGACACAAGAATATCGGCATGAACCTGTCATGCTCGGCGAAGTGCTTGAGTCGCTGCAGCTCAAGAGCGGCTCCGTTGTCTGCGATTGCACCCTTGGCGGTGCCGGTCATTCGGTAAAGATGGCCGCGCAGGTGGGGGAGACGGGCCTTTTGCTCGGCGTCGATCAGGACGACATGGCCCTCGAGGCCGCTGGTGCCCGTCTGGACCGCGAGGTTCCCGGCGTCCCGCACCAGCTGCTGAAGGGCAACTTCGGCGACTTGGACGAGCTGCTTTGCTCGGCCGAGGTGCCCGGGGTCGATGGCTTCCTGTTTGACTTGGGCGTTTCGTCACCGCAACTCGATATCCCTGGCAGGGGCTTTTCGTATAACGAAGATGCCCCATTGGACATGCGGATGGATCCGGGTAACAACACCCTAAACGCAGCTGAGGTCATCAACACCTATAACGAACACGACCTCGCCCGGATTCTACGCGTCTACGGCGAAGAGAAGTTCGCCTCGCAGATTGCGCGCGAGATTGTGCGCCGTCGCGAGCAAGAACCGATCGAAACTACAGGCCAATTTGTCGAGATCATCAAGGCTGGCATTCCGGCTGCCGCTCGTCGGCATGGTGGGCACCCGGCCAAGAAGAGCTTCCAGGCCATTCGCATCGAGGTCAACCACGAGCTCGATGTGCTCGAGAGGGGGCTTGATGCCGCCACCAGGTGGCTCAACCCGGGCGGACGCATCTGCGTCATCTCGTATCACTCGCTCGAGGACCGTATCGTAAAGAACCACTTTAAGGAGATGAGCCAGGGGTGCACGTGCCCGCCGGAGATTCCGGTGTGCGTGTGCGGCAACGTGCCGATACTCAAGGTCATCACCCGCAAACCCTTGGTTGCCCAACCCGATGAGGTTGCGCGCAACCCTCGGGCGAGATCAGCCAAAATCCGCGTGGCGCAGCGCCTGTAGGCACGACCGCGCGAAATTGGACCTCCCGCTCGCACCATAAACGAAGCTTAAACACACTACCAACGTACTCGGGATGGGAGGCGGCATATCATGGGCTATAACACCTCAAACGCAGCACTCGCCTATGATATGAACGCCATGCCCGCCTACCGCGAGGCACCGCAGGCGCCCGTTGCCCCTCGTGAGCAACGCACGCCGCGTTTTGATGTCTACACGGGCGCGGGCCGTCAGGCAAACCAGGTGGTAAGCCCGGTTTTCATGAGCGTTCTTAAAACGGTTTGCATCATCGCGGCTGTCTTCATGACGATCGGTGTCGCCCGCGTGGCACTTGCCGGTGTCACGGCCCAGGTGCTCAACGGCAACGCAGAGCTTGCCAGCACGCTCGAGAAGGCGACCGACGAGAGTTCTAACCTTGAGGTCATGCATTCGGTCTATGGTGCCGACACGCGTATTCGCGATCTTGCGGGCGCCTATGGCATGGTGGAGCCCAGCGAGAGCGTTACGCTTGACTTTTCGCAGGATGCAGCCGCGGGCGCTAGCTCGACTGCGGCCGCTCAGTAAATAAGACGGTAGCTGAGTATGACAAATGACTATCGCCGCGGTTCCGACGGGGACCACGGGTCTGGACGTCCCTCCTCGCGGGGACGTTCTGGTTATCAAGGAACGGGTCGGCCATCTTACAACGCGGGGCCGTCCTATGGCAACGACCCTGCGTCGCGTCTTCGTGGCTCGGGCGGACCTCGGGTACGCAATACGGGCGCGCGCAAGGGGTCGTCGTCTGAATGGGTTACGGGAGCGCCGCTGCCTCGCCGCGATGTCGTTATGGGCTGTATCGGGGTTGGCCTTGCCGCGGGCGTCTTCCGTCTTGCCGAATACCAGATCGTGAATGCTGACAAGCTGCGCGAGCGTGCGGACGCGCGTCGTCTGCTTTCACAGACGCTCTATGCCAAACGTGGCACTATCTACGACCGCAACGGCAACGTGCTGACGTCGTCGGTCGAATGCCGCAATGTCGCCGTGAACCCTCAGCTTGTCGAGGACGTCGACAAGACGGTCTCGGCGCTGGTCAAGGCTACCGGTATTGATAAAAAGACCTGCCGCAAGCTGGTGCTGTCTGATGGTTCCTGGGTGTATATCAAGCGCCAGGTCGACGAGGATGACGCTGCCGCCCTGGAAAAGAAGAATCTACCCGGCGTGCTCTTTGAGCAGGCGATGAAGCGGGTTTACCCGTATGGAAACCTGGCTTCTCAGCTGCTGGGCGTCGTGAACGTGGACAACGCTGGCCTGACGGGACTCGAAAAACAATACGATGAGCTTCTGACCGGAACGAATGGCTCTCTTGTGCGCGAGCGCGCAAGAGATGGCGGCTATATCGCGGGCGGTGCCTATAAAAAGGTTGCCGCGATCGATGGCGTGGATATCGTGACGACGATCGACGTCAACATTCAGCGTGCCGCGGAAGATGCCTTGGCCGAGGCGGTCGAGAAGACGAAGGCCAAAAACGGGTCGGCCCTGGTGACCGACCCGACGACTGGAGAGATCCTGGCCGCCTGCTCGTATCCGACCTACGACCAGACCAATTTGGAAAACGCCAAGACCGAGGACATGAACCTTCGTCTGGTGACGGATGCCTACGAGCCCGGCTCGGTCTTTAAGACGCTGGTTGCGGGCGCCGGATTTGATTTGGGCGTTGTGCGCCCGAGCACATCGTTTGAGGTTCCCGCGAGTATCAAGGTGGGCGACGATACCGTTACCGATGCCGACAAGCGTGACTACACCATGACAATGGACGTACGCGAGATGATGCGCCGTTCGTCCAATGTCGGTTTTGTCCTGGTGGGGCGCAAGATCGGTGCCGATGATTTTGCCACCTATGTGGACAAGTGGGGTATCGGTCATAGCTCCGGTGTCGATTTTCCGGGTGAGAGTCTGGGCATCGTCAAGGAGCGCGACCAGTACGATGGTGCCACCTTGGGTGCTATGAGCTTTGGCCAGGCGCTGTCCGTCTCGCCGATTGAGGTCGCACGTGCCGTGGGCGGCATCGCGAACGGCGGCGTGATGATGACTCCGCACTTCTATAAGTCGAGCAAGGGCGATGAAAAGGATTGGGGCGAGGGGGATCGCGCGATTTCCGAGGAGGCCGCCTCGCAGGTGACATCGTGTATGCAGACGGTCGTTGCCGAGGGAACGGGCGTTGGCGGCGCGGTGGACGGCTACGACGTGGCGGGCAAGACTGGTACGGCCGAGCGCGCCGATGAGAACGGCGGCTACCTCAAAGAGAACTACATGTCGTCTTTTATGGGGTTTGCCCCGGCGCAGTCGCCCAAGGTCCTGTGCTATATCACCCTTGACGGAACCCCGTCAGGCTCCGATGCCGCCGCAGTGCCGTTCCAGTCCATTATGGCCAGTGCGCTTGACGTGTTGGGTGTCCCGCGCACCAAGTAGGGGGTTACTATCTATGAAATGGCCAGTCGGTTAATCCGGGTTGTTCACACGCCCTGCACCACGCGTAGGCGGCGCTGGGATACAATACGCCGATAGCATTATTGGGTTTACAGGGGAGCTGCAATGATAGAGATCGCCGTCAACAACCTCGCGGCCGCAACAGGGGCCCGAACCGTGACGGGAGAAGCCGATCGGGTATGCCGCGGTTGCGTTATCGACTCGCGCCAGGTTGAGGAGGGCACGATATTCGTCGCCTTCCTGGGTGAAAAGGTCGACGGCAACGACTTTGCTTCCCGTGCCATCGAGTCGGGTGCCGGCGCCGTAGTGATGACGCGCGAGCCCGATGCCGAGCTGCTTTCGCTGGCCCATGAGAAGGGCTGCGCCATCCTGCATACCGATGACCCCGAGGAGTTTTTGCTGCGCCTGGCTCACGCTTATCGTTTGGAGCTTGGCTGCCTGGTAATTGGCATTACCGGCTCTATCGGCAAGACAACGACCAAGGACGTGCTCGCCGCGGTGCTCGCCAAGCGTTATCGCGTTTGGGCAACCAAGGGTAACTACAACAACCTGATCGGTATGCCGCTCACGGTGCTGGCGGCCCCTGCCGACACCGAGGTTCTGGTGCTCGAGATGGGCATGAACCATTTCCACGAGATTGAGCGCATGTCTCAGTCCGCCAATCCCAACCTTGCCATTGTGACCAAGATCGGCACCTCCCATATCGGTATTCTGGGCAGTCGCGAGAATATCGCTCGTGCCAAATCCGAGATTGTTGGCGGCATGTGCGCCGCCGGAGACCTTCTCCCGTTGCTGGTTTTGGGTGGTGAGGACGACTTTACCCCGTTCATCCGCGACACCTTTGCTGCGCCTGCGGGCGTCGACGTGATGCTTGCGGGCGTCTCGGACGACGATGAGGTCCGTGCGTGCGACATTCGCATTGATGACGAGGGACGCCCGGTCTTTACGCTCGATTTTTGCTTGGGCGAGACTATCGACACACTGCTTGCCATTCCCGGCGCGCAGTCCGTTCCCAATGCCGTCAAGGCCGCAGCGGTTGCCTATCGCCTTGGCGTGACGCCCGAGCAGATCGATGTCGCCTTTAGGGGTCTTACGATTACCGGGCATCGTCAGGAAATCAAGCGCGCCAAGAGCGGCGCCCGCGTCATCGACGACTCATATAACGCCAGTGCCGAATCGATGGCAGCCGGCCTCGACCTGCTGTGTTCGCTTTCGTGCACGGGTTCGCGCATGGCGGTTCTGGGCGAGATGGGCGAGATGGGCGACGAGGCTCCTCGCATGCATGAGCTGGTGGGCGCCTATGCGGCGGCCAAGAAGCTCGATATGCTCGCATGTGTCGGCGGTGAGCTTGCCCAGCGTATGGCCGAGGCCGCGCGCATGATGGGTATGGATGAGGACCGCATTCAGGTGTTCTCCGACTATCAGCAGGTGCTCGACCGTATGGGCGGCGCTCTTGAGCAGCATGATGTCGTGCTGGTCAAGGGCTCACGCTTCGTTGAGCTCGATCGCTTTGTGGAAGGTGTGTGCTAGTCCATGTTCGGCAATCCTTCGTATCCTACGTACCAGGCCTTTTTGGGATTGGGCATCGCCGCCGTCATCGCGATGCTGCTTATGCCGTGGTGGATTAAGCTCCTGAAGGTCGAGGGCATCGGCCAGCAGGTTCGCGCCGATGGCCCCAAGCGTCACCTGATTAAGCAGGGCACGCCCACCATGGGTGGCGTCATCATCCTGGTTGCCGTTTCGCTGACCTGCCTTTTGATGGGAAAGCTCACCACCGAGCTCGTGCTTGTGCTGCTCGCCACGCTGGCAACCGGCGTTCTTGGCCTCATCGACGACCTGACTTCTGTCACGCACGGCCGCTCGCTCGGCCTGACGCCTCACGCCAAGATGATTGGCCTTACCCTCATCTGCGTTACCTTTACCGTGCTTGCTGTCAACTGGTGCGGCGTCGCCCCCGAGATTCGTTTCCCCGGTGGCCTGACGATCGACCTTGGTGTGCTCTCGACCACCATTTGCGGCCTCTCTTTTCCGTGGCTCTACCTTGTCTTTTGCTGGCTGATGATCGCGGGCCTTTCCAACGCCGTAAACCTCACCGACGGCTTGGACGGTCTTGCCGGCGGCACCTCCATGATCGCCATGCTGGCCATGGCTGCCATGGCGTTTTTGCACGGCGATGTGAACCTGTCCATCTTCTGCACGGCGTGCGCCGGCGCCTGCCTGGGCTTTTTGTGGTTCAACTGCTATCCGGCGAGCATCTTTATGGGCGATACCGGCTCGCTTGCTCTGGGTGCCGCTTTTGCCTGCACCTCCATCATGACCAACACCGAAGTCGTTTCCCTCATCATCGGCGGTCTGTTTATCGTCGAGACCCTGTCGGTCATGATCCAGGTTGTCTATTTCCACTTTACGCACAAGCGCGTCTTCCTTATGGCGCCCATTCATCATCATTTCGAAAAGAAGGGCTGGGCCGAGACCAAGGTCGTCATCCGTTTTTGGATTGTCGCCGCGGCCTTCGGAGCCCTGGGCCTCGCGTTGTTCTTCCAGTTGGGATAGTGGTCTTTCATGCCTCTTGCTGATGTCTTTAGCCTGCTCGTTTTGGGCCAGGGTAAGTCCGGTCTTGATGTCGCTCGCTGGGCGCTTGCACATCCCGAGCGTGTGAGTGCCGTTACCGTTTACGGTGGCGGCACGTCCGAGCCCAACGATGCCACGCGCTCGCTCGAGGCGCACGGGGCATCGTTTGTCTACGGAACCGAGCAGGTCGAGGGCGCGTTTGATGTATGCGTGACGTGTCCGGGCATCTCGGAGTTCTCGGCATTCTTTAAGGCTGGCCGTGATCACGCTGCCCAGATTATGGGTGAGCCCGAGTTTGCCTACCGTCTGTCTCCCCAAAATTGGATTGCCATTACGGGCACCAACGGCAAGACGACAACCACGTCACTGACCGATTACCTGCTCAAGGCCGCCGGTGAAGCCAGCGTGGCCGTCGGCAATATCGGTGAGCCGCCGGTGAACGAGATCGATGGCCGCGCACACAATGAGTGGTTTGTGGCCGAACTGTCGAGTTATCAGATTGCTACGACCGCCGAGCTTCATCCTCGCGTGGCTGTGCTGCTCAACATCACGCCCGACCACCTGGGCTGGCACAAGAGCCACAAGAACTATGCGCTCGCCAAGATTAAGCTCTTCGAGAATATGGTCGACGATGACCTGGTGATTGTTGATGTCGAGGATGCCGGTATCCACGAGTTCGATGAGTACATCTATGTTCCGGGCCGTCGCATCTGCAAGGTTGCTTTTGACGAGCCTGCGGGCGAGGACGCCGCATTTGTTCGCGATGGCAAGATGGTCATTCGCCTGAAGGGCGTCGAGACCCCGCTCGTCGATACGTCCGAGCTTAAGATTTCGGGCCATCACAATGTAATCAATGCCCTGTGTGCTGCCACGGCGGCCCTGACGGTCGGCGCCGATGTTGACAGTGTGTGTCGCGGCCTGGTCTCGTTCCAGCCGCTGGAGCACCGCGTTGAGCCCTGTGGCGAGATCGATGGCGTGCGCTATGTCAACGATTCCAAGGCAACGAACACCGATGCGGTCGAAAAGGCCCTGACGGCGTTTCCCGATGACGATGTGATCTTGCTGCTCGGCGGTCACGATAAGGGCACGCCGCTCGAGTCCTTTGCCCGCGTTGTGATGGATAACGTTCGCTCGGTGGTCTGCTTTGGCGACGCGCGCGAGCGCTTTACCGCCGCTATGGACGAGGCGGATGTCGACGGTGATGTCGATATCGCCCAGGCCGACGACCTGCGCGATGCCGTGGACGTTGCCCGTTCGCTCTCGAGCCGCGGCGATGTGATCTTACTGTCGCCCGCCTGCTCTTCGTTCGATGAGTTCTCGGGCTACGAGGAGCGCGGTCGCGTGTTTAAGGACTATGTGGCCCAGCTTGCCGCTGCGTCCAATACGCAAATGGAATAGGGGTTTCCGGTGAGAGAGGAGAGCCCCCGACAGAATATGAGGAGGCCCGACTCGGACCGTGCTTCCTCGCAGTGCATCACGCCGCGCGCCGGTCGTCGCACGCAGGGCATCGGCGAACGTTATATCGCCGGCGTCCCCGCACGTATCATGCGACCCCGCCTGGTCTTTTTGACCTGCCTGTTCTCGCTGGTCTGTTTTGGCCTGCTTATGGTGTACTCGGCTTCTTCAGTCGAGGCGCTTCACGAGAACGACTCCGCGACCTACTTTTTGTTCCGGCAGTTTATGTTCACTGTCGTCGGTGTTGCTGCCCTCGAGTTCATCGCGCGCGTTGCACCCGATAGCTGGTTTGGCGAAGGGGCGCTTAAACTTGCCCTTATCGCTATGATGATCTTGCTGCTTGCGGTGTTCCTCTTTGGTAGCGGCAGCCGTGGCGCTACGCGTTGGCTGAGCATTGCCGGCATTCAGTTTCAGCCATCGGAGTTTCTCAAGCCGTTTGCCATTGCCTATTCTGCCATCATGCTCGATCGCGTGTTTTCGCCCGGCGGTAACATCAATGAGTTCCTTAAGGGCATGGGCTTATATTTGGGCATATCGCTCGTCTTGATTTTTATTCAGCCCGACTTTGGCACCATCCTGATTATTCTGTTGACGATCATGTGCATGGCGCTTTTTGCCGGTCTTGACCCAAAATTCATTATCGGTGCGATTCTTGCTGGCGCCGTCATCATCGTGATCGCTCTTGTCGTCGAGCCGTACCGTATGGTGCGCATTCAGGTTCTCTTGAACCCTTGGGCAGATGAATATGGAGACGGGTATCAGGCAACGCTCGCCATTATGGCGTTTGCTTCGGGCGGACTGTTCGGCCGCGGTATCGGCAACTCAACCATGAAGTACTCGTATTTGCCCGAGGCACACAACGACTACATCCTGGCCATCATTGGCGAGGAGGTTGGCTTTTTGGGGACGCTGCTGTTTTTCTTGGTGTTTGCGATGCTGATCTACTCGGCGTTTCGAATTGCCGAGCAGGCCGCCGATCGTCGCGGGGCGCTCATGGCTTCGGGCTCTGCGGTTATCCTCGCGGTGCAGTTTTTGATCAACGCGCTGGGTATTCTCAACGTGTTTCCTATGACGGGTAAGCCGCTGCCGTTTATCAGCTATGGCGGCTCGTCGATTATCGTGTCGCTCATGCTCGCCGGGCTTATTTTACGCGTCTCGCACGAGAGCGCTCGACGCGATGAATACGATCGTCGTCGCGATAGCTTTGCCGTTATGGACGAGAGCACTGCCGGTGTTCCCCATACGCGTGGGGAGCGCTCGTCGCGTGGCGGTTTTACCGTCTTGAACGGTTTTGCTTCGGAGTCGGATGCCCGTCCGCGCTCGGCGCCGCAGAGTCGCCCGCAACGACCGACGCCGCGCAATACGGGTGGCGGATATAATCGGATCGACTTGAATTCGGACCCGTCGGCGCGCTTGCGCACCGACGACCAGGGGCCGCGCGTACGAAGGGACTACCATGACCGATAAGATGACCGTTGCTATCGCAGCCGGCGGCACGGCGGGACATATCAACCCCGCACTCGCCTTGGCCGAGGAGCTACGTGACCGTGGCCACCACGTTGTGTTTGTGGGTCAGTCGCATAAGCTCGAGGGTCGTCTGGTTCCCGAGGCAGGGTTCGATTTTGTGCCGATTACGGTTACGGGCTTCGACCGCTCTCGCCCTTGGACGGCGTTGAGCTCGCTGTGGCGTGTCTATAAGGCGAAGCGCACGCTCGGCAGCCATTTTTCTAAAGCCTGCAAGCCCGATGTCGCTATAGGTTTTGGCGCCTATGTCGAGGTCCCGCTTCTGGGCTGGTGCAAAGACGCGGGCATTCCGTATCTGCTGCACGAACAGAACTCCGTTCCGGGCCTTGCTAACAAGATGATGAGTTCGCATGCCGCCCGCGTTTGCATCTCGGTGCCGGCAGCACGTTCCGTGTTTGAGCGCGAGGGCGATCCTGACCATGTGCTCATGACCGGCAACCCCGTGCGCCGTTCTGTGATCGAGGGGGATCGGGTTCGCGGTCGCAGGGCTCTCGCCGTGCCTGAGGACACCACACTCCTGCTGGTTTTTGGCGGCTCACTTGGTGCTCAACATCTTAATGAGCGCGTGGCTTCGCTTAAAAACGAGTTGCTCTCGCGCGATAATCTCTATGTTTTGCATTCGACGGGCGCCGATGGCTTCGAGGACACCGAGCGTGCTCTTGCCCTGATGCCCGAGGAGGCGAAGCGGTATCGCGTCCAGCCCTACATCGACAATATGGGCGATATGCTGGCCGCGGCCGATTTGGTCCTCTCGCGCTCGGGCGCTTCGAGCGTTGCCGAGATCGCGGCCCTTGCCACACCTTCGGTACTGGTGCCGTATCCGCATGCGACGGCCGATCATCAGACCACCAATGCCCGCTATCTGGTCGATGCCGGTGCTGGCGTGCTCTGCGCCGATGCCGATATCGATACCCAGGCGTTTGCCGATGAGCTGCTGCATCTTATCGATGATGCGCAGGCGCGCGATGCCATGCGTCAGGCGGCTCGCGGTTTGGTCCAGGACCGCGCTGCCGTCCTTTTGGCAGACGCGGTAGAAGGATTGCGTTAGTTAGACGGGATATCGCGGGTCGCCCTCGCGCGGATGCGGTAGGTGCGGTACAGTAGACGGGTTACAGGCAGTGTTTACGCAAGGAGTACACGAGCACATGGCTGATTCCCAGACTGCAACCTCCGCGCCCGATTTCAAGAGCGCCCATTTTATCGGTATCGGTGGCGCCGGCATGAGCGGCATCGCCCTCGTCCTTCACGAACGCGGCTATGTCGTTACCGGCTCCGACCTTAAGACGTCGCGCTATATTCGCCAGCTTACCCGCGCCGGCGTGAAGGTGCATGTGGGCCATGAGGCCGCCACCATCGACGAGGTCAAGCCCGACGTCGTCGTGGTCTCTACCGCTATTCCCGAGTCCAACCCCGAGCTCGTCCGTGCGCGCGAGCTGGGTATTCCCGTGTGGCCTCGCGCCAAGATGCTCTCGGCTCTGGGCCACGGCTACACCACCGTCGCCGTCGCCGGTACTCACGGCAAGACCACGACCTCTTCGATGTGTGCCACCATGCTCGACCGCATGGGCCTGGACCCCAGCTTCCTGATCGGTGGCATTGTCGAGGGCTACGATACCAACGGCAAGAACGGCTCGGGCGACTATTTTGTCGCCGAGGCGGATGAGTCCGACAGCTCCTTCCTGTTCCTTAACCCCAATGTGGTCATCGTGACCAACGTCGAGGCCGACCATCTCGATCATTACTCGGGTATCGAGGAGATCGAGGCCACCTTCGCCAAGTTTATGAGTTTGGTGGGCGAGGACGGCACGGTCATCGTCTGTGGCGAGGACCCGCATCTGGTCGAGCTTGCCAAGTCGACGGGCCGTCATGTGCTTTCCTATGGCTTTGCCGAGACCAACGACATCGTCTGCGTGCATCCGGATGTCAAGGGCATCCAGAGCGACTTTATCGTTCGCTTTGAGGACGGCACCGAGCACGCTGTCGAGATTAAGAGCAACCCCGGTCGTCACAACATGCTCAACGCCACGGCCGTCTTGACCGTCGCCCATGTCCTAGGCCTCGATATCGACGCCGCCGCTAAGGCACTTTCGAGTTTTGAAGGCGTCCGCCGTCGCTTTACCCACGTGGGCGATATCGACGGCATCACGGTGGTTGACGATTACGGCCATCATCCCACCGAGATCAAGGCGACGCTCGCTGCTGCCTCTTCGCTGGGCTTCAAACATGTCGACGTCGTGTTCCAGCCGCACCGCTATTCGCGCCTGCAGGCTCTGTGCGATGACTTTGCCGACGCATTCGCCAATGCTGACAAGCTGCTGTTGATTGACGTGTTCTCTGCCGGCGAGATGCCCATCCCGGGTGTCACGTCCAAGATGCTTGCCGATACCGTGCGCGCCAAGCATCCCGGCAAGGAGGTCGTGTACTGCTCGAGCCGTCTTGAGCTCAATGAGGAGCTCGAGAAGATGGTTGGCGAGGGCGATTTGCTGCTTACCATGGGCGCCGGCGACGTCACGACGGTCGGCCCCGAGTTCATCGAGTATCTGACTGCCAAGAAAGACGCTTAAACCCCATGGGTCTGTTTAACGCCGTCATGGCGCTTTCGGGCATGATCGATACGGACGTAATTGAGGATGAACGCCTCGCGCGCCATACGAGCTATCGTATCGGCGGCAAGGCGGACCTCTTTGTGACGTGTCACAGCTATCATGCCTTGCGTCGCGCCGTGGCGGTGCTCGATCGTGAGCAGGTGCCGTGGGTCATTATCGGCAAGGGATCTAATCTGCTTGTTGCCGATGCAGGCTATCGCGGCGCCGTCATTTCGTTGGGGCGTGAGTTCCAGCGTACGGTTGTCGCCGAAGACGGTTGTACGCTGACGGTCGGTGCGGGCGTGATATTCGCTCGCCTAGTCAACGACGCGCTGTCGCGCAGCCTTTCGGGCCTTGAGTTTGCGGTCGGTATTCCCGGCTCCGTTGGCGGCGCCGTGTCCATGAATGCCGGCACGCGAACCGAGTGGATTGGCTCGCTGGTCGAAGATGTCGTTACGTTTGACCCGAGCTCCGGCATCAAGCATTACGCGGGCTCGGAGATCGCTTGGGGCTACCGTGAATGCAGCCTGCCGCGTAACGAGATCATTCTGGAGTGCGTGCTCAAGCTCAAACCTGCGCCCAAGGCCGATATCCGTGAACGTATGGAGCGGTACCTGACGCGGCGTAAGCGCACACAGCCCATGGGCTGTGCATCCTGCGGGTCGGTATTTCGCAACCCGCCCGATGCGAGCGTGGGCAAGCTTATCGAGGATTGTGGATTAAAGGGTTTTTCGGTTGGCGGCGCGGAAGTTTCGCCCGTACACGCTAATTTTATCGTTAATAACGGAACCGCCTCGGCCGATGACGTGGCCGCGGTTATCAGACATGTGCACGGAAAGGTGAGGGAGGCGTATGGCATCGAGCTCAGACCGGAAGTTAAATTCCTCGGCTTCTAGAGCATCGAAACCAACCTTCCGCCGCGCCGGAGGGCGTTCCGGCGCACCGTCTCAGCCTCAACGTAAGTCCGTTATGCCTTCTAAGCCTGCTGGGTCCGTGCGGCCTGCCAAGCGTTTGACTGCCGGTTCGCAGCTTGGCGGACGCCCCGCGGCCAAAAATGTTGCTCGTCCGGTGGCACGTCCCTCGGTGACGCCCAAACCGGCGATGGGCGCCATACCTTCTCGCCCCATAGCGTCGCCCAAGCCCTCGTTGGGGGCAAAGGTGACGCGTCCCGGTCGCGCGCTGGGTGCATCTAAGCCACGTATGCTGACGTCGGTGTCGGCCTCCGCAAAACCGCAATCGGGCAAAAAGGGCTCTAATCCGCTGTCATCGATCGGCGCCTTGGCAAATCATGCGGCGGGTGCCGCTTCTGCCGTTAAGGGCAAGGGCAAAATCGTGGGCGGCATCCTTGCCGCTCTGGCAGTGCTTGCAGTCGTTGCCGTCGTCGTCATTAACTCTGGCCTGTTCGCCGCTACCGATATTCAGATCCAGGGCAGCGAGCATGTGACCAAGCACGATGCCATCCAGCTGATCGATCTGCCCGAGGACACGTCGCTGTTCAATGTGAATCCCGACCAGATCACCGAGGGCCTCAAGCAAAATCCGTGGGTTTCGGGCGTGGATGTTCAGCGTCAATTTCCCCATACGCTCATCATCACGCCGACGGAACGCAAGGTTATCGCAATTGCCTACATTAGCTCCGACGATCTTGCATGGGCGATCGGGGACGATGACACATGGATTGCACCGCTGTCTACCTCGGTCGATGTTGACGACCAGGGCGATGTCATCACAACGGGGGAGGGTGCCAACACCCTAAACGGCATCGATGCCGCCCTGGCGCTCGCCAAACATTACGGAGCCGTGCTGCTGACCGATGTCTCGGCCGATGTCGCGCCGGTTTCGGGGCAAGCGGTAAATTCCAAGGCGGTCAAGGCCGGCCTGGATTACGTCCGCGGATTCTCGAGCGAGTTCCTGGGCCAGGTCAAGGATATTTCCACGCCCTCGGTCGAGGCCATCTCGGCGAATCTCGATAACGGTATCGAGGTGTCGCTCGGAGATTCGGATGACATTGCCAAAAAGGAGCGTATCGTTACCAAGCTGCTTTCGCAGGTGGAGGGCGTGACGTATATCAACGTTCGATCTCCTGGCAACTATACGTTTAGGAACGCACCGACCTCGTAGCGTCTTCTGGCCTTTGTTGATGGGGCATACCGCGCCGTTTATCTGGTTTGTTTGGTTTTCACCGTCAATTATTTGACTGATACGTTCATAATGTGCAAACATAATACGGTTTACCTTTGCATTTACTTTCAACTTGAAGGTTAATGTGCGCAGGGGTCAACCCATGCTATGGCAATAACCTTTGTTCGGAGGACCGACATGCACGAGACAGAGATCAACAACTACCTTGCCGTCATTAAGGTGGTCGGCGTCGGCGGCGGCGGTACCAACGCGGTCAATCGAATGATCGAAGAGGGTATCCGCGGCGTCGAGTTTGTTGCCATCAACACCGATGCTCAGGCACTCGCGATCTCTGATGCCGATATCAAGGTGCACATCGGCACCGACCTGACCCGCGGCCTGGGCGCTGGCGCCAACCCCGAGGTCGGCCGTAAGGCCGCCGATGAGTCCCGCGACGACATCGCCGAGGCGCTCGCTGGCGCCGATATGGTGTTCATCACCTGCGGCGAGGGCGGCGGCACCGGTACCGGCGCTGCCCCCATCGTTGCCGATATCGCGATGAACGAGGTCGGCGCGCTGACCGTCGCCGTCGTGACCAAGCCCTTTACGTTTGAGGGCCGCAAGCGCAAGAAGAGCGCCGAAGAAGGCATTAAGACGCTTTCCGACTGCGTCGACACCATGATCGTTATCCCTAACGACAAGCTGCTCGACATCGCCGAGAAGAAGACCACCATGCTTGAGGCCTTCGCAATCGCCGATGGCGTCCTTTCCCAGGGCACCCAGGGCATCACCGACCTCATCACCGTCCCCGGTATCATCAACCTGGACTTCGCCGATGTTAAGACCATCATGAAGCAGGCCGGTACCGCCATGATGGGTATCGGTACCGCTTCTGGGGACACCCGTGCCGTCGACGCTGCCCAGCAGGCTATTTCCAGCCCGCTGCTCGAGAGCTCCATCGATGGCGCTACGCGCGTCCTGCTTTCCATTGCCGGTTCCAAGGACCTGGGTATTCAGGAGATCAGCGACGCTGCCGACGTTGTCGCCAACGCCGTCGACCCCGAGGCCAACATCATCTTCGGTACCGTTGTCGACGAGTCCCTGGGCGATCAGGTGCGTATTACCGTCATCGCTACGGGCTTCTCCGACTCCAACGTCAACCGTCAGGACGAGCTCTTCGCTGCACAGCAGTCCCAGAGCAAGGCCGCTGCTTCTACCGAGCCGCAGCGCACCGCTCCTGCCACGAGCCCGGCTCAGGCTGCCCCGACTCACAACGTCGGTGGTACCGAGCTCCCCAACTTTGGCAACGACCAGTTTGAGCTTCCTGACTTCCTCAAGCGCGGCAGCTTCTAGTTCGTTTTTCTCAGCGACCTGTATGGGGTGCGTCCGATTGGGCGCACCCTTTTTGTTGTGTTTTGCCTTTGTAAACGAAAGCCTCCAATCTCCTTACGTTCCCCTTACGTTTAGCCCCTACCGCTGCGGGTATCCTTTTGATGAAGTATGGCAGCCGTGTGGCACGGACTGCTGCGGCGTCGCCGCGATACTTGTGTTATTAGGAGGCTTTAGTATGGCAGCACGTGCGGACAGCGTTTCGCGTGTCGACCATGATGGAGTTACGTTCGTAGAGGGCGCGACGCGCGATGTTCGTTTTGCCTTTACCGAGCGCACCGGTGGTGTTTCCGAAGATGCGTACTCCTCACTCAATCTGGGCTCGCATGTTGGCGATGATCCCTTTGCCGTTCAAGAAAATCGTCGCCGCGCACTCGAGGCCTTGGGTGCCGCGGAGTGCGAGCACAACCTGCTTGTTCCCAATCAAGTACACGGTGACCATGTCGTGACGGTGGCCTCGAACGGTGCCGATTATCTCGAGAATATTCGCGAGCAGATTGCCGAGGGCTGCGATGCCATCGTCTGCATGGCCCGTGAGGTACCCGTGATGCTCTGCTTTGCCGATTGCGTTCCCGTGGTGCTGGTGGCTCCCGGCGGCTTTGCCGTGGTGCACTCTGGCTGGAAGGGCACGATTGCGCGCATTTCCGCCAAGGCGTGCCAAGCGCTCTGCGAGGCGGCTGGCTGCAAGCCGGACGACATCTCTGCCTACATTGGGCCCCATATCCTGGGCGACGAGTACGAGGTGTCCCAAGAACTTATGGATCGCTTTGCCGCCGAGTTCGCGTGCATCGATGCCTCTGCTTCTCGTATGCTCGATCTTTCCGCCGCCATTCGCGAGGCGCTGATGGACGCCGGCGTCGAGGCGAGCAGCATTGTGGACACCAGGCTTTCCACCGTTCGTCAGAACGACCGCTTTTATTCCTACCGCAACGAGGGCGGCACCTGCGGGCGTCATGCTGCGATCGGCGTGATGCTATGAGAAAGATCACATCGGTCCTGAGCGCGGCAGTGCTCACACTCACGCTGTGTGCCTGCTCCTCGGGATCTTCCACGTCTTCTATCACCGTGGCCGGCTCGACCACGTGCCTTCCCATTGCCGAGATCGCGGCCGAGGGCTTTAAGGAAGAGACCGGCATCGACGTGCTCGTCTCCGGCCTTGGCTCCTCTGCGGGTATCGAGGCCGTCAGCAACGGCACGGCCGACATCGCCAGTTCGTCTCGTGGCCTCAATGCTGATGAGCAGGACCTTGGCCTGACCCCGATCGTAATCGCGCACGACGGCATCGCAGTCATCGTGAACGACGACAACCCGGTCGACAATCTCTCGACCGAGCAGCTTCGCGATATATACGCCGGCAAGATCACCAACTGGAAGGAAGTCGGCGGAGAGGACCTGAAGATTCAGGTTATCAACCGCGACGAGGCGTCCGGTACGCGCGAGGCCTTCCGTACCATCGTGATGGACGGCACGCCGTTCGATCGTCGCTCGGCCGTTCTTTCGGGTACGGGCCAGGTACGCGATGTCGTTTCCCGCTCGCGTGGCGCCATTGGCTACATCTCGCTGGGTTTCGTCGAGAGCCTCAACGCCAAGACCTCAGTTAAGGCCGTTTCGGTCAACCATGTCGAGGCATCCGAGAAGACGGTCGCAAGTGGCGGCTATCCCATCTCGCGTGACCTTTACTTCTTTGTGAAGGGTACGCCTTCGCAGCAGGCGCAGAACTACATTGACTATGTGACGTCCGAGAAGATGGACAAGCAGATTCGCGAGGCGGGCTTTATTCCCGTCACCAACGACGGAAAGGGGAGTGAGTAGCGTGGAAGCACAGGAAACCCCCCAGATTGAGCAGGAGGCTCAGGCGTCCAAAAAGCGTGAGTTGGCGTTGGTGTCGCGCAGCACCTATCTCAAGGAGAAGGCGTTGCAGTGGATCTTCTTTGCCTGCGCGTTCTTGGCGGTCGTCACCGTCATCCTGATTTTTGTCTTTACCACGTATTCGGCACTGCCCGTCTTTACCGACATCGGCCTGGCGGACTTCTTTAGCTTTACGTGGGCGCCCTCCGAGGGTCACTACGGCATCATGTCGCTGCTGGCGGGCTCTGGCCTGGTGACGGTCGGTGCGCTCGCCATGGGCGTGCCACTGGGTGTGGGCACGGCCGTGTATCTGGTCGAGATCGCCAGCAAGCGCGTGCGCAGGCTCATCAGCCCCGCCGTCGACCTGCTGGCGGGCATCCCCTCTATCATCTACGGCTTCTTTGGCATGGTCATCATCCGTCCGTTTATCGCGCAGCTGACCGGCGGTCTTGGCTTTGGCGCGCTGACGGCGTGGTTCGTGCTCGCCATTATGATCGTGCCCACCATCACCACGCTCACCATCGATGCACTCAATTCCATTCCCATGGGCATTCGCGAGGCGTCCTATGCTATGGGTGCCACCAAGTGGCAGACCATCTACAAGGTTGTGCTGCCGGCCGCCAAGCTGGGCATTGTGGACGCCATCGTTTTGGGCATGGGGCGCGCCATCGGCGAGACCATGGCCGTGTTGATGGTCGTGGGCAACGCCCCGGTCATTCCGGATAGCATCTCGAGCCCCATCTCGACGCTCACGAGCCAGATCGCGCTCGACATGAGCTATTCCTCGGGCCTGCATCGCTCGGCTCTGTTTGGCATGGGCGTGGTTCTGTTTATCATCTCCGCTGCACTGGTGGGTATCGTCCGTCTGATTTCCAAGAAGAAGAGGGGGTAGGCTATGTCCGATTCCGTTGACACGACGGCCGATACGACCTCGTCGCGCGAGCGCATCAAGCGTGCCCTTTCCCATGGTAAGAAGGGCCGCATCAACAAGGACCTGTCCAACAAGATTATGCTCGGCGTCTTTCGCGCCGCGGCCTATATCACCACCCTGGTGTTGCTTGCCATCATCGCCTACGTGGTCATCAACGGTCTGCCGCATATCTCGCTTGACTTTATCTTTGGTTGGCCGCAGGGCGTAAACGCCGAAGGCGGCATTTGGCCCACGATCGTCTCGACTATCTACGTGACGGCACTCGCCATGCTCATCTGCACGCCGGTTGCCGTCTTGGCTGCGGTCTATCTGGCTGAGTATGCCAAACAGGGCAAGGTCGTCGACATCATTCGCTATGCTGCCGATGCCTTGGCCTCGGTGCCCTCCATCGTTATGGGCCTCTTTGGCTACGCTTTGTTTGTCGAGGCCATGGGCCTGGGTCTTTCGATGGTCTCGGCCGCCCTGGCGCTGGCACTTCTGATGCTGCCCATCGTCATGCGCACCACCGAGGAAGCGATTCGCGCCGTTCCGCGCTATATCCGTTGGGGCGCATATGGCCTGGGCGCCACCAAGTGGCAGGTCGTCTCCAAGATCGTGCTTCCTTCGGCCTTTGGCCGCATTGCCACCGGTATCGTCCTTGCCATCGGTCGCGCCATCGGCGAGACCGCCGTGGTGCTCTACACCATGGGTCAGGCCATCAACCTGCCTATTTCGCCGCTTGATTCCGGTCGTCCCATGACCGTTCACCTCTATTTGCTTGCCAACGACGGCATCAACATGAACGCAGCCTACGGCACCGCGCTTTTGCTGATGGCGATTATTCTGGCCTTCAACCTGTTTGCGCGTTATCTGTCGCGCAAGCGCCGTTAGTTAAGGAGTCCCATGTCCGTCTATCAGTCCGCTCCCACGCCGGAGCAAGCGGCCATCACGGCCAAGGATTTCAACTTTTGGTACGGTGACTTTCATGCGCTGACGGGGCTCGACCTCAACATCGCCAAAAACGCCATCACCTCGTTTATCGGCCCTTCGGGCTGTGGCAAATCGACGTTTTTGCGCTGCATCAACCGTATGAACGACCTTATCGAGGGCACTCGTGTCGAGGGCACCATGACGCTCGACGGCAACGATATCTATGCCGAGGGCGTCGACCCGGTCGACCTCCGCCGCCGCGTGGGCATGATCTTTCAGCAGCCCAACCCGTTTCCTAAATCCATCTACGAGAATGTCGCTTTTGGCCCTCGTCTGCAGGGCGTGACTAGCAAAAGCGACCTCGATGACATCGTGGAAGAATCGCTCAAGCGCGCCAACCTCTGGAAAGAGGTATCCAATCAGCTCAACAAGGATGGTTTGGCGCTCTCGGGCGGTCAGCAGCAGCGTCTGTGCATCGCGCGTGTGCTTGCGGTGCAGCCCGATGTCCTTCTGATGGACGAGCCCTGCTCCGCCATCGACCCCACGTCCGTCTCCAAGGTCGAGGATCTGATGGCCGAGCTGGCGCCCGAGATGACGATCATCATCGTCACGCATTCAATGCAGCAGGCAGCTCGAATTAGTGACTACACCGCATTTTTCTTGCAGGAAGTTGCCGGCGAGCCCGCCACGCTCATCGAGTATGGTCAAACCGACGCGATCTTTACCAGCCCGGTGGATTCGCGGACGGAAGACTATATCACCGGCCGCTTTGGCTGATCGGTGCGACTAGTCCCAAGCCGATCGGACCTGGTCCGGTGCGTATTCACCGTGCGGGCGGCATGACCGCACCCAACTGATTGGAGTGAACCATGCGTAAACTGTTTTCCCGTCAGCTCATCGAGGCCCGTCATGAGATGCTGAGCATCTACGAGGCCGTCGATCTGGCGCTTCACGACGCCGTGAAGGCCTATGTGACCGATGACCGCAAGCTTGCCACCAAGACCAAGAAGCGCACGCTTTCGATTGACGCGCGCTGCGCCAACTTGGAGGCCGTGTGCTACAACCTGATCGCCACGCAGTCGCCGGTCGCTTCCGACTTCCGCTTACTGCAGACGATCATCTACGTCGACTTTAACCTGCAGCGCATGACCGATAAGGTTCGCCAGATCTGCCGCGCCACGCGTCACATGGTCAAGGCCGATATCTCGCTGCCCCAGGAGCTTGTCGGTACGGTTGAGGCCGAGGCCGAAGCCGTATACCAGGTGCTGGGCTCGTCGCTTTCCGCGCTCGTCACCAACGACATGTCCATCATCTGCAACCTGGCCGTTGAGGATGAGCCGGTACATGCGGCGTACGAGAAGTTCTTCCGTACCTTTAACCGCATGGACACCGGCGATTTTATGGACGACGACAGCAACTATGACGACCTGCGCCGTGCCATCATGGTTTCGCGCTACCTCGATCGCATTGCCTCGATTTCCATCGATGCCGCCTGCCGTCTGACCTTCCTTTTGACCGGACAGCGTATGACTGCCGGCGATATCGCCTGTACGGATGAGGACGAGCTCGAGAGCATGCGCGTGCCTTCGGGCGAGGGCGTCATTATGAGGCCCGCCGTGGATGCACGCTTTGTTGCCAAGGTGCCCGCTAACGAGGTGAGCGAGGGTCTTCGCTACCTGTTGGATCATCTTGAGGACGAGGATGATGCCGAGGACGACGAGGAGTAGGGTACCCCGTTCGTTGAGAGATTGTAAATACCTAAGGGAGCGCGGCCTTGCGGATGCGGGGCTGCGCTCTTGCGTTAGCATGGGACTACTTGTTGTGCTGTTAACGGAGGCGATTGGCAATGGATAACTATTTGAATGTAATGCGCGCTCGCCGCGAGCAGATACTCGAGCGTTTCTATGCCGCGCTCGATCGCGCCGGGAGGCCCCGTGATGCCGCGCGTTTGATTGCCGTGTCCAAGACCGTCGGCGTCGATGAGACCATCGCGGCCATCCAGGTGGGATATCGCCATTTTGCTGAGAACCGCCCGCAAGAGCTCGTCCGCAAACTTGCAGGTCTGGCGGATCATCCGGAGCTGCCCGAGGTGCGCTTCGACATGATTGGCAACCTTCAGACCAACAAGATCAACGCGGTGTTGGGCTCGGCCGAGCTGATTCATTCGGTAGGGTCGCTTCATTTGGCGCAGGCGATCTCGAGCCGTGCCGTTCGCAAGATCGAAACGGGCGAGCTTGCCGCCCCCCAGCAGGTGCTGATCGAGGTCAACGTAAGCGGCGAGGAGTCCAAGGGCGGCTTTTCGCCCGATGAGATTCGTGGCGTTGCCGGCGAGCTTGCGGAACTTGAGGGAATTTGTGTGCAGGGCCTTATGACTATGGCCCCCCGCGGGAACAAGGATGTGGCACGTCGCACTTTTGCCGGGCTGCGAGAGCTGAGGGATGAGCTGGAGGCGGCGCATCCCGATCTGAGGCTGCCCGAGCTCTCTTGCGGCATGAGCGAGGACTTTGAGCCCGCCCTTGAGGAGGGCTCTACGCTCGTTCGCCTGGGCAGGGTAGTATTTAGCCCGGAGTTTGCAGTAAAATAGGGCTTTGAAGTGCGCACTGGTTTACAGAGCGCCTGCACTAAACCGTGAGAGGACACAACCATGGGCTTCCTTGACGAGATTAAAAATAAGATGCACTTTGGCGGCCAGCAGGGTTACGACCAGGGCTATGGCCAGGATGACGACTACGGCTACGATGACGGCTACGACGATAGCTATCAGAACAACGGCTACAGCGGTACCTCGGGCGAGGGCTTCTATACCCAAGATGAGCCGAGCAACGGTCTGCTGGGCCAGACGCGCCGCGGCGAGGCCGAGTCGGTCGCCGTGTACACGCGTTCCGGACAGCTGGTCGGCGATGACTCGCGTCATGCGACGACGTACAATCCGCCGTCGCGTTCGCAGGATAGTGTCGCGGGCGGCTATCGTCCCGGCGCTTACGACACGCCGTCGAGCTATGCCGAGAGCGCCCGCGCTCGCGCCGCGGCGCCTGCGCCCGCTTCTGCGCCGAGCGACGGCTCGGCCTATGCGAGCAACATCATTAACGCCACGCCGCAGCTGCCTGCCTATGTCCTGCGCCCCGAGAGCTATGACGATGTCGAGACCGTTGTCCGTCGCGTGCGCACCAAGCAGCCCGTTGCGTTGATTTTTGTTGGCGTTCGCACCGAGGTCGCCAAGCGCGTCCTGGACTTTAGCTATGGCTTTGCCTGCGGCCTGGGCGCTACGGTCAAAGAGGTGGGCGATCGCGTGTTTATGGTGCTGCCCGCCGGCTGCGAGGTCAAGGATTCGGACCTCAAGAAGCTGCGCGCCGACGGCTACCTTAAGTAAACCCAAGACGAGGAGATTCCCATCAACATCTACACCATTGTCCAGTTGGTCAACACACTGTTCAACTTCTACTCCACGCTTATCGTGGTCTATTGCTTTATGACGTGGATTCCCATGAAGCAGGGCGGCCTGCTGCAGGATATCGCCGCGGTGCTCGATAGCGTCTGCGGTCCGTGGCTCAACCTGTTTCGTCGGTTTATTCCGCCGATGGGAGGCGTTGATTTTTCGCCGGTCGTTGCAATTATTGCGTTGCAGTTGGTGCAGAGGCTGATTCTGCAGCTTCTTATAGGTATACTCGTATAGTACTTGCTCAGTAACTTACGTCGGGCGCCCGGCGCCGAGGCGATGATAAAGGAGAACTTGTTATGGCTATTACCCCTGCTGACATCCAGGCTCAGACTTTCTCTGAGGCCAAGCGCGGTTATGATCCCGCCGAGGTCGACGTCTTTTTGGAGACGCTGTCCTCCGAGGTTGACGCTATGCTTGCCAAGATTGTCGATCTTAAGGGTCGTCTGACTGCCACCGAGCAGCAGCTTGCCGACACGCAGGCCCAGCTTGCCCAGGCTCAGGACGCTGCCGCTCAGGCCGTTCCCGCCGCTCCTGTGGCCGCTCCCGCACCCGACTTCTCCGCTCAGGAGCGCCAGATCTCCGCTGCGCTGATTGCTGCCCAGCAGACCGCCGAGGGCATCGTCAACGATGCCAACGAGAACGCTGAGCGCATCCGCAACGAAGCCGACGCCAAGGCCCGCGAGGTCATCCGTCAGGCCCTGACCGAGAAGCAGGCCGAGCTCGAGGAGATCGACCGTCTGAAGGCTTCCCGTGAGGAGTTCAAAGCCGAGTACCTCAAGCTCATCCAGCACTTCATGGACGATGCGCAGAATTCCTTCCCGTCCGACCTTATGGCCTCCACGCCGGTCGGTTCTGCGGCTTCTCCTGCAGTGACCGTTCCCGCCGCCGAGCCGCTGCCTGTCGCTGATCCGGTTGTCCCCGTGGCTGACCCCTTCGCCCCGATCGACAACTTTGCCGCCGACGACCTGGACTAGCGCCAGAGCTACAATCTCGTGTCCTTAAGAGGAGCTCGCACCTGCGGGCTCCTTTTTTGTGGCTGCATACGGGTTGGGAAACAAAACGCCGAGCTCTGCGTGCGATAGGGCAGAACTCGGCGAAAGGGTGAGCGGTAAAAGGTAGATTTTAGGGCATGCGCAAGAACTACTTGAGGAGGAAGTCGGAGAGGGGAATGGTACGGGCCTCGCGATGCTCGGGATCGGCGATGTGGTCGGCAGGATAGCCGCAGACGAGCATGTGATAGGGATAGACGCCCTCGGGCAGGTTGAACCGCTCTCGGGCTAGCTCGGGCTTAAAATGGCATACCCAACACGTTCCCAGGCCTTGCTCCTCGGCCTCCATCATCATTTGATCGCAAACAATCGAGGTGTCGATAGCGCTGGAGTTCATCTGGTCATAGGGGCGAACCCAAGCGTCGTCGGTAACGCTGCAAATGAGGAAGATGAGCGGAGCGCCAAAGATGGACCCATCACGAGCAAACCGAGGCTGACAAGCAGCCGCCTTCTCCAAAAGCTCGGGTGTATCCAACACCATCACACGGGTTGGATGATTATTACAAGCAGAAGGAGCAATACGCCCAGCCTCAACAATGGCATCCACCACAGCCTGCTCCACAGCCCGAGCCTCAAACAAACGACAAGAATACCGAGACCGAGCCAGATCCAAATACCCCATAACCAAACCCTCCAAAGTCAGCGAATCAATCCAAGGTAAATCAAAAGGTACCCAAGGCTACGCTCAGCCAAACGCTCAATGCAGCCCCAAAGTATCCAATCGGGCATAAAAGGCCGCATCATCCAGGTTCCCATCGCATTCTAACCATCAGCCAAAGTTCCCAATGGTGGTATGTAAGGCGAAGGGCCGGCACCTGTTTACTTTCGAACGACTCTGCCACGCAGCCGGAGTGAGAAAGCAAACAGGTGCCGGCCCTTCGCCGCCGGGACACATACCCCCAATTAACTGTTCTTCATGACAATCGAATCCACGACATCAGCCACATTCTCGCAGCAGTCGGCGCAGTACTCCAGGAAAGCGTAGACGTCACGCCAGGCGATGACCTCGAGCGGGTCCTTGCCATTGACGTGCAGGTTGCGCATAGCGTTGATGTAGAGCTCATCGGCCTCGGACTCAATGGTGTTGATCTGGATGACCAGCTCGCGCAGGGTCTTGGACTTGCGGTAATTAGGCAGCTCGACCATAAGATCCTTCATGGCGCGGCAGGCGTCGGTCACCTTGTGGGCGATGACAATGGCATCGGGGTGGATGCTCTGAATGTTGGTGAAGTAGACGCGCTGCACGACGCCCTCGATACGGTCAAGCACAGTGTCGAGCGAGCAACTCATCAGGTCCAGATCCTCGCGCTCAAGCGGGGTGATAAAGGCAGTGAGCAGGGCATCCTCGAGCTCATGGTGCTTCTTGTCGGCCGCATGCTCAATCGCATGCATCTCCTCGAGCATGTCGTGGATATGCGCGGGATCAAAGTTCTCAAAAATCTTGATGAGCAACTCTGCGGCCTGGACAGCAAGGTCGGCGCAGGCGACGTAGTTGTCAAAGTAGAACGAATCGGGTTTCTTTGCCATGAGTGGGTCCTTTCGAGGCGAAGACGGGTGGGCGAGGTATTGCGGTCCGGATGGGCGTTCGGTTTGACTAGATGAACATCATGAACAGCTTGGCCATGACAAAGCTGATGAGTCCACAAGCGGGGAAGGTGAAGAACCACGTGAACATCATGTCCTTGACCACGCCGAAGTTGATGGCCGAGAGGCGCTTGACGGCACCGACACCCATAATGGCGCAGGTCTTGATGTGCGTGGAGGACACGGGGATGCCGGTGAGCGTGGCAAGCAGCAGGTTTGCGGCGCCCGCCAGGTCGGCGGAGAAGCCCTGGTACTTTTCGAGCTTGACCATGCTCTGGCCGACAGACTTGATGATGCGCTCACCGCCCACGCTGGTGCCGATGCCCATGGTGGCCGAGCACAGCAGCATGATCCAGATGGGGATGCCGGCGTCGCCGACGCTCGTCTGTCCGCTGGCAAAGGCGACACCTAAAAAGAGCACGCCGATGAACTTCTGTCCATCCTGCGCGCCGTGCATAAAGCTCATGGCCGCAGCGCTCGCGATCTGAGCATATTTAAAGAAGACGTTGGCGCGTCGCCTGTTGGCGGCGGCGAAAAGGATCGAGACGAGCTTGCACAGGACCCAGCCCATGACAAAGCCCAGGCCGATGGAGAGCGCCAGGCCGTAGATGACCTTCATCCACTCGTGGACGTTGACGCTGCTAGCGCCACCGAGGGCGATAGCAGCGCCGGTCAGGCCGGCGATGAGGCTGTGGCTCTGCGAGGTGGGGATACCAAAACGCGATGCCGTGGCACCGTAGACGACGATGGAGAACAGCGCCGCGCAGAGGCACGCGAGCGCCATGGTGCTGTTTCCGCCAAAGTCGACGATATGCGAGATGGTGTTGGCGACGCTGGCGTTAAAGTGCGTCATGATGAGCACGCCGAGGAAGTTGAATGCGGCGCTCATGAGAATGGCGGCGCGGGCGGGCATGCAACGCGTAGTGACGCAGGTCGCGATGGCGTTGGGCGCGTCGGTCCATCCGTTGACGAAGATAGCGCCGAGCGCGAGGATCACGGTGACGGCAAGGACTGGGTTCGACACAATTTGGCCGAGGAAGGCTGAGAACGTTACGTCCATATATGGGCTTTCTCGAAGTTTGCAGGCACGTTACAAAAACATGATAAATCGTATCACCTCCTGCGGGTTTCTTTACCGAGTTCTGATGGGAGAAGTGAATTTTTTGGCACTAACATTGAATATTTGCCCTGTTGACCGCGGGTGTTCTTTTTGCTAGCACGCCATGAGGACACGTGCGCGCCCCAACATCCCAAAACCACAGCCTGTTCGCTTTACAATGTGCAAACATGCGTTCGATAATAGGAGGCATGGAATATCGACAGACAGATGGTAAAACTCGACGCGTGCACAAGCAGTATGTGGACGTCGTGGCCCGCATCCTCGCGGGCGGACAAGTCGTGCCGGTTACCGTCTGCTGGGTCGACGGTCGCTGCTTTACGATTGACGAGATTGTCTCGTCCACCGGTTTTGGCCTGACGGTTCACGGCATTCGTACGGCGACTTATAAGGTTCGTTTTGGTGGGCATGCGACCGAACTGTATCTGGAAGAACAGGCGCGCGAGCGACCGGATGGCTCGCAGGCCCATCTGATGCGTTGGTGGGTGTGGGCATTCGACCGTACGCTCGAGAGTGGGCGCCGCAGGTAAGAGCGCGCGGCATTCGGGTACAATGGCAGGAATCTTGTCACCTACGGCGCTGTCGCGGCGCTTTTGAAAGGACGATATTATGAACGATATCCAGGGTTATCAGAACGGCCCCATTGAGACCGGCGCAAGCCGTGCCAAGGAGATGTCGCCGCGCGCGTACAACCTTGTCATGTCTGCCCTGATCTTTTTGGGCTTTTGCGCCATGGGCGCCGGTGCTTACTTTACGAGCACCATGTCGTTTGCGCGCATGATGATGAGCGGCGCCGCCTTGCCGCTGGTCTTTGGCTCGTTTATTTTGACCATCGTCGGCATGGTCATGATGTCGGCCGCCGCGGGCAAGCAGTCTGTGGGTCTGTCCCTTGTGGGCTACGTAATCTTTGCGAGTACCTTTGGCCTGACCGCGTCGTTTGGCCTTGCCAATTACGACCTGCCCACCATCAACACTGCCTTTATCGCCACGGCCGCCATCACCTTTGTCTTTGGTGCGCTGGGCGTGACCTTCCCCAAGTTCTTCCAGCGTGTGTACGGCATTGGTTTTGGCATCCTGCTTGCCACGATTCTGGTCGAGATCGTGCTGATGTTTATGGGCGTCTCGCAGTCCATCACCGACCTGATCGTGATCGTGGTGTTCGCCGGCTTTATTGGCTACGACACCTATGTGGCCACGACGGTGCCGCCCACGCTGCCCAACGCCGTACTCATGGCATCCAACCTGTTCGTGGACATCATCAACGTGTTCCTGCGCATCCTGAACATCCTTGGTCGTCGCGACTAGTGCCAAATTGCAGCGGTGCTTGCGCACGTGTAAATCGATGCGGAAGGCGGTCCTTCGGGGCCGTCTTTTTTGTGCGTGGCGGGGTATCATGGATGGAAAAGCCGATAGCGGCAGAGACCGAGAAAGGTGACCACTTATGGCAGACGTTGACAACAGGAACCGTAACCGCAGGCCCAATCGCGCGGGACAGTCCAATCCCAAGCGCGAGGCCCGTGCCAAGGCCGCCGAGCGTCACGTGGCGACTGTGTCCGAAGCGTGCGCCAAGGATATCGAGCGCTCGCTTGCCGGCGTGCGCGAGTTCGACGGTATGCCTGCCGGCTTTGTCGCGGCGATGAAGGCCAAGGCCCAAGCGGCCGACGCTGCCGAGGAACAGGTTGCTGAGGAGTCTGAGGCCGCCGAGGTCGAGACCGCTGAGGTTGCGTCCGCCGAGACCGAGGTTACGGCCGAGCCTTCACCCGCAGAGGAGGCCACGGAGGCTGAGTCCGCGCCCGCGGAGGAGGCTGCTCCGGTCCTGCCCGAGGTCACCGTACTTGATGTCTCCGCCACGCAGGCAATCCTCGATAACGGCCGCGGCTATGCGCAGTTCTGCGACATGGCTGTGCTCGCTTTTGCCTCGTTCACCAATCCGGGTGGCGGCTACATCCAGGGCTATCTGGGACAGGAGGCCACGCTGTGCGCCGATTCGTACCTGTACAACGTGCTCGACAAGCAGCGTAAGTGGTACGGCGAGAACCGTCGCCGCAACATCAACTGCGAGCTGTACCGCAACCGTGCGCTGGTGGTGCCCGCGGTGCGTTTCGACCGCAACCACGTGCACGCCTATGCCGACGTAATCGTCGCCGCTACACCCAACGCCAAGCGTGCTCGCCAGGAGTACCGCGTGAGCGACGATGCCTTGCTTGACGCTCTGCGCGACCGCATCCGCTTTGTGCTTGCCATCTGCGACGAGCTGGGTCGCGAGAAGCTCGTGCTGGGTGCTTGGGGCTGCGACAACAACGGCTTTGACGCCGAGGCCGTGGCCGAGCTCTTCCGCAAGGAGCTCGCGTCGGGCGACTTTAAGGTCAAGCAGCTCTTCTTTGCCGTGCCTTCTACGCGTTGGGACGAGGATTTTGCCAAGTTCGAGCACGTGCTGGCAAACTTCCCCGAGCGTAACGAGGAGTCCTATGCCCAGGTTGCCGCACGCGCTGCGGCTGCTCGCGCCGCCGAGCAGGCCCAGGCTGCCGCCGAGGACGATGAGGACGAGGACGATTGGCGCAAATACTTGTAAACGGTGCGCGTGATGCGACATGCCGAGCCGACGGGGCTGCTCCCGTCGGCTTTTCACTAAAGGAAGGGCTTACGATGAAAAACGTTCTGTGCTTTGGCGACAGCAATACCTACGGCTATGATCCGGCGGGCATGCGCGACGGCACCGCGGTACGCTATGCGCACGATGTGCGCTGGTGCGGCGTGGCCCAGCGCGACCTGGGCGAGGGCTGGCACGTGATTGAGGAAGGCCTCAACGGCCGCACGACGGTGCGTGACGACATGTGCCATCTGGACACTAATCTCAACGGCATCCGAGCGTTGCCGATGCTGCTCGAGGCTCATAAGCCGCTGGATGCCATCGTGATTATGCTGGGCACCAACGACTGCAAGACGGTCTTTAACGTGGGGGCTGCCGATATCGCTGACGGTGCCATGGCGCTGATTCGCACCGTCCGCGCGTTTCCCTGGACCGAAGCCGCGCCCTGCCCGCGTATTCTGCTGATGGCGCCTATCAAGATTAAACCGCAGATCGCCGATGTGTACATGACCGACTTTGACGAGCGCTCCGTCGAGGCCTCGGAGCATTTTGCCGAATACTATGCGTATGCTGCTAAGCAGTTTGGCTGCGACTTTTTGAATGCCGCTGATTTTGCCGAGCCGGGCGATATCGATTATCTGCACATGATGCCCGAAAGCCATGAGAGCTTGGGCCACGCCGTGGCGGCCAAGCTCAAAGAGATGCTCGGAGCGTAGCGCGACCCAAAGCAGTACAAAAGTTCCCCTTGCGGTGGCTTGTTTCGTTGGTTTGTCTTGATCTGTAACAGCTGTAAGGCCGAAAACGGGCTAGATGTTACAGATTGAGATTATTTAGGTCGATATCGGTCGTTTGTCTCGATCTGTAACATTTAGGGTCGATTTTGCCGAGTTACTGTTACAGATCGAGATTATCTTCTTAGCGGAATTTGAATGTCTCGATTTGTAACAGGTGGGCCGAGAAATGGACTCTAACTGTTACGGATCGAGATGTTTGTGGGAACCACCGCAAAGGTGCCTGTCCCCTTTGCGGTGGTTTTGGGCTGCGAATCTTAATATTGCCACATGTGATTGACGGGGCCGGAACCTCTGCCCATGTCAAAGCCGGCGGCGAGAGCGCCCGTTAGGTAGGCCTTGCCGGCGTTGACGGCATCGGCAAGATCCATGCCCTGGGCCAGCGCGCAGGCGATGGCGGACGAAAGCGTACAGCCGGTGCCGTGCGTGTTATTGGTGTCGATACGCTTGTGACGGAACCACGTGGTGAGCGGATCGCCCAGATGGTTGCCCTCGTCATCGAGCGGCGCGGGCTCTGCTAGCACATCGTTGGCTTCGTTGACAAAATGCCCGCCCTTAACGAGGGACGCGCAGCCAAAGCGGCGGGTGAGGAGCATGGCGGCATTTTGCTGCGTGCGCTCGGAATCGACCTCGTAATCGAGCAGTGCCATGGCCTCGGGAATATTGGGCGTGATGACGGTCGCCAGTGGGAACAGGCGACGGGTAAGCGCTTCGGCGGCGTCCTCTGCGATCAGGCGAGCGCCCGAGGTGGCGACCATGACGGGGTCGACGACGATATTTTGTGCGTCCCAGGCACTCAGGCGGTCGGCGATAACCTCGATAATCTCGGCAGAGGAGACCATGCCGATCTTGACGGCGCTGGGTCGAATATCGTCAAAAACGGCATCGATCTGCGCCGCGACAATGTCCGGGGAGATATTCTGCACGGCGGTGACGCCGAGCGTGTTTTGTGCGGTGATGGCTGTGATGGCCGTCTCGGCATACAGGCGGTGCGCCGTGATGGTCTTGATGTCGGCCTGAATGCCGGCACCACCGCTGGAATCGGATCCTGCGATGGATAGAACGGCGGGTACCTTACTGCGATCCATGTTCGCTCCCTTGATCGGTCGGATTCAAATGGGTCTTCTGTCTGCATTATAAAGTTGCCCGGGCCGGCTGTATGCCGATCCCGGGCGGGCGGTGCAATCTTTACGTAAATGTAAGAAAATGTTCACATGTCAACAATTGACGAACACCTTGTGGCCGTTTGTGGCTCCGGTGACGAGTTAGTCCTCCATGCCGAGATCGATCGTCGTACCCTCGAACACCTTGTTGACGGTGCGGACGGCGCACATCTTGCCACACATGGTGCAGGTGCCCTCGGTGGCGGCGGGGGATTCCTCGTAGCGCTTCTTGCCCGTAACCGGGTCGAGCGCGCACTTCCACATGGCGTCCCAGTCGAGCTTGCGGCGTGCCTGGCCCATCTTGTCGTCCATGTCGCGGGCGTGGGGCACCTTCTTGGCGATGTCGGCGGCGTGTGCGGCGATCTTGGTGGCCACGAGGCCGTCGAGCACATCCTGGGCGTTAGGCAGGCATAGGTGCTCGGCCGGCGTCACGTAGCACAGGAAGTCGGCGCCGGAGCTGGCGGAGATAGCGCCGCCGATGGCTGCGGTGATGTGGTCGTAACCCACGCCGATATCGGTCACCAGCGGCCCGAGCACATAGAACGGGGCGTTGTGGCACAGACGCTTCTGCAGCTTCATATTGGCGGCGATCTCGTCGAGCGCCATGTGGCCCGGACCCTCGACCATAACCTGGACGCCGGCGGCCCAGGCGCGCTTGCACAGCTTGCCCAGCTCGATCATCTCGGCGGTCTCGGTGGCGTCATTGGAGTCGTAGAGGCAGCCCGGGCGGCAGGAGTCGCCGAGCGAAATCGTCACGTCGTACTCGTGGCAGATCTCGAGCACCTCGTCGTAGAACTCGTAGAAGGGGTTCTCATTGCCAGTGACTTCCATCCAGCCAAACAGCAGCGAGCCGCCGCGGCTGACGATGTTCATAAGACGGCCGGTCTCCTTGAAGGTCTTGATGACCGACTTGTTGATGCCGCAGTGGATGGTCATAAAGTCCACACCGTCCTCGGCATGCGCGCGCACGACCTCGAGCAGGTCGTCCTTGGTGAGCTTGACCAGCGGCTTTTCCATATAGCCGATGGCGTCATACATGGGGACGGTGCCCACCATGAGCGGCGTCTCGTCGATGAGCTGCTGGCGGAACTGGCGCGTCTTGCCCGAGTTGGAGAGGTCCATGATGGCGTCGGCGCCAAAGTCCTCGGCAATCTTGACCTTCTTCCATTCCTCGGCGGCATCGGCCTTGTCGCCCGAGATGCCCAGGTTGACGTTGACCTTGGTGGACAGACCCTCGCCGACACCAAAGGCGCGCATGCCCTTTTTGATGTGCACGATGTTGGCGGGGATGGCGATGCGGCCGTCTGCCACGCGCTCGCGGATGTACTCGGGGTCGCGATGCTCGCGCTCGGCGACTTCTTTCATCTGCGGCGTGATTTGTCCGGCGCGGGCGAAGTCGATTTGCGTGACGAGCTTGGGCTCGGTCTGTGTGCTCATTGGCACGGCTCCCTTCGTTGGCATTACCCATATCAGGTTTGCGGGTCAGGGCGGGCGCGCCCAGTCTCAGCCTGCCGTCTTGTCCTGCAAGCTCCCCGTTTATGTGGTGGGCTCAAGTATAGCTCGAATGGGTACGATTGGCCTAACAAGCGTGCCTGTGGGGAGGCGTACATGGAAGACAAGCATCTATATCGAGAGACGCAATGGGATGTATCGGCAGAGGAGAGCCGCGCGCACCATGGCCTTGTCGCGATTGGTTTTGCGGTGCTTGCCGTGCTGGTGATTGCCTTTTGTATTTGGACGTTTGGCGGTCGCGGCGGCGCTGCCTGGGAGTTCGAGGCTGATGATAGCCTGCCGACCATGACGGTGAAGAGCACTGGCGGTAATGCCAATACGCTCGCCGTTCCGGGCGATTATTGGTACCCGCGCGATGAGTTTGTGCAGTTGCAGCTGAGTGGTGGGTCCATTCCAGGTGAAGAAATCGAACGCGTGACGTTTGACGCGACGCTCAAAACGCTCACGGTGAAGCTCAAAGATCAAGGAGATGTGCCCACGACGATGGATATCGCGCTGACGGAATGGCGCCTGGAGCCCCCGTCGGGTGTTGCGGTGTCCGAAGTGGAGCATGTCAAGATTACCTATAGGGACGGCTCGACAAACGGGATTGCAAAGGCCGATGGCTTGGCGGAGTAACGGGGTGTTTGGAAACGGCGGGTCTATTGTGCCTGCGCGTTCATGAAAACCAGGGTGTTTTTGTCTGAAAGCTCGGGGATGTGCCGATAGCCGATGTTGAATGCGGTAAGTTCGCTTGCATCCTCGAGCTTGTTTTCTGCCATCCACCGCACCATGGAGCCGCGCGCCTTTTTGCTGGCGGTCGACCGTTGGATGGGCTTCCCGTTGCGGATACCCTCGCCAAAGAGGCATGTGACGGCCGTGGCGTCGCCCGCGAGGTGGGGCAGAACGGCTTTGGCATACTCCACGCTGGCGAGGTTGACGATCGTGGTGTTTGAGCCTGCCGGGGCGATAGCTCGCGCGAGCTTGTCGCCCCAAAATGCGTAGAGGTCTCGGGCATCGTCGACGGCGAGCTTCGCCCCCATTTCGAGCCGATAGGGCGACACGCCGTGGAAGGGGCGCACGCATCCGTAGAGTCCCGAGAGGATCCACAGATGGTCTTGCAGCCATGCGAGCTGCGCGGAATCCATCACCTCGGGTGCCATGCTTTGGTATTGAATGCCGTGATAGGACATGACGGCAGGGGAGAGGTGACGGGCGAGTGCGGGATTGTCGAGATCGCCGTTTTTCAGGATGGGCCCGAACTCGTGCAAGGTGTTGAGGCAAGACCCCAGCAGTTTGTCGCTCACGTTCCACAGCGCCTGCAGGCCGCCGTCGCCTTCATTCCGCTCGATATCTAGCAGTGCGCGGTGGAGGCGAGCCGTCTCGCGCACAAAGGGTGGGATGCCCAGGACTTCAAAAGCATCTTGGGCCGCGCGCATCTGCTTGGCGGGCGAAATGATGACCTGCAGCATGGACTCTCCTCTGCCAAAAAGGAAGTTGCGGTGGAATACGGTCTGTTTTGGCCGTTGATGGGCCAGTTTAGTCCGTATTTCACCGCAACTGATGAAGGGTGGATTAGGCGCGCTCGAGGAAAGCCTTGTAGCCGCGATAGGCCTCGTAGATATCGGCCTTGTTGGCGACCTCCCACAGGGCGTGCATGGACAGGACGGCAACGCCGGAGTCGATGACGTTCATGCCGTACTTGGCCATGATGTAGGCGATGGTGCCGCCGCCGCCCGCGTTGACGCGACCGAGCTCGCAGGTCTGGAAGTCCACACCGGCCTCGTCCATGATGTCGCGGATGAGGGCCACGTACTCGGCGTCGGCGTCGTTGGAGCCGCCCTTGCCGCGGCTGCCCGTGTACTTGTTGAAGCACAGGCCGCGACCCATGAAGGCGGCGTTCTTGGTCTCGAACTTGCCGGCGTAGCCCGGGTCGAAGCCGGCGGACACGTCGGAGGAGAGCATGCGGCTGCGGGCGAGTGCGCGGCGAAGGGCCAGCGGGCTATCCTCGCCGGCGAGCGTCATGATCTCGGCGACGGTGTTCTCGAAGAAGCGGCTCGTCATACCGGTGGCACCCACGGAACCGATCTCCTCCTTGTCGACGATGAGCGTGATGCTCGTGCGCTCCACGTTGGCCACATTGATCTGGGCGAGCATGGAGGGGTAGGCGCAGACGCGGTCGTCGTGGCCATAGCCCAGAATCATGGAGCGGTCGAGACCCATGTCGCGGGCAGGGCCGGCGGGCACGACCTCGATCTCGGCGGAGAGGAAGTCCTCCTCCTCGACGTCGTACTGCTCCTTGAGGATGTCCAGGAACATCTGCTTGACGGGCTCCTTGGGGGCGTCTTTGTCGTCCTCGTCAAACTTGACGGGGCGGCCGCCCACGATCACGTCGAGGATCTCGGCATCGACGGCGTCCTTGGCAGGCTTGGACATCTGCTCGCTCGAGAGGTGGATCAGCAGGTCGGAGATGGTAAAGACCGGGTCGTCCGCCTTGTCGCCGATGTTGATGTCGACGGTGGTGCCGTCCTTTTTGCAGATGACGCCCACGAGTGCGAGCGGGGAGGCTACCCAGTGGTAGCTCTTGACGCCGCCGTAGTAGTGCGTGTCGAGGTAGGCCATGTCGCCGGCCTCGAAGGCGGGATTCTGCTTAAGGTCCAGGCGCGGCGAGTCCACGTGGGCGCCCAGGATGTTAAAGCCCTGCTCGAGCGGGGCGGTGCCCAGGTTGACGAGCATAAGGTCCTTGCCGTGGTTGGCGGCGTACACCTTGTCGCCTGCCTTGAGCTCGCGGCCTTCGGCGATCACGGTCTCCAGGTCGACGTATCCCGCCTCCTCGGCCATCTTGATGCCGACCTTGACGCACAGGCGCTCGGTCTTGTTCTCGCTCAAAAACTGCTTATAGCCGCGGCAAAGCTCCTCGAGCTCCTCGACTTGCTGTGGCGTGTACTTTTTCCATGCGCAGGGACGCTCCATGACGCAGGCTCCTTTCGGATCGATCGTGCTGGTTGATGTACCGTGAGCCATCGTATCACGCGCGGGCTCGCGGCGGCAGGGGAGCTTGATGTGCAGTGGCCGCGGGGCGGGGAGCGTGTAAACTGGAGTGAGCAAACCGTGCCCAGCCCAAAGCGAGGTATTCAATATGTCTGACAAGCGCCGCACCTTTGCCGTTATCGACGGCAACTCGCTCATGCATCGCGCCTTCCACGCCGTGCCGCCGACCATGAACGCGCCGGACGGTCGCCCCACCAACGCGATCTTTGGCTTTCTGAACATGTTTCTCAAGATGATCGACGCCTTTAACCCCGACGGTGTGGTCGTGGCGTTTGACAAGGGCAAGCCGCGCGTACGCATGGAGATGCTGCCGCAGTATAAGGCGCAGCGTCCGCCCATGGATCCCGATCTGCACGCGCAGTTTCCGATGATCAAGGAGCTGCTCACGGCGCTCAACGTGCCGATTCTGCAGTCCGAGGGCTGGGAAGGCGACGATATCCTGGGAACCATGGCGCGCCTGGGTGAGGAGGCAGGCTGCGACATGCTGCTGGTGACCGGCGACCGCGACATGTATCAGCTTGTGACCGAGCACGTCAACGTGGTCTCGACCCGCAAGGGCCTGTCCGACGTAGCGATTATGACGCCCGAGAGCGTGGATGACCTGTATCACGGCATTACGCCGGCGCTCGTGCCCGATTTTTACGGCCTGAAGGGCGATACGTCGGACAACATTCCCGGCGTACCGGGCATCGGCCCCAAAAAGGCGAGCGCGCTCATCGCGCAGTACGGCAGCCTGGACGAGGTCATCGCGCATGCTGACGAGGTCAAGGGCAAGATGGGCGAGAACCTGCGTGCGCACATCGACGATGCCCTGCTGAGCCGCAAGGTCGCAACCATTCGTACCGATGCGCCCGTCGAGCTCGACTTTGACGAAACGTCCTTCCCGGCGTTTTCTGCCGATGAGGTGTCCGCGGCACTGGGCGCACTCGGCATTACGGCCATGCAGAACCGTTTCTTGTCACTGATTGGTGGCGAGGGTGGGGCTGCGGCCGCTGCCAGCACGTTTGAGATTCCCCACGTTATGCGCGCTGCCGCCGGCGATGCCGAGGCGCTCGATGCCGCTGCCGACGAGATCTCTCGCGCGATTGATGCGGGCGAGTGGATTGCCGCCGTGGTGGACGATGACAAGGAGGAAGGCGCGCTTTTTGGCCTGACGCGCACGCTGTGGTTGGCGACGTCCAAGGGCCTGTTCGCGCTCGAGGAGGGCGACGGCGGTACCACTGCCGTGGCCGATGGCTTCAACTTCGTCCACGGCGTGATCGCTGGCGTGCTCGCGCGTCTGTTTATGGGGGGCCGCGTGGCGTGCCCGGATATGAAAGCACTGCTGCATGAGCTTTCGCCCATCGATTCTTCCGAGCCCGAGCTCATGGATCCGTTGGCAGTCGATTCCACGCGCATCTTCGATACCGTGGTTGCCGCCTACCTGTTGGATTCCGATCGCTCCGAGTTTGACGAGGCGTATCTGGCCGATACCTATCTGCAGATGGCGCTGCCTACGGCGCGCGGTGCAGAGGGCGCCGGCGAGGACGCTCCTGCGCCCGCCGCTCGCACGGTGGCCTTGACGTTGGCGCTGGTCGCACCGCTGCGCGACCGCATGGCCCGCGAGAACGCCGCCAACGTGTTCGATGGCATCGAGATGCCACTCGTGCCGGTGCTTGCCAAGATGGAGCGCGCGGGCATGCTCGTGGACCCCGACCGTCTGCATAGTCTGTCCGAGGGGCTTGCTACCCAGATTGCCGAGGTTGAGCGAAACATTCGAGACCTGGCGGGTGACGAGACCTTTAACATCGGCAGCCCCATGCAGCTCTCGCACGTGCTGTTTGACGTTATGGGGCTTCCGACCAAGGGCCTCAAGAAGACCAAGCGCGGCTACTATTCGACCAACGCCAAGGTGCTGAGCGACCTTGCCCGTGACCACGAGATCGTGCGTCTGATCTTGGATTGGCGTGAGAAGTCCAAGATCAAGTCCACTTACCTGGATACGCTGGGCCCGCTGCGTCGTGGCGATGGCCGCGTGCACACCACGTACAACCAGACCATCACGGCGACGGGCCGCCTGTCCTCGAGCGACCCGAACCTACAGAACATCCCGACGCGCTCTGAGCTGGGTCGTACCGTCAAGACGGCGTTTTCGGCGGGCGAGGGCAGCGTCTTTTTGGCGGTGGACTACTCGCAGATCGAGTTGCGCCTACTCGCGCATCTTTCGGGTGATGAACATCTGGTACGTGCCTTTAACGAGGGTGAGGACTTCCATGCCGAGACGGCCGCGCGCGTGTTTGGCGTTCCCGTGTCCGAGGTAACGCCCGATCTGCGCAGCCGCGCCAAGGCCGTGAACTTTGGCATCGTGTACGGTCAGCAGGCGTACGGCCTGTCGCAGTCGCTGCACATCTCGATGGCCGAGGCGCGCGACATGATCGACCGCTACTACGAGGCCTACCCAGGTGTGCGCACGTTCCTCGACAATGTGGTGGCGCGTGCCAAGCAGACGGGCTATGCCGAGACCATGTACGGACGCCGTCGTCATATTCCGGAGCTCAAGGCCAAAAACCCGCAGCTCCGCGGCTTTGGCGAGCGCACGGCTATGAACCATCCCATGCAGGGTACCGCGGCGGACATCATCAAGATTGCCATGGCCCGCGTAAGCCGCCGCCTGGAAGAAGAGGGCTTTGCCGCCCACATGATCCTGCAGGTACACGACGAACTGGACTTTGAGTGCCCCATCGACGAAGTCGAGCGCCTGACCGCCATGGTCCGCGACGTCATGGAGCGCGTAGTGGACCTCCGCGTGCCGTTGATCGCCGAAGCCAGCACCGGTATAACCTGGGCCGACGCCAAGTAAGGGTACACCCACAACTCCAAAGTAACCAAAACCAGAAGGGGGCTCCTTGCCAACAAGGAGCCCCCTTCATTCCAAATAATCAGCCAAGTATCTAGACGCCAAGACGCCATCTTGGCGGCAGGTAAGTCAACGTCGCCATGCCCGGGGCCTGCCGTTTGATTTTTGTAGATTCCGCACGAGCCGAAGAGCACTTAATGTGCTCTTCGAGCGAGCCCAGGACCTGACCGAGCAAAAATCAAACGGCCGGCCCCGGGCATGGCGACGAGATGGATTAACGAGCCGCCAAGATGGCGTCGATGAGCGTCAGTACGCCCCCGTCGTTGTTGCTCGGAATGCGCCACTTAGCATGCGCGTTCATATGCTCCTCGGCATTGTCCACGATAAAGCTGTGTCCGACGCGCTCCAGCATGGGGATGTCGTTGTACGTATCGCCCACGGCAGCGGCGTCGGCGATATCGATGCCGAGCTGCTCGCACAGGTGCGCGACGCCAGCGCCCTTGTCGACGCCCAGGTTCATAAAGTCGATCCACTCGCGGCCAGCATTGGTGACGTAGAGTCGGTCCGAGTATGCCGGGCTGTAGTCCTCGCGAAACGCCGGCTCGGCGTCGTAGTCGGGGAAGAAGATCGAAATCTTGTTGGATTCGACGTCAAGGCCCTCAAAGGTATCGACGTAGTTGATCGTGTTGTAGTACACGCTGATTTCGTCGTGGTACTGATGGTCGCGGGCGAGCACATAGAACTCGTCGTAGCAGCACAGCACGGGGACGGCGCGCGAATCCTCCGAGGCGCGGCTCAAGACCTGCTGATACAGTTCAACGTCGATATTGCTCTTATAGATATAGCTGCCGCGATAGATCACGCACGCTCCGTTGTCGGGACAAAAGGCGAGGCGGTTCTTGATGCCCTCGAACATCTCCTCGAGCTTGGGGGTGGGACGTCCGCTGGCGGGGCAGAATACGATGCCGGCTTCGGCGAGCTTGTCCAGGCGTTCGTCAAGGCCTTGTGGCAGCACGCGCTCGTCGGTCAGAAGCGTCTTGTCCATGTCGACGGCGATGAGCTTAATGTTTCCGATATTGGCGTCCGATTCGTAAGTTTGCATAAAAGCGTGCCTTTCGTTTCGAAATTATTTCAGACGTTATAACCATCAACTCGTAGTCAGGCGTATTTTCGCAGGATTGGCGCACGTCTGCATCATCATTCACAAAGTAATGAAAAAACTTTTCAGAAATTTGAAGTTGTCGCTTGTGCCGCGGGCACTTTAGCGTAATATAGCGACCATCGAAAACGGAGCCGGAAAAACAACCGCTTACCGAGGAAATGGTACCGTTTACGATATTAGAATTGCGCCCGGCGATAGGTGAAAGGAGAGGCAGATGCAGTTCGTAAAGATCATCACTACTGCAGACAATGCCATCCGACGCCAGCGCGCAATTTCCCGACGACGATAACAATCGTCTCTGTCCGCATGGGGCGAATTGCCTCAACAGAGTCATTTTGAGGTCGTTGGGTTTTAGCACGACATTGCTGCATGTTTCTAGGGCATGTATGTGCTGATTTTTGCTATTTAACCTGATATTGCACGGTATATGACCTTGAAATGACTTGCAACTGACCGATGTTCTAACTAGCTACCAAGGGCGAAAGGAAACAGCCATGAGCAAGGAAAAAGTCGTTCTCGCATATTCCGGTGGTCTTGATACATCCGTATGTGTCAAATGGCTCCAGGACGAGAAAAATCTCGATGTCGTTTGCGTCTGCGGCAACGTGGGCCAGGAGGAGACCGGCCTGGATGCCAAGAAGCAGAAGGCGCTCGACCTGGGCGTTCTCGATTGCCAGGTGCTCGACCTGCGCGACGAGTTCTCCGATGAGTTCCTGACTAAGGCCATCGCCGCAAATTCCATGTACGAGAACAAGTACCCGCTGCTCTCCGCTCTGTCTCGCCCGCTGCTCGCCAAGAAGCTTGTCGAGGTCGCTCACGGGTTTGGCGCGACCTACGTCGCCCACGGCTGCACCGGCAAGGGTAACGACCAGGTTCGTTTTGAGGCTGCGGTCAAGGCCCTCGACCCCGAGCTTAAGGTTATCGCCCCCGTTCGCGAGTGGGATCTGAAGTGCCGTCCCGACGAGGTCGCCTATGCCCACGCCCACAACGTGCCGGTTCCCGAGGGTGCCAACGACAACCCCTATTCCATCGACGACAACCTGTGGGGTCGTGCCATTGAGTGTGGCCACCTGGAGGACCCCTGGAATGAGCCGCTCGACGACGCCTGGGTTATGACCAAGAATCCCGAGGACACGCCCGACACCCCGACGTATACCGAGATTGAGTTTGAGGTCGGCAAGCCCGTCGCCGTCGACGGCAAGAAGATGAAGCTCTCCGAGATCGTCATCGCCCTCAATATGATTGCGGGCGACAACGGCTTTGGCCGTCTCGACCTGGTCGAGGATCGTCTGGTGGGCCTCAAGAGCCGCGAGTGCTATGAGGTTCCCGGCGCCCTGACGCTCATTACCGCCCATAAGGCACTCGAGGACATTTGCGTTGAGGGCGAACTGCTCAAGACCAAGATTAAGCTCGAGCAGGATTGGGCCACCGCCGTGTACAACGGCCAGTGGTACAGCCCGCTCAAAAACGCGCTCGACGCCTTTATGGCCGATACCCAGAAGTTCGTGACCGGCACCGTCCGTCTGAAGTTCTTTAAGGGCAATTGCCATGTCGTTGGCCGCAAGAGCCCGTTTAGCCTGTATGACTACGGCCTGGCCACCTACGACCGCGACACCACGTTTGACGAGAAAGCCAGCGCCGGCTTTATCGAGATCGATACCTTGTCGCTCAAGACGTGGGCTAAGGTCCAGGGTCCCAGCTCTGCTGCCGCCCAGGCTTAAGCCTCCCTTTCCTTGGTATTCGCGCGGCCCATCCGCGTGATACATAACGGGCGCACGGGGTCCCTACCTTTCGTTATGCTTGCTGACACTTCTTAACATCGGTGGCCCCTACGTTCCGCCCGCATATATGATGCCGCGACTGCGGCTGAGTCCGAGCCCCGCCGGGGTTGTCCGGCGGGGCTCCTTCTATCAATTTGGCGGCTCTGCGCCTATATATATGAGGAGTATCCATTATGTTCGATGCTATCGAGCATGCCTTACTTGTCCTCGCGCCCGTGTTCGATGCTGCAAAGGTCGAGGACGTTCCTATGAGCCTGAAGGCCTGGATCGACGATTCGCAGGGCAACATCCGGAGGGAGACGTTGGGCGCCAAGTGCATGGCGCGTCACTTCTTTGCAAATTAGCTACATGATCCCGCGCACGGCGGGGAATGTGTAAAACTAGCGGTTGAAAAATCGCTTTAGCGACAGGGCGCATTGCTTTGGGCGCATGTTTTTGGTATTTGATGAAAGGGGACGGTTCTATGGCTCTTTGGGGCGGTCGTTTTGAGGCGGGCGTGGCCGAGGTCACGCAGGAGTTTGGCGCGTCGCTGCCGGTCGACAAACATCTCTATAAGCAGGATATCGCCGGATCTAAGGCACATGCCAAGATGCTGGCGGCCCAGGGCATTATCAGCGCCGAGGACGAGCAGGCGATTGCCGAGGGCCTGACCGGAATCGAACAGGATATCGATGCCGGCAACTTCACCTTCGACATCAACGACGAGGACATTCATATGTCCATCGAGAGCGAGCTGACGCGTCGCATCGGCGAGGCGGGCAAGCGCCTGCATACCGGGCGTTCGCGCAACGACCAGGTGGCGACCGATACGCGCCTGGGCGTCAAGGCGCTGGCCAAGGAGCTTATGGAGGCCAATCTTGAGCTGCGTCACGTGCTGGTGGATGCGGCCAAGAAGTACGACAAGGTGATTCTGCCGGGCTACACGCACATGCAGCACGCTCAGCCCGTGCTGCTGTCGCACCATCTGCTGGCGTATTCCTGGATGTTCGCGCGCGACTTTACACGCCTGCAGGCCGCCTTTGATGCCGCCGACAACTGCCCGCTGGGCGCTGCCGCGCTTGCCGGTACGAGCTATCCGCTCGATCGCCAGATGACGGCTGCCGAACTTGGCTTTGCGGGCGTGATTCCCAACTCGCTCGATGCCGTTTCTGACCGTGATTTCCTCCTCGACCTGCATTACGCCGGCTCCGTCATGGCCATGCACCTGTCGCGTCTTTCCGAGGAGATCGTGCTGTGGTCGAGCTCCGAATTTGGCTTTATCACGCTTTCCGACTCCTACTCCACGGGCTCGTCCATCATGCCGCAGAAGAAGAACCCCGACTTTGCCGAGCTTATCCGCGGCAAGAGCGGCCGAGTCTATGGCAACCTGGTGCAGCTGCTCGTGACCATGAAGGGCCTGCCGCTCGCTTATAACAAGGACTTGCAGGAAGACAAGGAGGGCGTGCTCGATACCGCCCATACGCTCATGCAGTGCCTGTCCGTTATGTCCGGCATGATTTCGACCTGGACCGTCAACGAGGATGCCATGGCGCGCGAGTGCGGCGTGGGGCACCTTGCCGCTACTGATGTTGCCGATTACCTGGCCAAGCGTGGTCTGCCGTTCCGCGAGGCACATGCCGTGGTGGGCCATCTGGTCCTGATGTGCGAGAAGCGCGGCTGCAATCTTGAGGACCTGCCGTTTGAGGTGTTCCATGAGGCAAGCCCGCTCTTTGAGCACGATATTACCGAGGCGCTCGACATCCCGTCGATTGTCGCTGCGCGCACGACCGAGGGCGGCACTGCTCCTGCTGCCGTTGCCGTACAGCTGCAGCGCGCCGAGGCGCAACTCGTTGCCGACGAAGGTGTGTTTGGATCGCTGACTAAGGTCGTCGAGATGGGCCACGGGGCAAAGTAAGGGTTTGGCTGAAGCGTTTTGGCCATGTATTGATAAATCGTTGTTGCTTTTACGGGCGTCTGCTGCTGCGGACGTCCGTATTTTGTTGCAATGGGGAAAGGGCTTGTCGAGAACTTCTGTAGGACCTTTGGGCAGGTTGTGAAGGGGGTACGTTCACGGGAGGCAATCGACCGTCCGCTCGGTTCGATGCGGTTGATGCGCGGTCGGATGGTACTCTAATCGGGTTTCGAAACAGAAGTGACACATATGGAATGTTTTAATAAATTATAGCGTTTCAAAAAACAGCTTTTTGTTTAACTGCAGCTAAAACTCTGTTACGATGCAGTCCAGGCGGGTGCCGGAATGGGACTTGGGCACGCGCGAACCTACTTGAAAGGCTACCTTATGGCTATCGAGAAGACCTTCATCATGATTAAGCCCGACGCCGTGCGCGATCGCAAGATCGGCGAGATCGTTGCTCGCATTGAGCGTAGCGGCCTTGTCATCGAGCGCATGGAGATGACCACGCTCGAGCGCGCTACCGTCGAGGAGCACTACGCCCATCTGGCCGATAAGCCCTTCTTTGGCGGTCTCTGTGACTTTATGACGAGCGGTCCGGTCGTCAAGATGGTCGTTTCCGGTCTCTCCGCTGTCTCCAAGATGCGCACCCTTATGGGCGCTACCAACCCGCTTGATGCTGCCCCCGGCACCATTCGTGGCGACTTCGCTGTCGATGTCAACGCCAACGTGATTCATGGCTCCGACTGCCTGGAGAACGCCGAGATCGAGATCAAGCGCTTCTTTGGCTAAACCAGCTTTGACTCCTTAAAGCTGTTAGCGTGTGGCTTTGGCGCCGCGGAACTCCATCCGCGGCGCCCTTTTTATTCCAGTAGATTTTTGGTAAACGCCTAGAAATCTACTAAAGAGCCCCCGTCCGGATGTGTGTTCCGGACGGGGGCTGGCGTTAGCGTATGGCTTTGTAGGTCTTTAGGCCTCGTCGACGACCTTGAGTCCGCGCGTGTGGTCGATCTCGTTGAGGAGATTGACGCGACGCTCGTGGCGGCCGCCCTCAAACTCGGCGTCGAGCCACTCGTCGACGATCATCTTGGCGAGCTCAGAGCCCACGACGCGGGCACCAAAGGCGAGCACGTTGGTGTTGTTGTGCATTCGCGAGAGCTTGGCGCTGAAGGGCTCGGAGCACACGACGGCGCGAACGCCCTCGACCTTGTTGGCAGCCAGGCTAATTCCGACACCGGTGCCGCAGATTAGGATGCCCAGGTCGACGTCGCCGTTGGCAACGGCCTTACCCACCTTGTAGCCGGCGATGGGGTAGTCAAAGCTCTCGGAGGTGTCGGTGCCAAAGTTCACGACCTCGCAGCCGCGCTCCTTTAGGTGCTCGGAGATGATGTTCTTGAGCTCGACGGCGGCGTGGTCGTTACCGATACCGATCTTCATAGATGGTTCCTCTCTGGTCTGTGCGGCGCAAATGCTAAAGGTTTTACCGCGTTCGACTGCATGATAGCGCGACTTTTGTGTAAACGCTCGGGCGTTTTTTGGTCAAACGCTTTAGCATGCAACAAGACCGGCTTCTCATGAATAATTCCGCCAGTTTGCGCTTGAGCGACGTCCGCCGGAACCGTGGTTGCGGTTTTTGATGCATTGTTATCAAATAAAAGAGCTAACTATTTTGAGAGCCCAGTCCGTTATACAAGTAGGAGATACCTATGCCTGCCGATTCCCTTCGTGATACCGCGTTTTGCGATGTTTTGAACCGCGAGCTTGTCTGTGCGCTCGGCTGCACCGAGCCCATCGCCGTTGCCTATGCAGCGGCGCTGGCGAGCCAGACGCTCGGTTGCGAACCCGATCATATGGATGTTGCCTGCTCGGGCAACATCATCAAGAACGTCAAGAGCGTGACCGTGCCCAACTCGGGCGGAATGCATGGCATCGAAGCCGCGGCTGTGCTGGGTGCCGTGGGCGGCGACGCCAAGAGCGCGCTCGAGGTGCTCGAGAGCGTTGACGATGAAGACCGTGCTCGCGTGACCGAGCTCCTCGCCGACGCCGGCTACTGCGATGTGTCGCTTGTCGAGGGTGTGCCCAACCTCTACATCAAGGTGACTGCCACGGCCGGAGGCCATACCGCGGTCGTCGAGATTACCGACCACCACACCAACGTCACATGCCATACGCTCGACGGTATTCCGGTATGCGGCAAGTCGGCGGGGGAGTGTGCCGCCTGCGCAGAGCACGTGGTGGCCGAGCGCGCGGCAGATAGCGCCGACACGCCCATGTCGATTGAGTCCATCATCGACTTTATCGAGGACGGCGACATCGATGACGCTCGCGCTGCCGTTGAGCGTCAGATTGAGCTGAACGGTGCAATCAGTGCCGAGGGCCTGGCGCACGCTTGGGGTGCCGAGGTGGGCCGTACGCTGCTGGGCGCTCGTGCCGATGACGTCGCCTGTCGTGCCCGTGCCCGTGCAGCTGCCGGGTCCGACGCCCGCATGAACGGCTGTGCGCTGCCGGTCGCCATTGTGTGCGGCTCGGGTAATCAGGGCATTACCTGTGCACTGCCCGTTATGGAGTATGCCGAGTACCTGCGCTGCGACCACGATCGCCTGGTGCGCGCCGTGATGCTGTCAGATCTTATCGCCGTGCATATCAAGAGCTATATCGGTGCACTCTCGGCGTTTTGCGGTGCTATTTGCGCCGCATGCGGTGCCGGTGCCGCGATTACCTGGCTGTGTGGTGGCACGCGCGAGCAGATCGGTGCGACGGTCTCGAACACGCTCGGTAACGTGGGCGGCATCGTGTGCGATGGCGCTAAGGCAAGCTGTGCCGCCAAGATTTCCGCTGCCGTCGATGCGGCGATTCTGGGCCACGATATGGCCATGCAAGGCCGTGGCTTCCGTGCCGGTGAGGGCCTGATTCAGGATACCGTCGAGCAGACGATCGCCAGCATGGGCTATGTGGGCCGTGTGGGCATGAAAGATACCGACGTCGAGATCCTCAACATCATGATCGGCAAAACCCAAGTCTGTTAGTTACGCGGTTTTACCAAACCGCGTAACCAGTCGACGCTGCAAACGCCCCTAAGCGAGCAATCTGCCTTTCAATCGTCGGGCATGGCCAGAAGGCCTATGCCCTCCTCTTTCAAGGCACATTGCTCGCTTAGGGGCGTTTTCGCTGACTTATGCTCAACCTGCGGCGCTATTTTGTTTGGAGCGAGGGGTCCTATGACAGTTCGTCGGCTACTTGGTGTTCGTAGAAGGCTTCGATTACGGCGTTGAAGTCGCGGGCGAAGTCTTCCATGGTTCCGCGCCAGGTGGCTCGGCTGGGCTTGCCCTGGCCCACAAAGGCGGTTTGGATGCCACAATCGGGGGACGGGAAGTCGCGCTTGGGATCGTTGCCCACCATAAGGACCTCGTGCGGCTTGAGCCCCATCACCTGAAGCTGTTCAAGATAATAGGTGGCATCAGGCTTGCAGCGGGTGGCGTTTCCCATGTGCGTGACGAGCTCAAAGGGAGCGTCAGCCAGGTCGCCCCAACCCATGCGGCACTCGATGGCCCCCTGGGGAAAGCTGGGGTTGGTAAAGAGCGCGCAACGCAGCCCTGCGTCCTGTACGGCCTGGAGCGCGGCGTGTGCGCCCGGCATGGCGTGGGCGTTAATGATATCGTCGTTCTTGTACGGAAGAACTTCGCGCTCGTAGTAGGTAAACGCCTCGTAGATGAGGGGATCGGAGAGGCAGATGCCGCATCGGCGCTCGACCTCGGCGCGGTAAAACTCAAGATTGGTACGATTGTCCGTGCCGCTTCGGCGGTTGGCGTTGAGGTCGACCAGGATGGTACCGAGGCGTGCCATCGTGCCACCGCGGCTGCGTCGTCCGATATCCGCGAGCATCGACGAGACATCCTTAAAATAGCGAAGGATGAACGCGTTGAGGTTGATGCTAAGAAGCGTCTCGTCCATATCGAAAACGACTGCTTTGAGCACGCGGGCACCTTTCTCGAAAAATCGCTCCAGAATCGTTGGCTCCGGATACTTTACCCCAAAGCTGTATGCCTGACTGCCTATCGTCAACTTATGGAGACGGTCGTCCACAAGATTGCGAAAAAGTCTCCATACGAGTAAAAAATCGCAGTTCACGCTTGAAATCGAAATGATTTCCCCGTAACCTATACGAACGTGATTGCATAAGCGTCACATTAGTATCTGTCGGCTCCCGAGTGTTCCTAAACGTTGTGTGCTTGTCGCACCCTTCTGTAGGTCCTAGCAATCGGGGCCCCGTAGTTCGAAAGGGGTCCACCTTTGAGTGAGATTCAGAACTCGTCCATTTTCTCTCTTGACGATGTCAACGAGGAGGAGATGAACAACCTCATCGACGGTACGATTACCGACTTTGATGAGGGCGATCTCGTTAACGGCACTGTCGTTAAGATCGAGCATGACGAGGTGCTCGTTGACATCGGATTCAAGTCCGAGGGCGTTATCCCGGTCCGCGAGCTGTCCATCCGCAAGGACGCTAACCCTGCAGACATCGTTGCACTCGGTGATCCCATCGAGGCTCTGGTTCTCCAGAAGGAGGACAAGGACGGTCGTCTGGTCCTGTCCAAGAAGCGTGCCGAGTACGAGCGTGCTTGGAACCGCATCGAGGAGAAGTTCAACTCCGGCGAGAACGTCGAGGGCGAGGTTATCGAGGTTGTCAAGGGCGGCCTGATCCTCGACATCGGCCTGCGTGGCTTCCTGCCTGCTTCCCTCGTCGACCTCCGTCGTGTCAAGGACCTCACCTCCTACATGGGCACCCGCATCGAGGCTCGCGTCATCGAGATGGACCGCAACCGCAACAACGTCGTCCTCTCCCGTCGCGTCGTGCTCGAGGAGTCCCGTAAGGCCGAGCGCTCCGAGATCCTGTCCAAGCTCAAGTCTGGCATGCGTCTCCAGGGCACCGTTTCCTCCATCGTCGACTTCGGCGCCTTCGTCGACCTCGGCGGTATCGACGGCCTCATCCACATCTCCGAGCTCTCCTGGAACCACGTCAACCATCCTTCTGAGGTTGTCAAGGTCGGCCAGGAGGTCGAGGTCGAGGTTCTCGACGTCGATCTCAACCGCGAGCGCATCTCCCTGGGTCTCAAGCAGACCACCGAGGATCCGTGGCGCGCACTGGTCAAGAAGTACCCCGTCGGCGCTATCGTCGAGGGCACTGTGACCAAGCTTGTCCCGTTCGGCGCTTTCGTCGACCTGGGCGAGGGCATCGAGGGCCTGGTGCACATCTCCGAGATGGCCAACAAGCACGTCGATCAGCCTTCTCAGGTCACCCACGTGGGCGACAAGGTTCAGGTCAAGGTCATGGAGATCGACCTCGACCGTCGTCGTATCTCCCTGTCCATGAAGTCTGCTGCTGAGACTCTGGGCGTTGAGATCGAGGTTACCCCGCTGCCTTCCGAGAAGAAGGACGAGGAGACCGACGCCGAGTAAATCGGTTTGACGATCACTTGTTTTAAGGGATCCGTCCGTAATGGACGGGTCCCTTTTTGCATTTGGTGTCGAAATGCGTAATGCTGCCCGGGCTGTCCACAGGCTATCGGGTTGTCGGTGCATGAAAAATGCCGACATCCCGCCTCGGGGAGGAGGCGGGAACGCACCGAGTAGACGGAGGGGTGCGGAGCGCGGTCGCGTCTCGACTGACGACGTTGCCCATCGACAACCCTATTGTACTGCATGGCGTGGTTCTTGGTTTATCGTGTCGAACGCTTGTGTTGTGCCATTGCCTGCGGCAACGGTGTGCTACACTCTTGCACTGCTGAGTGGGCCAGACGGTCGCGCGATGTGCTGCTTGCAGCACGCGTGAGGAAAGTCCGGGCTCCAGAGGGCGGGATGCCGGCTAACGGCCGGGCGGAGTGATCCGACGGAAAGCGCCGCAGAAAAGAAGACTCCCACCTGCGCCGCAAGGCGTAAAGGGAAAAGCTGAAACGGTGGTGTAAGAGACCACCAGCGCCGTGGCAACACGGCGGCTTGGCAAGCCCCATCCGGAGCAAGCGCGAATAGGAACGCTATGGGCCGGCCCGGTCCGCGTTCGGGTAGCGTGCGTGGAGCTGCGCGGTAACGTGCAGACAAGATAAATGACCGTTCACGACAGAACCCGGCTTATAGGCCCACTCAGCTTTCTTGTCGACGCTGCGACGGCGTCAGCTGGCCGATTTGGCGCTCATTCGTCGGTCGCCGCCATAAGGCGTGCTCCCTCCTCTCTCGGGCCAAATCGACTCAGCTGACGCCGTCTCGCTGTTTTTGCCTGGTCATCGGCAGCCTCATTTCTGTTGCAATCTCGTCTTTCAAGACACCTTGCTCGCGCTGACGGGTTCTCGCTTTCGTTTACGGAATCATCGGCGTTGCCGTTCTATTTACCGGGGTTATCGGTACGGGCTTTGCCGTATTATTGAGGCTGTTTGTTGCCGCGCTTAGTTTTGTTGAGGGGCTTTGTTGGACAGCTATTTTACTCTGCAATCGAATATTGAGGCTTCGGGCGAGTTTGTGGACCGCAAGAGCCGGTTTATTGCCCAGCTGGTCCATATTGAGTCCGAGGATGAGGCGAATGCCTTTATCGAGATGGTTCGCAAGCGCCATTACGACGCTCGACACAATGTTCCCGCGTGGATTTTGGTCGATGGACGCGAGCGCCAGAGCGATGACGGTGAGCCGAGCCGCACGAGCGGTATGCCGACGCTCGAGGTGTTGCGCGGTGCAGGGCTCAAAAATGTTTGCTGCGTAGTGACGCGCTATTTTGGTGGCACGTTGTTGGGGCCTGGTGGCTTGGTACGCGCCTATACCGCGGCGACGCAGGCGGCGGTGGCCGCGGCTCAGGAGGCCGGGCAGATCGTCGAGATGACGAGCGTCGTGCCTGTTGACGTGCACGTGGCCTATCCGCAGTATGAGCAGGTGCTTCGTTTGGCGCAGGATTCGGGTGCCAAGGTTTCGGATACCGATTACGCGGATGCCGTGACAATTCATTTGGTGTTTAAGGCGGGGGAGCAGGAGCCGTTTTGCGCTAAGATGCGCGAGCTTATGGCGGGGCGCGAGGAGATTGAGGCCGGCGCTCCCGAATTTGCCGAGTTCTAACGGCGACGGCCGGCGTGCTTTTGGATGGATCCCAAACGCGCCGGCCGTCGTTTTATGCTGCTGCCGTCTACTCGGCGAGCTGCTTTAGCACATCGCAGGCGATCTCGACGGCATCGTCGATGCAACCGGGGCAGCTGCGGAGCGGACCCTTGTCCGATCCGATGCCCTTGAGCGTACCGCAGACGGTCGTCGTGTTCTTCTCGCCAAAACGCTTGGCGATTTCGCGCGACAGCTTGTAGGTCTGGCCCTTGGTCTTGGGATTTTCCATGCCGTCGCTCATTACAAAGCCCATGATGGCCACGGCGCCCGAGATGGCACCGCAGGTTTCGGTCATGCCGCCCATGCCGGCGCCAAAGCCCTCGGTGAGGGTAAAGGCGACCTGGGGGTCGAGCCCGACGGCGGGCGCGAGCGTGCAGGCGACGGCCTGTGCGCAGTTAAAACCACGGGCGTGGTATTCGGCAGCCTGTGCCTGACAGGCGTTGATGTCGAGCTGGGCCGTATCGATTTGCTTCATCGTTGTCTCCTTGGTCACGGTGTACCCGCCTATGGTACCCGTGCCGGTACATGTAACCATCGAGAGCTCCATCTATGCCTCATTTCTATCTATCGAACAAATGCCTAAGGTTGAGACAAACACCCTTGATGCATTTGTCTCATAACCTACCTTGGGGATGGGTTGAGAGGGGTGCAGGGTAGCGGTATCGTGAACCGAATAAAACTAAAACCCAGGCAAGGGAGCTAGATATGAGCGAGCAGACTATCGGTACCACATGTGTTCAGGGCGGCTATCACCCGGGAGATGCGGAGCCGCGCCAGGTGCCCATTTACCAGTCCACCACGTGGAAGTACGACACGTCCGAGCACATGGGCAAGCTGTTTGACCTGGAGGAGTCTGGCTACTTCTACAGCCGTCTGCAGAACCCCACGTGCGATTTGGTTGCCGCCAAGATCTGTGAGATGGAGGGCGGCACCGCTGCGATGCTCACGAGCTCGGGCATGGCGGCGAACTTCCTCGCTATCTTTAACGTGGCCGGTGCTGGCGATCACGTGGTCGCAAGCTCTGCCATTTACGGCGGTACCTACAACCTACTTGCTCATACCATGGAGCGCATGGGCTTGACCTGCACGTTCGTTGCCCCCGACTGCACCGATGAGGAGCTCGAGGCAGCCTTTGAGCCCAATACCAAGCTTGTCTTTGGCGAGACGATTGCCAACCCCGCCCTTGCCGTGCTCGATATTGAGCGCTTTGCCAAGGCCGCACATGACCACGGCGTGCCGTTGATGGTCGACAACACCTTCCCGACGCCCGTGATGTGCCGTCCCTTTGAGTGGGGCGCCGACATCGTTACGCACTCCACCACCAAGTACATGGATGGACATGCTGCCTACCTGGGCGGCGTGATCGTCGACCACGGCCAGTTTGACTGGATGGCCCATGCGGACAAGTTCCCGGGTCTTACCACGCCCGATGAGAGCTACCACGGCGTGACCTATGCCGAGAAGTTCGGTCGCGAGGGTGCCTTCATTACCAAGGCCACTGCGCAGCTTATGCGCGATCTTGGTCCCATGCAGAACCCGCATGCGGCGTTTTTCTTGAACAGCTCGCTCGAGAGCCTGCATGTGCGCATGCCGCGTCATTGTGAGAACGGCCTGGCCGTTGCCAAGTTCCTGCAGAGTCATCCCAAGGTACGCTTCGTGAGCTATCCGGGCCTGGAGGGCGACAAGTACTATGATCTCGCTCAGAAGTACATGCCCAACGGTACCTGCGGCGTTGTGAGCTTTGGCTTTAACGGTGGCCGTGCGGCGGCCGAGACCTTTATGAAGAGCCTCAAGCTCGCCCAGATCGCCACGCATGTGGCCGACGCCCGCACGTGCTGCCTGCATCCCGCTAATGCCACGCATCGTCAGATGAACGATGAGGAGCTCATCGCCTGCGGCATCTCTGCCGACATGGTGCGCCTGTCGTGCGGTCTCGAGGATACGGCCGACCTGATTGCCGACCTTGAGCAGGCACTCGAGCAGTGCTAGGCTAGCGTGCGTGCGAGGCGTGGGACGGCTTTTCGGCTGACGACGTCCTCATAGTTCCGATTCCGTAGGCGGGACCCCGATCGTGTCCGTTTGTAGGCGATTGGGGTCCCGTTTTTGCGTTGCACGATAGAAAGGATATACATGGAGAAAACTGCCGAGCAGCTGCGCCGCGAACACATTGCCCTAGAGGGCGATACCCACGGTAAGAATAAATGGGCGATTCTGTTCACCGTGCTCGTCATGACCTTTATGGCGTGTCTGGATGCGAGCATCGTGACGGTGGCGCTCCCAGTGATGCAAAAGGAGCTGGGGGTGGGTCTCGACCGCATTCAGCTCGTGAGCTCGGTGTATCTGCTCGCGACGTGCGTCGCCATGCTGCCGTTTGGCCGCTTGGGCGATGTACGCGGCAAGGTGAATGTGTTCCAGCTTGGTGTAATCGTCTTTACGGGTGGCTCGTTGCTTTGCGGGCTTTCGGCTTCGCTCGAGGTGCTTATCTTGGCTCGTTTCGTGCAGGGCATTGGCTGTGCCGCCGCGATGGCCAACAATATGGGCATCATCACCGAGTCGTTTCCGGCGCGTGAGCGCGGCCGTGCCATGGGCATTCTGGCGACCTTTGTGGCCCTCGGCATGATGTGTGGCCCCGTGCTCGGCGGCATGCTGGTGGCGAGCTTTCCCTGGGAGAGCATCTTCCTTATCAATCTGCCCATTGGCGTAATCTCGTTTATCGTGGGGCTCTATACGCTGCCGCATGTGAAGCCGGAGGCTGGCGAACGCCCTATGCCGTTGACAGAGGCGGCGCGTCGCTGCTTTGCGAGCTCGGCTTTCACTATTAACCTGGCTTGCATGCTTATCGTGTTCGTGGGTATCGGTGCCTCCGAGTTTGTGCTGCCGTTCTACTTTCAGGATGCCCACGGCTTTAGCTCCGATATCTCCGGCCTGTTGTTTTTGGCGATGCCGGTCGTGAATGCCTTTGTGGGCCCGCTTTCGGGCTCGGTGTCCGACCGTGTTGGTTGTGAAGCGCCCACGGCCGTTGGCCTGGGCGTGTACGTGTGCGGTCTCTTTGCGGTGAGCACGCTTGACGAGCACTCTTCCATCTTGATGATTGTGTGCTGCGTCGCGTTTATGTCGTGCGGCACGTCGATCTTCCAGAGTCCCAATAATTCGCTGTATATGGGTTCGGCTCCGCGTGAGGCGCTTGGCTTTGCGGGCAGCTTGAGCAGCTTGGCGCGCTATGCGGGCATAGCGCTGGGTATTACGGCGGCGTCGCGCATCCTGTATGGACAGACGAGCGCGGCGATGGGCAAGACGGTCACGAGCTATGTGGCGGGTCGTCCGGACGTGTTCCTCTTTGGCTTCCGTTTGGTATTCTACGTGCTGATGGCCGTTGCTACCGTGGGCTTTGCGCTCACATTGGTACGTTTGGTGAGGACGCGCACCCGGCATTAGCGTGTTGGGAGGCTGTCTGCCACGAATCGGGCCTATCTACTGGTCTTGCAGCTTTATGGTGCGATGCGGCTTGTGGGGCGGGCGGGGGTCGGTCCGTGGTAGACTATCGAACAACGTTTATTAATCGCGCGGTATCGTTGCCGCGAGAAGGGGTTGCGCCATGCAGGAGCTTGAGGATCGTATTCGCCATGACGGCATCGTAAAGGCCGGTAACGTCCTTAAGGTTGATGCCTTCCTCAACCACCAGTGCGACGTTGAGCTGTTCGACCACATGGGTGCCGAGTGGGCCCGTCTGTTCGAGGGTGTCGAGATCAACAAGATCCTGACCATCGAGGCTTCGGGCATTGGCATGGCTTGCATCGCAGCTCAGCATTTTGGCGGCGTGCCGGTAGTCTTTGCCAAGAAGGCACAGTCCATCAACCTTGACGGCGAGCAGTATGCCACGACCATCTACTCCTTTACCAAGCAGAAGGAGTACCCGGTCATCGTTGGCAAGCGCTTCCTGTCCGAGGGCGACAAGGTTCTGATCATCGACGACTTCCTGGCCAACGGCTGCGCGCTCGAGGGTCTTATCAAGATCTGTGAGGCTGCGGGTGCCGAGGTGTCCGGTATTGGCATTGCGGTGGAGAAGGGCTTCCAGGGCGGTGGCGATAAGCTCCGCGAGCGCGGCTTCCGCGTTGAGAGCCTGGCCCGTATCGCCGATATGGACTGCGAGACCGGCGAGATCACCTTCGCCTAAGCGCGCAACACAAGCGATTGGTATGCGATGTGACAAAGGGACTGTCCCTTTGTCACATTTTTTGTATGAGGGGAGGTGTTGATATGGATGAGAACAAGATGGGATGGCGCGAGTATGCGCGCTATGCCGAGATGTCGGTCGAGGAGTTGGCGCGCGATTGCGAGGTGCAGGTGTTTCGCGCGACGGGTCCGGGCGGACAAGGCGTGAACACGACGGACTCGGCGGTGCGCATGAAGCATGGGCCCACGGGAATTACCGTGACGGCGCGCGAGAGCCGCAGTCAGTTCCAAAACCGTAGTAGCTGCCTACGTAAGCTGCGCGCTGAGCTTGAGCGCTGCGGACGTCCACCGCGCCGACGCGTAAAGACCAAGGTGCCTCAGCGCTCTCGCCAGCGCAGGCTCAATGATAAGCACTTCAACGCCATTAAAAAGGCCAACCGTCGCAAGCCGGGCAGCGACGAATAGCCTCTTCATAAGTTGCGGTGAAATAGGGATTGTTTTCCGGCTTTACCTGCATAAACAGTCCCTATTTCACCGCAACTTAGGTGGGGCTAGCGGGTGGGGTGCCAGACTTCGAGAGCGGCGGGAAGGACGTCGACCTCGATGCGCGAGGCGACAATGGGCTCGCCGTCGGCCTGAATGGGGTAGTCGGGCTCCTCAAAAGTGAGCTCGGCATGGCGGCATCGGCGCATGCGAACCGGTGGCAACTTGGTATGGTGGCCGTCCTTGGCCGAAAGGAACATGGGCAGGGCAACCGCGCGAGGGACAGGGCCGCATGCGTAGCAGACGTCGAGCATGCCGTCGCAGGGGTCGGCATCGGGGCAGATGCGATAGCCCGAGCCATACGTGGGGCCCAGCTGAATCGCCATGATGATTGCCCTCACGCGCTCGGCGGGCGCCCCGTCAAAGCTGACTGCCATGGGGTAGTTGCGATAGCGCAGGCCAAACTGCTCAAGTCCCGAGAGGGTATAGAGCGGCGCGCCCGTCAAACCGGTCTTTTTGCGCAGCTCGGTGGTGCCCAGGCCGATGGCGGCATCGATGCCGACCGAAAGCGTCTGGTCGTAGTACTCAACGGCAGCCTCGCCGCTGCCGCTCGCAGGGCTCCACGAGCGAATGCGCCCGATGTCCTGACGCTGCAGCTCGCAGGTGAGCAGCGCGCCAAAATTCTTGCCGGAGAAATCATCGATGCCGAGCGTTTGGGCAAAATCGTTGCCGGAACCTACGGGCAGGACGGCAAGAGCGGGGCGGGCGTTCTCCTTTTGCGTCATAAGCCCGTTGACGACCTCGTGGATCACGCCGTCGCCGCCGAGTGCGATAACGGTACGATAGCCCTGAGCCTGTGCGGCAAGCTCCTTGGCATGTCCCATGCGCTCAGTCAGCACCAGGTCAAACTGGGATGCGCGTGCAGTCATGTCCAAAAAGCGCTGCAGGCGCTCGGCAACTTCGCGCGCCGCACCCGACTGGGCGGCTGGGTTGGCGATGATGAGCGTGCGACCAAAATCAGTTACGTGCATGGGGCGACTCCCGGCGTGTGACATGACGGTGCGGTCGCGCTCAGGTCGAATTGCCCCCGATTGTGGCTGCACGGCGATTATTACATCTACTCTATCAGGTCGTTGTGGCGCTCGATAGCATCCGCTACCGTACCGCCCTCATCCACAATAAGCGAACGGCGCTTGGGAGAGATGATGCGCTGGGCAGGGTACACGCCGCGGTGGCCGCCGACAAGATAGCTGATAAACGCCACGATCACGAAGAAGCCGGCTGCCGTGCCGTGGAACAGGTCGATGGCCATCATACAGGTGGTGATGGGCACGTTAAGGCCGGCGCAGAACACGCCGAGCATGCCGAGAGCCGCCAGAAAGCTGGGGTCGATTCCGACGAGGCAGCCGATCCAGCCGCCGAGCGCCGCACCGATGCCAAACAGAGGCGTGACCTCGCCGCCTTGGAAGCCGGCGCCCAGGGTGAGCGCTGTGACGGCCAACTTGATGGCTGCGTCCGCCAGGGTGGTGTTGCCTGCAAATCCGGCGCCGGAAAGCCACGTGGAAAGGCCGGCGTAGTCCCAGGCGTCGAGGAGGGCATAGGCGGCCAAAACCACGAGCGCGCCCACGAGTGCGCGAGCAAGGTAGTTGGTGATAAAGCGACCGTACAGGCTTTTGACGGTTCGAACCGACCAGGCAAAGAGGCGTGCCGTCAGACCGAAGATAATGGCGCTGATAACAACGATGGCAACCGTCCGTGGTGTCATGTTGGGAACGCTGGCGATGACATTCGCTTCGTACTCGGTACCCAGGGCGAGTGATGTAAAGTAGCCGGTAAACGAGGCGACCAGACAGTAGATGCCCGCGGTGTAGTCGATCTTGCCGATAAAACACATCTCCATGCCAAAGAACGCGCCGGCAAGGGGCGAACCGAATACGGCGCCAAAGGCCGACGAGATGCCGGCGAGCATGAGGTCGTGGTGGTCATGCTTTTTGAGGTGGGCGAGGCTCGAGATGTTGCTGGCGATGGTGCCGCCAATCTGTACCGCGGCTCCCTCGCGACCGGCCGATCCGCCCGTTAGGTGCGTGAGCGTGGAGCAGACGAAGGTGAGGACGGCCATGCGCATATGGATGAGACGTGTGCCCAGAGCGGAGTCGATGACCAGGTTGTTGCCTCGTTTGGCGGCAAGGCCGTGGTTTTTGTACACCCATGCGGTGGCCATGCCCACAACGGGAAGCAGCGCGTAAATCCATGCATGGTGCTCGCGATAGTCGGTCGCGATATTCAGCGAGGCCAAAAACGCCCAAGCGGCAACGCCCATGGCGAGCGAGACGATGACGACGAGTGCGAGCAACTTGGCGCTTGCGAGTAGGTTGCGGACATTGCGGCGCGTGTCGGCAGCTAAGAGATGCTCGGAGCGGGTGATCTGATGCCTGCCTGCCATGATGACGTCGTTCAGGGAGAAAAAACCGCCGTCGTCGAGCGGCTGGGAATGATCCTGCGCCTCGTTTGCGCTTTCGGGTTTGTCGTTATGAGCCATATGTTCCTCTTTTAGGTTGTAACGCAAGCATTATAAAACGCGGTAAACGCGACGAGCCGGTGGGTTGGTTTCCATTCTGTTTCGCGGCCTGCAACCGACAGGTGTATTTGCGGGTACAGGCCGAGTCGCGGTCGTGCGTCGGGGGATTATACTGAGACAAGCATAAAGAATCGGCGCTCCTGTTGTGCGCCGTGGCATTAAGAGGTGCATATGGCAGAGAAACTCATTCCGCTGGAGGACGTGCAGTCGATTGTTCTGTCGCATGTTGTTCCGACGGATCTCATCGAGATTCCCGTGTGGCAGGCCGCCGGTCTTCCCTTGGCCGAGGACGCGGTGGCCGATATCGACATCTCGCCGTTTGCCAACAGCGCTATGGACGGATATGCCGTGCGCTCGGCGGACTTGGTGCAGGCGTCTGGCGAGGCGCCGGTGACGCTCGACGTTATCGGACACGAGGCCGCGGGCCATGTGTTTGAGGGCGCAATCGCCCCGGGCGAGGCGGTCCGCATCATGACGGGTGCGCCGGTGCCCGAGGGTGCGGATGCCGTGGTGAAATACGAGATTGTCGAGGTGCTTGACGGCAATGGCAACGAGGGCTCACGCGTGAGCTTCTCGGCGCCTGCCAAGGTGGGGGAGAACGTTCGCTCTGCCGCCGAGGAGGCTCATGCCGGCGATGTTGTGATGCACGCCGGCGAGGTCGTGGCTCCGGCGGGCGCCGGCCTACTGGCAAGCGCCGGTTACGCTAGCGTGAAGGTCCATGCCGCTCCGCGCGTGGGCATTATCTCGCTGGGCACGGAGCTGGTCGCGCCGGGTGAGCTGCCGGCGCGCGGTCAGATTCGCGATTCCAACTCCTCGGCGTTGATGGCCGAGGCGCTCGATGCCGGCGCCGAGCCCGTGTTCTACGGCATTGCGCCCGATGATGAGCAGGCGATTGCCGAGCTGGTGCATCGTGCCGTGCAGGAGTGCGATTTTGTCATTACGAGCGGTGGCGCCTCGGCGGGTGATTACGATTTCGTGACGGCGCTCGTCCGGCGCGAGGGCGAGGTGCTGTTCGATCGCATCTCGATGCGTCCGGGCAAGGCCATTACGTTTGGCTTGCTTGGGGGTAAGCCGTATTTGGGGCTTTCGGGCAATCCCGCAGCGGCGTATGTGGGCTTTGAGATGCTCGCCCGCCCGGCGATTCGCAAGATGCGCGGATTTGCCGAAGGCATGCGTCCCGTGCAGCAGGCGATATTGACGCACGGCGTGAAGAAGCGCCAGGACCGACGCTTCTTCGATCGCGCGACGGTTTTGCGCGACCCCGAGACCGGTGAGCTGCTGGTGACCGAGGCCAAGACGCAGAATTCGGCGCTGCTTGGAACTATGCAGCGTGCGAACTGCCTGCTGTGTATTGACGAAGGACCGTGCGAGCTCAGGGCGGGAGATGTCGTGGACGTTGTTCGCGTCGACCTGCCCGAGGGAACGGTGCTATAGGGGGAACGCTATGGAGTTGAAGATTTCGATCGTGACGTGCTCGGATACGCGCGATTTTGCGCAGGACGAGGCGGGTGTCGCGCTCGAGGAACTTATCGAGGCGCAGGGATGGACGGTCGCCTCGCATGTGGTCGTGCGCGACGACGTCAGCGAAATCGGTGATGCCATTGTGGAAGCCGCCGATGCGTGCCACGCCAATGTCGTGCTCACCTGTGGCGGCACGGGGCTTTCGATGCGCGACGTGACACCCGAGGCGACGCGTGCCGTCTGCGACCGCGATGTGCCGGGTATTGCAGAGGCAATCCGTGCGTATTCCATGACCAAGACACGCCGCGCTATGCTCTCGCGCGCCGTGTGCATGCAGCGTGGGTATACACTTGTCATCAACTTTCCGGGATCTACGAAAGCGGCCCGCGAAAGCTGGGAGGCCGTGAGCGACCAGCTGGAGCATGCGGCCCAAATGACGGCGGGCGGCGGGCACGCCAAATAAGCGGTTTACCTGCGGCGGGGCGACCTGAACGGCTGCTCCGCCTTTGTTTTCCGCCGAAGCGACGCCAAGGTGTATGGCAACTCGAAACTATATTCTCTGGCGAGAATAATTTCTCACTATCATTATTCTCGCAGAAGTATAATCTGATTGCAGATTAAAGCCCGCGGTGGGGTACCCGGGCACAAGATCCGAAAGGGTTGAACATGTTCGATATGGTTTCTCGCCGCGGATTCGTCTCGCTTTCTGCTGTCGCCGCTGCCGGTCTTGGGCTTGCCGGCTGCTCGAGCAACAAGGCGTCCGAGCCGGCCGGATCTGTTACCGGTTCTGCTAAGGCATCTTCCAAGAAAGCTGTCGAGCTTCAGGTCTTTGCTGCCAACTCACTTGAGAAGGCCCTTCCCGAGGTCCAGGAGCTCTACACCGACCAGACCGGTACCACGTTTGCCGACACGCAGTTTAAGGCCTCCGGCGACCTTGTCGAGCAGATGCGTGCCGGTGCCACGGTTGACGTACTCATCACGGCCTCCAAGGGCACCATGGACGACGCCGAGGCCGCCGGACTCGTCGATGCCGACACCCGTGAGGATATGTTCGTCAACGACCTTGTGATCATTCGCGCCGAGGGCTCCGACACCAAGGTCGAGGTCATCGACGACGTCGCGAATCTGGACGGCAAGATCGCCATTGGCGACGCCAAGACCGTTCCCGCCGGCAAGTACGCCAACCAGGCCCTGGCCTCCGTGGGCCTCTACACCGGCACCGAGGGCGACGACGGCGAGTATGCTCCCGAGATCGCCGACAAGGTCGCGCTGGCCGACAAAGTTGGTACCGCCGCCGCCTATGTGTCCACAGGCGACTGCGTGGCCGGTTTTGTCTACAGCTCCGATATCTTCCGTTACGACGGCATCGAGGAGGCCTTCGTGTGCCCCGAGGATTCGCACAAGCCCATCGTGTATCCGGGTGCCGTTGCAGAGAGTTCCGAGCACGCCGACGAGGCCAAGGCGTTCATCGACTTTTGTCTGACCAACAAGAAAGCTCAGAAGATTTGGGCTAAGTACGGCTTTGAGCTTTCCGCGTAGTGCGGCTTGGCGCGATAATTCCATCGTTTTGTGTTTCACTCCGTCCTTGTATTCGCTTGGAGCTTTTCGTGCTTAATAGATTCCGCATGCTTGTCGCCTGTGCTTTGACCTTCGCGCTTTGCTGTGTGCCGGGATTTGCGTTGGCTGGGGATGCTGAGGACGGGGCCCAGGTTGCTGCGACCGCTCATGGGCTTTCCTATGGGATCGAGGGTTTTGAGCGGTTGGCCAAGGGGACCGCTCGTGCCATGGAAGGCCAGCCTGAGGGCTACCGGTTTCCCGTTGACGAGGACGTGGACCTTGTGGTGGCGCCTGCTGCCGATCGCGTTGTGGTGTGGATATCGCCCAAGGCGGTCGAGAAGTTTGGATTGGATCCGCAGGACAACGAGTGCGTATCGGGTCTCAAAGCCCTCGTCTGTGAACTCGACAGCGCAAACTGCATGGGAGGTGCGCAGCTAGGGGACGTGGATCTTCCTTGGTATGTTACGGCGGAAACAACGTTTGATGCCGGCGGGTATACCTATGGCTTTGACGAACGAGGTGCGGATGGGGACCGCTATGTGGTGATCGCATCAGCCTCGGGTGATGCCAAGAGCGGCGCGCGTTGGCTTGATAGCGCTCAAATGGTAGAAGCATCGTCTGTCGTGTTGCGGGATGAGCAGGGCCCCTTGACCTCTCTGGCCTCCTTTTTGGGCGACATCGACTATCGCCCGTTTTGGGTGTCCATTAAAACGTGCGGCCTTGCCCTGCTGATCTCCTTTGCGCTGGGCCTGTTCGCCGCGTGGAAGACTATGGGTACCTCGAGTCGCATCAAGGGCCTGCTCGATTCGGTCTTTACGATTCCTATGGTGCTGCCGCCCACGGTCTGCGGCTTTTTGCTCCTCATGCTGTTTGGCCGCTCGACTGGGGTGGGCCGGTGGCTTATCGCGCACGGTATCTCGATTGTCTTTACGTGGCCGGCGGCGGTGATCTCTGCCGTGGTGGTGTCGTTTCCCCTGGTCTACCGTACGGCGCTCGGTGCCTTTGAGAGCCTCGACACGCAGATGCTCGATGCGGCGCGCACGCTTGGCTGGTCCGAGCGTCGCATCTTTACCAAGCTTATGATGCCCCTTGGTTGGCCCTCAATCGCAGCGGGCACGGTGCTCGCCTTTGCCCGCGCGATGGGCGAGTTTGGCTGCACGCTGTTCTTTGCGGGCAACTATGCCGGCATTACACAGACCATTCCGATTGCGATTTACTTTGAATGGATGGGCGGCAATACGTCGGTGGCCCTCTTTTGGGTCGTGGTCGTAATTGCGTTCAGCTTCCTGGTCATTCTGTTCATCAATATCTACACCGCTCATTCGCAAAAGTACCGCGAGCGGGGCCTTTCCCGTGCGGAGCGCAAGCAGGCCAAGCAGCTGGGTGGCCAGGCCGATTCGCTCGACCCAGTCGGCGGCGATGCGCTGCGTATCGATCGCGAGGCGCTGGCCGAGCTCATGCACGATGACGCCGTCTCGAAGGGAGGTCGATAGGCCGTGTCGCTTGTCCTGGATATCAAAAAGCGCTTTCCGGGGTTTATGCTCGACATGCAGCTTGAGGCCGGCGAGGAGCGTGTGGCGCTGCTGGGCGCCTCGGGTTGTGGCAAGAGCTGTACACTGCGCTGCATTGCCGGTGTGGAGACCCCCGACGAGGGCAAGATCGTTGTCAACGGCGTGACCTTTTTTGACTCGGCGGCGGGCATCAACCTGTCGCCCCAGGAGCGCAAGTGTGCCCTGCTGTTCCAAAACTATCAGCTGTTTCCCAACATGACGGTGGCCGATAACGTGTGCGCCGGTGTAAAGGACGCGGGCGACGCCGCCGCGCGCAAAAAGCTCGCCGAACGCTATCTGGGCATCTTTGGCCTGACCGATTTCGCCGACCGCTATCCCGCGCGTCTCTCGGGCGGCCAGCAGCAGCGCGTGGCGCTTGCCCGTATGGTGGCAGCGCATCCGGGCATTTTTATGTTCGATGAGCCCATGAGCGCGCTCGATTCCTATCTTAAGAGCGCACTCGAGCAGAACATGCTCGACCTGTTCGATGTGTGCAACCGCACCGTGCTCTACGTGAGCCACGACATCGACGAAGCGTGCCGCCTGTGCCAGCGTATCTGCGTGATGCACGACGGGCATGTTGAGGAGATCGGCTCCATTGAGGACGTGGTCCGCCGCCCGCAGACGCTGGCGGCGCTGCGCCTGACGGGCTGCAAGAATACAAGCCGGGCGCGCAGGATCGGCGACGAAGAAGTTGAAGCCCTCGACTGGGGCATGACCTTTAACGTGGGCCGCGAGGTTCCCGATAATGTGGTGTATCTGGGCATTCGCGCAAGCTACTTCCATGTTGACAATCGTGCTGAGCGGGGTCGCAACAGCTACGACCTGCACGTGGCGCGCGTGAGCGATTCGCGTTTTGAGCGCCTAGTGCTGTTGGACGTGCCGCGTGCTGATGCGCCAACGCGTCTGCAGTGGAAGGTCAACAAGGTGGGCATGCCTGTCGACGAGCTGCCGCAAGCAGGCGAGACGCTGCGCATGCATTTTGATGCCAGCAGGATCCATTTGGTTTGTCGATAGCGCCGGGTAATGCCGTCGGGGATATAAGCCTCGTCGGCTTTATCTTGTCGCACGACGAATGAGGGATGACAAACTCTTATCAATTAAGATAATTATTTATTAAACGACGGCACACGACGCTGTCGTACGCATGTCGGCGGTGTTCGTCTGGACGACAACCGTTGATATAGTTGACCTTAACTTGTAAAGGAGGGTGCGCACATGCCGCAGACGACATATATTCGCCGCGTTGCCGCGCGTGCCCTGTATATGGCTCGGAGCCGCATATGAGCAGGTATGTTCACGGCTCCGGGAGAGACGACGCACAACTAAATAACCGTCCGCAAGGCAGGTTCCCTAAAATTCCGGGTTTGAGCACGGCCGGGCAATCGCCGTCCGTCGTGCATCGATACCGCTGTTATCCGTTTTTGGTTCGAGAGGGGAACCGTCATGGCTGAAGAATTCGATTTCCATCCGATGTGGGAGAGCCTCGGCATGAATCTTGCCGACCACGACATGCTGCTGGGCGCCGTGGGCCAGATGTACGGCGATATGTTCCTGACGCAGAACAATCGCCCCAAGTCCACGTCCTACCTGGACTTTGTAGCCACCAACATCCACAGCGGCCGTATTAAGGAGATGCTCGACAAGAAGGAGGCCGGCGAGGCCACCAAGATCGTGGGCTCGTTCTGCGTCTACGTGCCCGAGGAGATTGTGCTCGCCTGCGACGGCATTCCCGTGGGCCTGTGCTCGGGTGCCGACTGGGCGACCGACAAGGTCGAGGAGCATCTGCCGCGCAACACCTGTCCGCTTATCAAGAGCTTTGCCGGCTTTAAGCTGGGCGAGGTCTGCCCCTACATCGAGTCGAGCGACTTGGTAGTCGGCGAGAACACCTGCGATGGCAAGAAGAAGGCCTACGAGTTCTTTGCCACGCAAAAGAACATGTACGTCATGGATATCCCCAACGTACACGACAAGTCGACGCTCGTGACCTGGAAGGCCGAGGTCAAGAAGCTCGCCGCCAAGATCGAGGAAGAGTGCGGCGTCACGATTACGCCCGAGCGCCTGAAGGCCGCCATCCACGCCGTCAATGAGAAACGTCGCGCCCTGCAGCGCCTCGCTGCCACGCGCGCTGCCGACCCGGCGCCCATCAGCGGTCTCGACAGCCTGCTGACCGTTCAGGCAGCCTTTATGGACGACACGCCGCGTCTGACCGGAGCCATTAACGATATGGCGGCTGAATGCGAGCAGCGTGTCGAGGCCGGCGAGGGCGTGGCGCCCAAGGGGACCAAGCGCATCCTGTACACCGGCACGCCCATGGCCGTGCCCAACTGGAAGCTGTTCAACCTCATCGAGAAGGCCGGCGGCGTCGTGGTGGGCGAGGAGTCCTGCACGGGTTCGCGCTACTACAAGGACCTGGTCGACGAGTCCGGTGAGACGGTCGACGAGATGCTCGATGCCATCGCCGAGCGCTACTTTAAGATCAACTGCGCCGTCTTTACGCCCAACGACCAGCGCATGAAGGACATCATCCAGATGGCGCACGACCTGCATGCCGACGGCATCGTCGACGTGGCCTTGCAGTTCTGCACGCTCTACGAGATGGAGTCGTTTGCCGTGGAGAAGGCCGCCGAGGAGGCCGGCATTCCGTTTATGCACATCACGACCGACTACGCCGGCGAGGACGCAGGCCAGCTGCAAACCAGGATCGAGGCTTTCTTGGAAACCATTTAGGGTTATCCGTCTCGGCGTTTTCCCCAGGCACCCGATCTTGCCGTTCAAACCGTCGCTTGCTACTAAAGTATGCGGCGCTCCTCTTTCACGGCAACCTCGGGCACCTGGGAAAGCCGTTTCCTTGGTTGGTTAAAAGGTTTCTTAAGGAGTTATATGTCGGAAAATATTGAGCAGCCGTTGCCGTCCACGTTTGAGGAGTTCAACGAGCAACGCAAGGCGGCGTTTATTCGTGTCAAGGATTACAAACAGGCCGGCAATCGCCTGGTCGGCTTTTTGTGCAGCTATACGCCGCTCGAGATTATCGATGCCGCGGGCGCTGCAAGCGTGGCCTTGTGCGGCACATCCGATGAGGTGATTCCCGAGGCCGAGAAGGTGCTGCCGGCAAATCTGTGTCCGCTCATCAAGTCGACCTACGGTTTTGCCTATTCGCAAAAGTGCCCGTTTACGTACTTTAGCGACATGATCATCGGCGAGACCACCTGCGACGGCAAGAAGAAGATGTACGAGCTACTCAACGAGCTCAAGCGCACGCACATTCTGCATCTTCCGCAGGGTCGCGACCGCGCCTACGAGCGCGAGGGCTGGTACGAGGAGTGCCGTCTGCTCAAGGAGGAGCTTGAGGGTTTCTACGGTATCACGATTACCGGCGATGACCTGCGCGCTGCCGTCCGTCGTCGCAACCGCTTGCGTGCGGCCCAGCTCGAGATGTTTGCGCTGCAGGCCAACCAGCCGGCGGCCATGAGCGGCGTCGACCTGATGAGCACTATGTTTGCCGGTACGTTCAGCTTTGATATTGAGGCCTATACGCAGCAGCTAGAGCAAAAGGTTGCCAAGCTGCGCGAGGCCTACGACGCGGGCGAGCGCCCGGTTGCGGCGGATGCCAAGCGCATTCTGATCACCGGTTGCCCGGTGGGCGGTGTGATCAACAAGATCGGTCGCACCATCGAGTCCAACGGCGGTGTGGTCGTGTGCATGGACGACTGCTCGGGCGAGCGCACGGCGGCCATGATGATCGACCCGGACGCGCCCGATATCCTGCGCGCCATCGCCGACCGCTACCTGGACATCAACTGCTCGGTCATGACGCCTAACGAAGGCCGCATGGAAAACACGCTGACCATGTGCGAGAAGTACCATGTCGATGGTGTAGTGGAGAGCGTGCTACAGGCCTGCCACACCTTCAACGTTGAGAGCGCGCGCATGCAGGAGGCCGTCGAGGGTGCGGATATTCCGTACATGAAGATCGAGACCAACTACAGCAACGGCGACATGGGCCAGATCGAGACCCGCATCGCTGCCTTCATCGAAACCCTCTAGCTTCCTCAGGCACCGGATCTTGCCCCTCAAACCGTCGCTTGCGTACCCAAAGTACGCTGCGCTCCTCTTTCGGGGCAATCTCCGGCACCTGAGAAACCTAGAGCTAAGGCGCCTGAACGCGCCACTGTCTATGATGTTTAGATTGGGAGAGAGCCATGATAGGGATCGGGATCGATATCGGGTCTACGGCGGCTAAGGCTGCTGTGGTCGATGGGGAGGGTTCGGTGGCGTGGACGTGCGTGCAGCCAACCGGGTTCTCCTCGGTCGATGCTTCCGAGCGGCTGCGCTGCGAGCTTACCGCGGCTGGCTATGACGTGGCTGCCGACGACGTGCGCGTAATCGCGACCGGCTGCGGTCGTGTCGCCGTGCCCTATGCGCATAAGGTCGTGACCGAGATTACCTGCCACGGCACCGGTGCCGTGCGTCTGTTTGGCGATCACGGTACCGTGATCGATGTGGGTGGTCAGGACACCAAGGTCATTCAGCTTAAAAGTGGCCGCGTGGCCAAGTTCGCCATGAACGACAAGTGCGCCGCCGGCACGGGGCGCTTTCTGGAGATCATGGCTGACCGCCTGGGTATTACCCAGCGGCAGATGGCAGACCTCGCCCGCACCGGCGAACCCACCAAGATATCCAGTATGTGCACGGTCTTTGCCGAAAGTGAGGTCATCAGCCTGATCGGTCGTGGCGAGCCTCGCGAGAACATTGCGCGCGGCGTGATCGAAAGCGTCGTGTCGCGCGTGGCGACCATGGCCGGGCAGGCGGTGGGCGCTCCGTACTATCTGACGGGAGGGCTGTGCGAGAACGCCTACGTTGTGGAGCGGCTTGCCGTGCAGCTGGGGTCGCCGGTGACCACCTCGCCCCAGGCTCGCTTTGCCGGAGCGATCGGCGCGGCGATTCGCGCACAGGCGCTCAATTAATGCATCCGCCGTCGGCTCGCATTCATGCGTATACTGGGAGAAAATGATTGACCGATGAGAGGAGGTATCGATGGCTGACGATCAGATTAAGCTCACGTCTATGACGGCCGCGAGCGGTTGAGCCGCCAAGCTGGCTCCCGGAGCCCTCGCCCAGGTCCTGGGCGATTTGCCCAATGTGCATAATGACAACTTGCTCGTGGGGTTCGATACCTCCGACGATGCGAGCGTCTTCAAGGTGGGGGAGAACCTGGGCCTCGTGCAGTCCGTCGACTTCTTCCCGCCGATGGTCGACGACCCGTTTCTGTTTGGCCAGATCGCCGCGGCCAACTCGCTGTCGGACATTTACGCCATGGGCGGGCGGCCGAGCCATGCCATGAACCTGCTGTGCATTCCCAGTTGCCTGGGCGTTGAGGTTGCCGGTCAGATTCTGGCGGGCGGCGCCGACAAGTGCGTCGAGGCGGGTTGCTCCATCGCGGGCGGCCACACCATCAACGATGACGAGCCCAAGTACGGCTTGTCCGTGAGCGGGTTTGTCGCGCTTGACCGTATGCTCGCCAACAGCGGCGCGCGCGTGGGCGATGCGTTGCTGCTGACCAAGGCCATCGGCTCGGGCATCATCACCACGGCCATTAAGGGCGAGCTCATCGAGCAGGACGAGGCCGCAGCCATGTTTGACTCGATGCGCACCCTCAACGAGGCGCCGATTCGCCTGGCCGAGGGACTCGAAATTCACGGCTGCACCGACATTACGGGCTTTGGCCTGATCGGGCATGCGTGCGAGATGGCCGAGGGCTCGGGCGTGCAGATTGAGCTTGCGTCGGGGGCGGTGCCGCTCTTTGATCAGGTGCTCGACATGGCGCGTCTGGGCATTATCCCTGCCGGCGCCTACCGCAACCAGGACTTCTTTGGCCCGCGTGTAGCTGCCGACGATGACCTGGAGCCGGGCATGCTCGACGCGCTGTACGATCCGCAGACGTCTGGTGGCCTGCTTATCGCAGCGCCTGCTGCCGATGTGGATGAGCTTGCGTGTCGCCTGGATGCCGAGGGGCGCATCGCGGCCGTTGTCGGGCGCGTGTGCGAGGCGGAGCCGGGCGGTCCTGCCGTCCGCGTTGTTCGCTAGCCCGCACGTTTATGTAACTGTTTACCGTTCTCTAGAACGGTTCTTTCGAAAGGAATTTGCTATGTCTACCAAGATTGAAGTCAATGCCATGGGCGATGCCTGCCCGCTGCCCGTCGTCAAGACGCTTAAGGCGCTCAAACAGCTCGATGGCGAGGGCGCTGTGGTGACCTCGGTCGACAACGAGACCGCCGTCAAGAACATCTCCAAGATGGCGCAGGAGAAGGGCTGCGCAGCCTCGGTTGAGAAGGTTTCTGATGCCGAGTGGCACGTGACCGTGGCGACCTCTGGCGCCGTTGCCGTGGCCGATCCCGAGCAGGATGGTGCTGCCTTCTGTGGTGCCAGCGCCGGCAAGGGCAAACTCGTCGTTTCCGTCTACACCGACTGCATGGGCCGCGGCGACGACGAGCTGGGCCACAAGCTCATGAAGGCCTTCATCTTTGCCGTGACGCAGCAGGAGGAGCTGCCCGCGACTATGCTGTTCTACAACGGCGGTGCCAAGCTCACCGTAGAGGGCTCGCCGGTGCTCGACGACCTGAAGGGCCTGGCCGAGCAGGGTGTCGAGATTCTCACCTGCGGTACCTGCCTGGACCACTATGGCATTAAAGACCAGCTTGCGGTGGGCGAGGTCACCAACATGTACGTGATCGTGGAGAAGATGGAGCAGGCCGTGCGCGTCGTGCGCCCGTAGCGTATTGGTTGGAGTTGCCATGAGGGAGAAGCGCCCGGCGCTTGTCATCACGTTTCCCACCACGGCGGCCGCCATGGGTTGCGAGTCCCTGTGCGTCGAGCGCGGCCTTCCCGGGCGAACGATTCCCGTGCCCGGGGAGGTCGCTGCCGGCTGCGGTCTGGCGTGGAAGGCGTTGCCTGCCGATGAGGAGCTGCTGCGCGGCGAACTCGCCGCGGCGGGCGTTCCTACCGAGGGCTTTACCGTGATTGATATGTGGGAGGTCGTGCGATGATCTACCTGGATAACGCGGCGACGACCATGCACAAGCCGCAGACGGTCATCGATGCCGTGACGCAGGCGATGTGTTCGCTCGGCAATGCCGGGCGCGGCGCCACGTCGGGTGCGCTCGACGCGGCGCGTACGATTCACGCTTGCCGTGCCAAGTTTGCGCGCTTGCTGGGCTGCCCGCGTGCTGACCATGTTTGTTTTACGCCCAACTCTACGGCGGCGCTCAACACCGCCATCAATGGGGTGGTGCGCCCCGGCGACCGTGTGGTCACAACGGTGCTCGAGCACAACTCCGTGCTGCGTCCGCTCAACCGCCTGGCGGCAGAGCAGGTGGTGACGGTTGAGCATGCGGGTTGCGATGCGAGCGGCTTGCTCGACTACGACGAGCTCGAGCGACTAGTCACGTCCGGTACGCGTGCCGTGGTGGTGACGCACGCCTCCAATGTGACTGGCAACGCGGTTGACATTGCGCGTGTGGCGGCCATGGCCCATGCTGCCGGTGCGCTTGTGATCGTCGATGCCTCGCAGTCTGCCGGTACGGCGAAGATTGACATGGATGCCATGGGCCTCGACGTCGTGTGCTTTACCGGCCACAAGGGGCTTATGGGCCCGCAGGGGACCGGCGGCCTGGCCGTGGCGGAGAGCGTTGACGTGGCACCGTGGGCCATGGGCGGCACGGGTGTGCACAGCTTCGATTCGTTGCAGCCCATGGAGTGGCCCACGCGCCTTGAGGCGGGCACGCTCAACGGCCACGGCATCGCGGGTCTTTCCGCTGGTCTCGACTTTATCGAGGCCCAGGGCGGGGTGGAGACGATTGCAGCTCGCGAACGCGCGCTGGCTGAGCGCTTCCTCGCCGGCGTTCGCGAAATCCCCGGTATTGCGCTCTACGGTGCGTTTGACCAGCCCGTGCGCTCGGCGATCGTCTCACTCAACGTGGGCGATATCGATTCGGCCGAGATCTCGGACGCGCTCATGCAAGGGTGGGGGATTGCGACGCGCCCCGGCGCCCATTGCGCTCCGCTCATGCACCGCGCGCTGGGAACCGAGCGCCAGGGCGTGGTTCGCTTCTCGTTTGGTTACTTCAACACGGCCGAAGAAGTCGACACCGCGATTGACGCTTTGCGCGATTTAGCCTGCTAAAGCTGCTAGAGCGTATATACTTGCGGGACGGGTCTTTTGCCCGTCCCGTTTTTGTTTCGATTCGAAAGGTGCTCTCATGGCTTCATCCGCCCCGCGCGGTCTGCGCTCCGACCATGTCGTCACCGTCGGCATCGCCCTGTTCTCGATGCTCTTTGGCGCCGGCAACCTCATTATTCCGCCGCTGCTGGCGTTGCAGGCAGGTTCTGCCACGCCGGTCGCCATGCTCGGCTTTCTGATTGCCGCCATTGGCCTGCCCGTCATGGGCTTTATCGCTGTCGCGCTCGCCGGTACGGCCCGCGAGCTGGCCGGGCGCGTGCACCCCAAGTTTGGTGAGTTCTTTGTCGCGGCTGTGTATCTGGCCATCGGTCCGTGCCTGGCCATTCCGCGCACGAGCTCCACGGCGTTCGAAATGCTGGTGCCGCTGCTACCCGAGGGTGTTTCGCTCGGCACGGCACGTCTGGTGTTTGCCATCGGGTTCTTCGTCGTCGCGTTTGCGCTCACGCTGCGTCCGGGCGTCATCACGCGCGTGCTTGGTCGCATTACGGGCCCCGCGCTTATCGCGCTCATCGTGCTGGTTGTGGGTGCTGCCGTGATCTCGCCGCTGGGACCGGCTGCCGCGCCTCAGGCTCCCTACGATGCAGGCGCCGCCGTGCAAGGCTTTTTGACCGGCTACCAGACCATGGACCTGCTCGCGTCGCTCGCCTTTGGCATTATCATCGCCGAGACCATCCACGAGCTGGGTGTTACCGATGACAAGCGCGTGGCCTTCGAGATTTCGCGTTCCGGTGTGATCGCCGGCGTGCTCATGGCCGTCATCTACTGCGGCCTGGCGCTTGCCGGCATGCAGCTCGGCACGGTTATGCCCGATGCTACTAACGGCGCCGCCATCCTCGCCCGTTCGGCCTCTATGCACTTTGGTCTTGTCGGCACGGTCGTCGTCTTTGCGATCTTTTTCCTTGCCTGCATGAACGTGTGCATCGGCCTCATCAGCTGCTGCTCGCGTTACTTCTGCGAGACGTATGTGGTCGAAGGGGGAGCGGAGGCCTCCGAGGAGGCCATGCGCCGTCCCTTTGCGATTCTCGCCTTTGTGTTCGCGGCGTTTTCGTGCGTGCTCTCCAATGTGGGCCTCGACGTGATTCTTATGTTCTCGGTGCCCATGCTCAACGCCTTGTATCCCGTTGCCATCGTACTGGTACTGATGGGCCTGGTGCACGGCTTTTGCGACGCTCATCCGCAGGTGTGGGTGTGGGTCGGCGGCGTGGTTGCTGTGCAGAGTGTGATCACCTCGGTCCGCGATGCGTTCTTTGCGGGCGCGTGGCTGCCGTTCGATGCACTGCCTCTGGCGGATATCGGTGCCGCGTGGGCGCCGGTTGCCGTGGTTGCCTTTGTGATCGGTCTGCTCCATAGTCGTTTTGTTGCACATTCGAGGAGCTAAGGCATCAATGCTTGCACAGGCGGGGAGTCTCCCCTATAATTTCCTTCGCTTTGGGACACGCAAGGTTTAGACCTTAGCTGCTCAACACCTTCGGGACGTGGCGCAGTTTGGTAGCGCGCCTGCTTTGGGAGCAGGATGTCGCAGGTTCAAATCCTGTCGTCCCGACCATATCTTGCGGGCGTAGTTCAATGGTAGAACCCCAGCCTTCCAAGCTGATGACGCGGGTTCGATTCCCGTCGCCCGCTCCATAGGATAGTTTTAACGGCTTTGGCTTCATTTGGCGCCAGAGTCGTTTTCATATACATGCCGGGGACCCCACATCCCCTCCTAAGTTGCGGTGAAATACGGACTGTTTTTCGGCTTTTATGGCCCATGTAGTCCGTATTTCACCGCAACTAATTGTAAGGGTGGATTTTGATGCCGTTGGGAGGGTCGTAGCGACCGTCTACCGAGAGTGGAAATATTTTTTGAAGCTCTGACCTGCGACGTCAAGCTTTTGGTCAGCTTTTGGCAAGGTATTTAAATGCCGTTCTGCGATAGCGTAAAGGCGTTCACTCGTTCTTGATTGTTATGGTGCGGGTCATGTCCAATAAAGCTAAACATTTTCCGAAGTCATATGCCAAGATGCTGTTTTCCGCTCTCGGGATTCATCATGACGAGCAGCTATTGATAACGACTGATCCTTGGGATGAGCGGCGCGCGCGTGAGCTTATGCAGGAAGAGCTTTTAATTCGACTCTATAACCATGTGTACGCCGATCCTGTTTGTTGGAGCCACCTTGACGTGGAAGCCCGCATTTTCCAGCTTGCATCTGCTATTGCGGCCGTCGAACCGGATGCCATTTTCTGCGGTTCAACGGCGGCATTGCTGTACGGTATCGGCTCTGCTTACTCGCTGCTTAATGCCGTTCAGATGTTGTTGCCGAGATCTACCGGGCGCGATACATATGAGTTCGTTGAGTATCGTCGATGGCGCCCAGGTGAGTTATGGCGGCTCGGCCCGTTTACGCTGACGGACCCCTATCGGACGGTGGTCGATATTGCCCGCGCGAGTGCATTTCGGTATGCGCTTGGCTACGCCGATGGATTGGCTCGTGAGTATGATGTCGACCGCGAGGAGCTGCGTGCGTATGCACAGGCCAATTGTCGCGGTTTGCATGGCATCGCCCGTGCGTTTGGCGTGTTCGAGCATATGGACGGGAGGTCGGATAACGGGGGAGAGTCCGAGGCGCGAGCGGCAATGATCCTTGCTGGAGTCGTTGCGCCTGAGCTTCAGGTTGAGATTGCTCGACCAGGAAATGCCGGCTATTATCTGGCAGATTATGGTTGGCGGATGCCAGATGGGTCATGGATGTTGGCAGAGCTTCATGGTTTGGGTAAGTTTGAGGACGAAACTCAAAAAGATTGGCTCTGTTAGACCAAATTTGACACGATCGGCTGTTCGTCGAACCGGAAAATAATCGGGCTATCCCCGCCCATCGCG
>UQKU01000005.1 GCA_900541675.1 uncultured Collinsella sp. | reverse complement strand
GCGATGGGCGGGGATAGCCCGATTATTTTCCGGTTCGACGAACAGCCGATCGTGTCAAATTTGGTCTAACAGAGCCTAGTTTTTTCTGAATTCGCTTTCATCGATGTCTCTCCCCAAGAGACCGCAATCTTGCTCTTTCACTATCAAACGTATCTGCGCAACCTGTAATTGCGCACGCTTAGTAATACTATTGTAACTATTGTTTAAACATCCGAGCAACAAAACCGACATTTTTGTAGCCAGTTCTCAATTCTCTTGACATTTACTCAGATTTGCCTTCGTTTATTCGCTATCTGTTTTTTGTTTCTGCTGGTAATTTAGTTGCCTATTATTTTTTAATGGCATTAGATTTATTTGCACAACATTTTGCTCAAGAGCAAACATCCTGTGAACGGTCGAAAATCGACCGTGAACAGTAGGTCATTAACCGGGAGGAATAGACTACCAAGTTGATGGGAATATCTTTAACTCATCGGTGGTTAGAAGCGTGATGTTCAGACAATCATATTTGATTTTGTGCGCAGATTTTAGGCATCAATTCGCCCAAATCGCCTGAGGCCGCCACAAAGGCACCTGTCCCCTTTGTGGTGATTCTGCCCTAGCGCTACAGCAGATGTTCCTCGATAAAGATCGCGATGCCGTCTTCGTCGTTGCTCGCGGTTACAAAGTCGGCGGCGGCACGGGTGACGTCGCTACCGTTTGCCATGGCCACGCCCACGCCGGCGTCAGCCACCATGCAGGTGTCGTTATCGGCATCGCCAAACACGCAGATATTCTGGAGTTTCATGTCATTGAGCTCCGCCACGCGCACAAGGCCGCGCGTCTTGGACACGCGCGGATCCATGAACTCGTAGAGCCGCTGCGTGGTCTGCAGAGCCGCCGCCTTAACGGTGTCGTCGTCAAACGTCGACGCCCGCTCGATGACCCGCGGCATTACCTCGGGCGCCATGGTAAACATCACCTTGGGCTGCGGCTCGCGCAAAAACTCAGCAAAATCGACCACCTGGTAGGGCACGCCGTCGACGCGCGACAGGTGCTCGACGCACGCGTTGCTCTCGGGCACGTAGAACACGCCGTCTCGGGGGCAGACGGGCGTTACCGGAAGGTCCGCCATGTGCTTGCAGATGCGCGCGATGGTCTCACCCGGCAGCGGATAGCTCAGCTCGTTGATGCCGTGCGCGCGGTCGATGACCTCGGCACCACCGCAGCCCACGAGCACGTCCACCAGGCCTTCGATGCCCCAGAGCTTATACATGGCCTCGGTCGCGTGGGCGTCGCGCCCGGTGCACAGGCCAAAGAGCACGCCGCGCTCGCGCAGGGCGCGAATCGCCGCCACGGTGCGCGGGGACACCGTGTGCTGGCTCGTGAGCAGCGTGCCGTCGATATCGCAGAACACGGCTTTGATGTGGCTGAAGGTGGTGTCCATGGGGGCCTTTCTGGGTTGTGCGGCGGTGTGGGGTGTATTCGCAAACGGCGTACATGGTATACCAAGGCGCGGGCCGTTGGGACCCGATCGCCACAAAGGGGCCTGGCCCCTTTGTGGTGGCCGGACCCGAAGGGTGGCCTGGCCCGGGGCGCAAACCATCACAACATTCGATGTTTTTCGGCAAAATCGCGATTTTCATCGAATGTTGTGATGGTTTTTACCGCTTTGCGGCACGATCCAAATGCCGGCGTCCAAACAGCAGCAGTGCCGCGGGAACCGCCGTCACGACCATGCCCGCCCCTACGAGCGTCTGCTGCACGCCAAACGTCGCCGCCAGCCACGGGGCAATCGCCAGCGGGGCCACGCCGGCGAACATATTGCCAAAGCCCATGACCGAGTTCACGCGACCGAGTTGCTCGAGCGGTGCCGTCGTTTGCACGATGGTGTTGTGGAGCGGGTTGACGACGCCCCAAGCCACGCCCAGGGCAATCTGGCCGACAAGGGCCACGCCCACGTACGGCGTTCCCACATAGAGCAAACTTCCCAGGCCCACGGACATAAGCGCCACGAGCAGCGTTTTAAGGTTGACCAGGTGCGGTGGCAAGCGGAGCGCGAGGACGGCGCCCAGCACCGCGCCTACACCGCTTGCCGACGAGAGCCAGCCCATCCACTCAACACCAACGCGCAGGACATCGCGGTAGAAGAACGACTCCAGCGGATCGAAGGCACCGTAGCCAAAGTTCGAGAGGAAGATGATGCAGAACAGCAAGGCGAGGATACTGTTGGTGAAGACTGTCTTGATGCTTGTCGCGAAGGTGACGCGGGCGAACGTGCTGGGGTTGGAGCTTTGGCTGGCAGTGATTGCCGTTGTACTGCTGTCCGCGGGAGTACTTTCACGCGCGGCGACGCGAACTGCTTGCGGTCTAAAGCCCCAGCCGGCAATGAACGCCAGTACGGTAAAAATCATCATGAGCACGAACACCGCGCGTGACGATGTAGCCGCCGCGACAAAGCCGCCCATCATGGGGCCGACGATGATACTCACGTTAGAGAACATGGCGATGGCAGAGTTGATGTCTTTGAGCTCGACAGGATCGTCGGTGAGGTAGGCTGGATAGGATGTGGTGATGGGCTGGGCAAACCCCATCACAAAGCCCAGGAGCACCGCGCCGAGCAGGACGATGCCGGTCGCGCTGCCAAAGGCAATGGTCGCCGCGCCGGTTGCCAGCGTGCCCACGATGCTCAGCAAGAAATGACGGCGCGGGCCCCAGGCGTCAAGCGCCGCGCCGCCCGCAAAGGATCCAAGGATCACGAATACGTTCATAAAAAGGACGGCCAGCGATGTCGCCACGACCGAGGCATCGTCTGCATAGGTGAGTGTTCCGATAACGCCGATAAAGTAGCTGGTCTGAAAACCGGTGTAGATGAGAAAGCGCATCGCCACCAGGCGCTTGGCCTGCACGGACAGCGAAGGTTGAGGTTTTGAGAGAAGAGATGCGAGCATGGAGACTCCTCGTTTCATACGAATACGGGCGGTGGTATTCGCCACCGTCTGTCAAATCAATCTATCCGCACGAAACATTAAGGACGCATCAAGCCCCTTCTCTCCGTTTTTCGCCCGTCATGAACTACTTGGTAGATTGTAAGGCATGTCCCACACATCTACTTAAGCAAAAACCACCACAAAGGAGCCTGGCCCCTTTGTGGTGGAAATGACGTTTGCCCAGATAAAACCTGCCAAAATAAACCTGTCCCTTTTTGGCATGTTATGGCAGCGCAGCGAGCCGGTTCCAAGTGCCCCAGGTCGCCCCGAAAGAGGAGCGACGCGTACTTTGGTACGCGAGCGACGGCTTGAGGGGCGAGATGGGGTGCTTGGGGCCGGCGCAGCGTCAAGCCTGAAGGTGGTCTTGGATCAGGTCGCAGATGGCTCGGGCGTCGTTGATGTTGATGGCTCGGGTCGCAAAGCCTGCATCGAAGGCCTGACGCGCCAGGGCCTCGTTGCAGGCAAGGGCCAGCGTGTGACCGTCGACCAGGTCGAGCGAGCTCTTGCCGCGCAGACGGTCGACACCGGAGCGTGCGACGACGATGTTGTCGAAGCCCTCGGTCTTGTAGCCCTCGATGATCACCACGTCGACATCGTTGTAGCGCGACAGCAGCTCGCGCGCGGGCATCTCGTCCTCCTCGCGCGTGTCGGCGTACTCCGCCCAGCGCGTGGCGCAGATGAGGCCCACGTGCTTGGATCCGGCCTGGTGATGGCGCCACGTATCCTTGGCGGGCACATCGATATCAAAGCCGTGGTGCCCATGATGCTTGAGCGAACCCACGCGCAGGCCGCGGCGGGTGAGCTCGGCAATGACCTTCTCGACGAGTGTGGTCTTGCCCGAGTTTTGGTAACCGATAAACGCGATCGCAGGGACGGCCGGAGCTGCAGGCGCGACGGCGATGGGTGCGCTCGCGAGGGCGGCACCGTCAGCAGCCACGGCCTCAACAGCAGCGGCCTGACGCTCTGCACGATCCCACACGCCCGAGCGGCCGCCCTCCTTGTGCAGCAGGCGTACGTCGACGATCTCCATGCCGCGATCGACCGCCTTGCACATGTCGTAGATGGTCAGACACGCGGCACTCGCGCCAGTCAGGGCCTCCATCTCGATACCTGTCTTGCCCGTCACGCCGGCCGTAACCAGTACGTGAAAGCCAACCTGCCCGTCCGCGCGCGCCGGCGCCCAGCCCTCGGGCACGTTCTCGACAGGCATCCCCGCCGAAGCGATGGGCGCAATGTCGCACTTGCTCTTGGTAATGAGCAACGGATGGCACATGGGAATGATGTCGCTCGTGCGTTTGATGGCCATGATGCCCGCCACGCGCGCGCAGGCAAGCACGTCGCCCTTCTTGGCGCGGTCCTGTAGCACCATGGCCTGCGTCTCGGGATGCATGAGGATGGTGCCCTCGGCGATGGCGATGCGATGCGTCTCGGCCTTGTCGGACACGTCGACCATGCGAACCTCGCCCTTGGCGTCCACATGCGTCAGCTCGTCGCGACGGGCGTCGCGGGCGGGCTCGGTGGCAGCGCTGACAGACGGCTGCGCGGGCGCGGCGGCGTTACCGGCCGCAGCCGTGACTTTGTGGCCAGACATCGCGGCCCTGCGAGCGGCCTTGGTGGCATCGGCGTACCTGCTCTTGGCCATATGATCATCCTCCGATTTGGGACATAAATCGTTGCGTGCCCTCAATTATCGCGTGTTCCTGCGGTTTGTGGGCCACGGCATCGCGCCAAATCGAAAGTACCTGCATATCATCACCACGACGCAGCGCCTCACGCACCGAATACTCGGCATCGCTGAACAGGCACGGACGCACGTTGCCATCGGCCGTCAGGCGCAGACGGTTGCAATTCGCGCAAAAATGGTTGGACATAGCGCTAATAAAGCCAACTGTTCCCGCCGCACCCGGAAAGTGCCAATAGCGCGCAGGGCCCGCGCCGGCAGGAGCGTCGTTGATGTCGAGCGGCTCGAGCTCGCCCAGTCCCGCCGCGGCGGCCCCGGCATTGATGCGCGCCCGCAGCTCGTCGCTCGGCACGGTATCGCTCGCGTCCCACAGCTCGGGATTGAGCGCGGGCGCATGCGGGTCCACAGCGCAATGCGAGCTCGTGCGCTCGTCGCCAATGGGCATATATTCGATAAAGCGCAGGTGAATGGGGCGATCGAGCATGAGCCGCGCAAGGGCCGCCACATCCTGGTTGAGCCGGCGCACAACAACGCAGTTGACCTTAACGGGCTCAAAGCCCCAAGCCAGCGCCGCGTCGATGCCAGCCATGGTCTGCTCGAGTCGACCCAGGCGCGTGATCTTTCCAAACAGCGTAGGGTCGAGCGTGTCGAGCGAAATGTTGACGCGGTTAAGCCCGGCATCTTTGAGCTGCGGCGCCAACTTGGGAAGCAGGGCGCCGTTGGTGGTGAGCGAGATGTCCTCGATCTGCGGAATCGCGCGAATGTCACGAATGAGCGGGATGATACGGCGGCTGACCAGCGGCTCGCCACCCGTCAGGCGCACGCGGCGAATGCCCTCCCCCGCCACCAATCGCACAAAGTGGGCGATTTCCTCGACACTGAGCAGCTCGTCGTGTGCACGGGGCGCCACGCCATCGGCCGGCATGCAATAGATGCAGCGGAAATTGCACTTGTCGGTCACGGCAATGCGCAGGTAGTTGATATCGCGGCCAAAGCCGTCATGTTGCACGTGCCCGTCCACGCAGCCCTCCCCTCGCGCGGCGTTTTATTCTTCGGAAAACATAATACCCCACGAGAGAATCATGCCGACACCCGTACGACAGGACAGGTCGCTTCGAGCAAAACGGACTTTCCAAGCCCATCCTCAGCACAGACCATCACAACATCCGATGCTTTTCCCGATTTTGGCAAAAAACGTCGAATGTTGTGATGGTTTGCCTGCCGCAGCGCCCCGTAGAAGGACCAAAGCACCCCTAAAGGCCACCGTCCCAGTGTCGAATCACGAACTCTCGCAGGTCGTTCTGACGTTTCTGGAATTTCTCGCTTCGGTCGCACTTAAGGCCCATAGCGAGCACGATGGCGTTCATCGCCCGGTGCAATTGCAGCTGGTGGGCAAACTGAGTCCCGGTGAGGACGATCATCCTAAAGCCCAGCGCGCTCAGCACGGTCATGCGCTCCGCATCCGACGCACTGCGCTGTTTATCAAGATGGTCCGAGCCGTTGTATTCAATCCCCGTACCGCTCGCAGGCGCATATACGTCGATCTCGAAATACCCGGCCTTTGCGAGATACTTGAACTCGTTGGGAACATCGACCCGATGGTTGAGCTCGATCTTGGCGTATCCCAGCCCTCCCTGGGAACGTTTTGCTACGACCATGATTGCGGCGGCCGTCTCCATGGGCGATCGCGCGCCATCGTGCACGCGCCTGAGCACGGCGGCTGCACGTATGGCCCCCTGACGAGATCGGTTCTCATTGCAATAGGCAATCAAGTCGGCAACGGTGTACCTCTGCCCCATCTCGATATAATCGCCTGTCGACAGATGATTCAAATGGTATCGGGCGCAGATTTCATACCCATATTCCAGCTGCTCGGGCTCGCTCATCCACGAACCCGCTTGGACAAAGCACATGACCTCATCAACCACCAGAAGGCCCTCTGCCACCTCGATAAGATGGCCTGAAGGTACCGGCGCTCCAAACACGTGGCACCTAAATCCAGCCGGCGTCGAGCGCTCAAAATCGAAGTTGACGAGTGTGTCGATATGATCGAGCTCTTCTCGTGGAATACCAAGCGAAACCAGATAGTCGGTAACGATCCCAACTGCTGTTGAAGCCCTCAGTCCCTTGGCATCGAGTCCCAATTTGGGCAGGCTCGCGGTCGGCTCCGCCTCGTTAGCAAGCGAGTCCTCATCGTATAGGCTGCTTGCTCGCGAGAGCGGCTCGGACGGGCGCGCCACGTTGTGGTACAGCCAGGCAGTCTTATGGGACAGGACGATCGGCAGGTCCATGAGCCCTCCAAAGGAGTCGGATAACCAACCTTATTCCCCTGCCCACGGATCCGCACACCTTCGCGCGAAAGAAAGCGATTCCACCCGGCCGAGTGGCAGAAAAACCATCACAACATTCGATGCTTTTCCCGATTTTGGCAAAAAACGTCGAATGTTGTGATGGTTTGAGGCGAGGTGCGGGCACGGAGGGCCAAAGCATCGTGCTTGGAGCGTGACTTTTTTCGCCCCGTCGTCATCACAAACCTTGACTCTACAATCGTTGTAGGGTTTTCACTACACTGGTACGTAAACAAACCAAGCCAGAAAGCCCCGCCCATGGAACACGACCTCACACGCGGCAATGTCCTCAAGACCATCGCGGTCTTTGCCCTGCCCTATATGCTCTCGTACTTTTTGCAGATGCTCTACGGCATGGCCGACCTGTACATGATGGGGCAGTTTAGCGGCGCCGCCGGCATCACCGCCGTGGGCAATGGCGCGCAGACGCTCTATATCATCACCGTGACGCTCGTGGGCCTGGCCATGGGAACGACGGTCATCGTCGGCCACGCCGTGGGCTCGCGCCGCTTCGATCGCGCCGAGACCGCCATCGGCAACACCATCACGCTCTTTATGGGTGTCTCGGTGGTGCTGGCCGCTGTCCTGCTTGCGCTGTGCCCGCAAATCGTGGCACTCATTGGCACGCCGGTCGAGGCGGTCGAAGGAACCGCCGCCTACCTGCGTATCTGCTTTGTCGGCATTCCCTTTATCGCCGCGTACAACATCCTCTCGGCCATCTTTCGCGGCCTGGGCGATTCGCGCTCGCCCATGTACGTGATCGGCGTGGCATGCATCATCAACATCGCGCTCGACTTTCTTTTTATCGGACACATGGGGCTCGGCCCCGTGGGCGCGGCGCTCGGCACAGTAACCGCCCAGACGGCCAGCGTTGCCCTCGCGCTCGTGTGGCTCAAGAGCCGTCGCACGAACATCCACGTTAAGCGCAGCGACCTGCGCCCCCAGCCCGAGGTGCTCGGGAGCATTCTTAAGATCGGCGTGCCTGTGGCCGTGCAGGACGGCTGCATCCAGGTGGCGTTTATGTTTATCACCGTCATCGCCAACCACCGAGGGCTCGTCGACGCCGCCGCCGTGGGCCTGGTCGAGAAGATGATCAGCTTTTTGTTCATTGTACCGAGTTCCATGGGCGCTACCGTCAGCGCACTCACGGCGCAAAACGCCGGCGCGGGCAAGGGCGACCGCGCGCGTCAGGTGCTCAAGGACGCCATGACGATCTCGGTAGTGTACGGCTGCCTGATCACGGTGCTGATGTGGCTGGTGGCGCCGGCGTTTATCGGCTTTTTTGCCAAAGACGCCGCGGTGGTCGCGGCCGGCACCGGCTACATGCCAGCTACATTTTCGACGCGATCTTTGCCGGCATCCACATTTGCTTTAGTGGCTTTTTCGCTGCATACGGTAAGAGCTACATCGGCTTTGCGCACAACGTGCTGGCCGTGGCGCTCATTCGCGTGCCGGGCGCGTGGCTGCTGTCGAACGCCTATTCCGACACGCTGTTCCCCATGGGCATCGCTTCGCCGTGCGGGTCAATTCTGTCGGCGGTCATCTGTGTTGTCGCGTTTACCGTGCTCAACCGGCGCGGGGCTTTTGACAAGTTGGCAGCGTAGCGGGGCAACGCGAAATCGCCCTGATCGACGACATCATCAGCGACGACCCCACAACCTACGTGCCGCAGATCACGGTGCCTGTATCGCTAGGCTAGACCGAGCCTCGTCTCCAGCTCGGTCAACGCCTCAAAAGCATCGCGAGACACACCTGCCGAGCGCTCACGTTCCGCGATGCGAATTCGCGCCATCAGGTGCTCTTTTGCCTGCACTTGAGCGTGCTTCGTGCGCCCTTCCGCCTGTGAGCAATTACGATTCTCTATATCCATTACGCCTCCGGCACCTCACCAGTCGCAAGAATCTGCTCGAGTGCGTCCTCATCCAGCACGGGCACGCCCAGCTGTTCAGCCTTGGTGAGCTTGGAGCCCGCTTTGGGGCCGGCGACGAGATAGCTCGTCTTCTTTGACACGCTGCCCGAAACCTTGGCGCCGAGCACTTTGAGCGCCGCGCCCGCCTCGTCGCGCGTGCGGTTGACGAGCGTGCCGGTGAGCACGAAGGTCAGACCCGCGAGCGGCTGTGCGTCGGCGAGCTCGCCCGCCACGCCAGCGTCGGCTGCGGCTTGCGCGTGCGCGGCGCCCAAATCGACCTCGAGCGACAGGCCCGCTTGGCGCAGACGTTCCAGCACGGCAAGGTTCTCGGGCACGGCCAGGAACTGCTTAACGCTCGCCGCAATCTTGGGGCCGATGCCCTCGCACTCGGCAATATCCTCTTCGCTCGCCAAGATGAGCTTGTCAATCGACAGGAATCGCTCGGCGATGACCTCGCCCACACTCTTGCCCACATGGCGGATACCCAGGGCAAACAGCACGCGACCGAGCGGCTGGCTCTTGGACTTGTTGAGCTCGGCGATGATCTTTTCGGCCGTCTTGAGGCCTACCGGGATGGGGTCGCCCTTCTTAACGCCCTTTTTGCTGTTGGAGCTGGCATAAGTGCGGCCCGTATCCAGGCCGGCGATGTCGTCCACCGTGAGCTGGTAGAAGTCCGCGACGTCGTGAATCAGCCCGGCGGCGATCATCTTGTCGACGATCTCGTCGCCTAGGCCGTCGACGTCCATGCAGCCGCGGCTCACCCAGTGGAGCAGGCGCTCCTTGAGCTGTGCGGGGCAATCGATGGACACGCAGCGGTAAGCAACCTCGCCATCCTCGTGGACCACGGGGCTACCGCACACGGGGCAGACCTCGGGCATGTGCCAGTCGACCGAATCGACCGGGCGCTTGTCGAGCACCGGGCCCACGACCTCGGGAATCACGTCGCCTGCCTTGTGCACGATGATGGTATCACCCTCGCGCACGTTTTTGCGACGGATCTCGTCGATGTTGTGCAGCGTGGCGCGCGCGATGGTGGAGCCGGCGACCGTCACCGGGTCGAACTCGGCGACCGGCGTGAGCACACCGGTGCGGCCCACCTGGATGCGAATTTCGCGCAGGACGGTCTGCTTTTCCTCGGGCGGGAACTTAAAGGCAATGGCCCAGCGCGGCGCGCGGGCGGTAAAGCCCAGGTCGAGCTGCTGCTGGAAGCTATCGACCTTTACGACCACGCCGTCGATGTCGTAGTCCAGGTCACCGCGATGTTCGAGCGCTTGGGCACAGAACTCGTGGACCTCGGCCGGCGTGGCGCAACGAGCCACGTTAGGGTTGACGCTAAAGCCGGCGTTGCGCAGCCAGTCGAGGAACTCGCGCTGGCTGTGAACGTGCAACGGGTCGGTATCGGCGATGGCGTAGATAAAGGTGGCCAGATCGCGACGCGCCGTGACCTTGGGGTCCTTTTGGCGCAGGCTGCCGGCAGCGGCGTTGCGCGGGTTGGCGAAGGGATCGCGCCCCTCGGCATCGGCCTCTTCATTCAGACGAACAAAGCTGCCCTTAGGCATGTAGACCTCGCCGCGCACCTCGATGGTGCGCTCGCGGTCGACACCCATGTGGGCGAGCGCCGGCTCGGACAGGTGCATGGGCACATCCTTGATGGTGCGCACGTTGAGCGACACGTCCTCGCCCGTGGCGCCGTCGCCACGTGTGGCCGCGCGTACGAAGGTGCCGTTTTGGTAAGTAAGGGCCACGCCCAGGCCGTCGATCTTGAGCTCGCAGGTATAGGTGACGCTACCGGCACCGAGCGCGTCCTCAGTGCGCTGGAGCCATGCATCGAGTTCGTCCAGATCCATGGCATCGTCCATGGAATACATGCGTGCCATGTGCGTGACCGGCGTAAACTGCTCGCTCACGTAGCCGCCCACGCGCTGGGTGTAGCTGTCGGGCGTCACCAAATCGGGGTAGGTCGCCTCGATTTCCTGCAGCTCAACGAGCATTTTGTCAAAGGCGGCATCCGTGATCTCGGGCGCATCGAGCATGTAGTAGCGATAGGCGTGGTAATCGAGCTCGTGGCGCAGCTCGGCCGCACGCGTTGCCGCCTGGGCACGGGCATCGGTCGGTGCGGTGGCTTCCGCGGTCGTGGGCGTTTCGGTATCGATGTCCACGCCGTCACCAAACAGGCTCGATTGCTCCATAGCGGCACTCCTTCGCTCGATTTCAAACGGATACAAGAGTACCACCGGTCGCGATGGGGCCGAATAGCGGTCTCAAACCGCACCGAATCGGCAGCCACCAGGCCGGGGTGGATCGCGCGATCAAACCATGCCCTTGCCAGTTCTAAATGATCCGTTTTCCTCCGTCCCCAACGGATCAATGAGAAAAGAGGGGCTGTCCCGCGTTGATGGAACAGCCCCTCTGGCCTCGATATGTGCGAAGCGGCTCGCTAGTAGCCCTGACCGTAGCCTTGACCCTGGTCCTGCTGGCCCAACAGCTCCTCCAGGTACTGGCGCAACTGCTCGTCGGTAATACCGCCGTTGCCGGTGTCAGTCGCGCTGTCGTCCTGCTGCTGGTTCTGCAGCTCCTCGTCGGAGCCCAGCTCGACGGTGACCTTCTTCTCGTCCTTGCCGCGCATAAGCGTGATCTCGACCTTCTCACCCACCTCGTGGCTGCGCAGCGCGATGATCAGGCCATCGGCGCTCGTAATCTCATCGTCGCCCAGCTTGGTAATGACATCGCCCTCTTGGATGCCAGCCTTGGCGGCAGGACCGTCCTCGACGACGCTTGCCACATACGCGCCGCTATCGGTGCCCAGCTTGTTGGTGCGGGCGTTGAGCGCATTGACGCTCGAAAGCGTAGCGCCCAGGTACGGATGTACCGGCGTCTTGCCGTCGATGATCTGGTCGGCAATGTTCTTGGCGTAGTTGACCGGAATGGCAAAGCCAACGCCCGAGCTGGAGCCCGAGTAGCTCTCGATGAGCGAGTTAATACCCACGAGCTCGCCGTTGTCGTTGACGAGCGCGCCGCCAGAGTTGCCCGGGTTGATAGCGGCATCGGTCTGGATCATGTTGGCGTAGATGGTGTTGCCGCTGGTAGAGCTCATGGCCGTGGAGCGATACAGCGCCGACACGATACCCGTGGAGACAGACTGCTCGTTGCCGAACGGCGAGCCGATGGCCATGACCCACTCGCCCACGTTGAGCTTGGAGGAATCACCGATCTCAATCGGCGTGAGCTTGGAAGCGTCTGCATCCTTGAGCTTGATGACGGCCAGGTCGCTCGAGGCATCGTTGCCCACGAACTCGGCCTCGTAGGTGGTGCCGTCGTCCATGGTCACCACGTACTGGTCGTAGCCATCGACCACGTGGTTGTTGGTGAGGATGTGGCCCTCGGTATCGAGCACAACGCCCGAGCCGACGCTGCCCGAGCTGTCCGACTCGTCGGCAGACTGCGAAAGCGAGCTGCCCTGGCTACCGCTCGAAGTGGCAGTGATGGAAACGACGGAGGGCAAGGCCTTGGCAGAGACGGCCTCGGCCAGCGTGGTGTCCTCGGAGTCGATGGTAATCTTTTGCGTCGATGAACCCGAAGCACCCGCCGTCACGGCGTTCCTGCCGCCGCCGATATCGAGTGTGCCGCTCATAATGAGCGCGATGACCAGCAGGGCACCGCATGCGCAGCCGGCGAGCGCCGTAATAAAGATCGGCAGCTTTTTGGTCTTGGTCTTGACCACCGTGTGCTTATTTACAACCTGCTGGCCGCCCAGTGGCTTGCCGGTCTGCGTGTCGTAGGCTTGCACGTAGGGAATGTTGTTGCCGTCGGCAGGCGTCGACTCCACCTGCACGCGCGGCTGCTGCTGGGTCTCGCCGGCGTTGCCCGCGTCCTGGGGACGCTGAGAATCATTCTCGCTCATAGCTGCGATCCTTTCGTCAAATAACCAAAGGCCCGCCAAACATGTGGCGGGCCATCATTGTTCACGTTGAGTTGTACCCCAATATGCGGGTGCACGTGTATGAGAACGCAATCTTTTAGGAAGGCTTAAGTTCTGTTGCGGACCCGAAAGGAACCCACGCATGCGGCAAAACCACCACAAAGGTGCCCGCCCCCTTTGTGGTGGAAATCTAGTCCTTAAACAGATAGCCCACGCCGCGGACGGTGGTGATGTGTGCCGCGATCTGCGGGCCCACCTTGGAGCGGATGCGTCGAATGTGCACGTCGACGGTGCGCGTGCCGCCGCAGTACTCAAAGCCCCACACGCGGTGCAGCAGCACCTCGCGGCTGTAGGCACGGTTGGGGTGCGTCGCCAAAAAGCTCAGCAGCGAGTACTCCATCAGCGTCAGGTCGATGGGCTCGTTATCGAGCGTCACCTGGTAGGTAGCCAGGTTGATCTCGAGGTTATCGATGTTGAGCACATCGTCGGCGGCGACGGTCTCCTCCTCACCCATCAGGCGCTGTGCGCGAGCCTTGAGCTCGTTGGGCGTCGCCGTGGGGCATACAAAGTCGGCATGCGCGTGATTCGGCAGGCGCAGGGTGCCGAGCGCCTCGTCGTCGACGATCACCAACATGGGGACGCCGCCGCGATCGTCAAGCCACTTGGCAATCTGATCGATGCGATCGCTGCGAATGCCGTCGGAATCGAGGATCAGCAGGTCAAAGTCGTGCGCCGCAGTCGGCGAATCGGGAGTAGCCAGGCTCACCTCGACACCCAGGGTGGTCGTCAAGCTGCGGGCAAACTCGTGGAAGCGCGTCGTGCGCGCCATGAACAGGGCACTCTTTTCGGACATATCGGCCTCCAAGGAAATGAGCTCAATCGTACTGGAACAAGCCAGCGCGATTAGGAGTTCGCCAGATAATGCTTGATCTCCCACTCGGTGATCGTGGACTCAAACTTATGCCACTCGTCGCGCTTCTTTTTGAGGAAGAAGCTATGGATATGCTCGCCGAGGGCATCCTTCATAAACTGCGAGTCCTCAAACACGTCGAGTGCCTCTTTGAGCGAACGCGGCAGCGGCGTGTAGCCGGCCTCGAGCATCTGGCGGTCGGTGAGCTTGAGCGTCTCGGCCGTTGCCTCGGGCGGGAGCTCCAGCTTGCGCTCGATGCCGTCCAGACCAGCCGCCAGCGTGACGGCGTTGACCAGGTACGGGTTGGCCATGGGATCGGGACTGCGCAGCTCGATGCGCGTGGACAGCTGCTTGCCGGGCTTGTAGACCGGGATGCGGACCATACTCGCGCGGTTGCGCAAGCCCCACGTGGCGTACTGCGGCACGGAGTCGCCACCCGTGGTGATGCGCTTGTACGAGTTGACCGTGGGGTTGGTGATGGCGCTGATCTCGCGCGCGTGCGCCAGAATGCCGGCCATGTAGTGTTTGGCGATGTCGGAAAGATGGTACTTCTCGTCGTCCTCTCCCCAAAAGACGTTGTTGCCGTCGTGGTCGAACAGCGACTGGCACAGGAACATGGCGCTGCCGTCCTCGCCTGCCAACGGCTTGGGCATAAAGGATGCGTGGCAACCGCTCTCGTAGGCCTGCTGCTTAATGATGAGTTTGGCCGTGGTGATGGCGTCGGACATGCTCAGGGCCTCGGCGTGGCGCAGGCTCATGCCGTGCTGCGAGCGGCCGGCGGCGTGGAAGGTGTACTCCACGGGCACGGACATCTTCTCGAGCGTGAGGACCGTGTTGCGGCGCAGGTCGCGAGCGGCATCGCTCACCGAAAGATCGAAGTAGCCCACGTTGTCAAGCGGCTCGGGGGTGTGCTCGTCGGGGAAGTAGTAATACTCCAGCTCGGCGCCCACGTTGAGCAGATAGCCGGCCTTCTCGGCCTTGCGGAACATGCGGCGCAGGGCATCGCGTGGGTCGCCGGCGAAGGGCTTGCGGTCGGGAGTGCATACGTCGCAGAACACGCGGGCGACGCCGTTGTGGCTCGGGCGCCACGGCAGAATCTGGAAGGTCGAAGCATCGGGGAATGCGAGCATGTCGGCTTCCTCGGGCGTAGCAAAGCCCTCGATGGCCGAGCCGTCAAAGCCAATACCCTCCTCAAAAGCGACCTCGAGGTCCTCGGGGCTAATGGCAAAGTTCTTGAGGCGGCCGAGAATGTCGACAAACCACAGACGCACAAAGCGGATGTCACGCTGCTCTACGGAGCGAAGTACGTAATCGATGTTCTGCTGGTTCATGTCGCTCCCCTTTCTTTCGGGCGGGTTTCGACTGGTCTATATCGCAGATACTATCGCAGAAAAATGTTTCCGCAGGGTTAAAGCGTATCAAGCGCTCAAAAAACGTGCGCGAACAGGCAGTTGCGAACGAGCGGCTAGCGCGAGGTTGATGCGCGGTGTTCGATGTGGCCGGGGATCTCGATGCGTTTGGGCGCCAGCTTTGCGGCCTCGCCCACGGTGGTGGTAACGACGTCGATGCGCTCGGAAAGGCGCTCGACTACGCGCTCGGCAATGGTGAGGGTGTCCTGCGCGGCCGTGGTGACGCCGCCAAAGAGCACATGGTTCCAGGGGTAGTCGTCAAACGTCGCGATCTTGAGCCCCGCCGGCAGCGAGGGACCAAGCTGCGCCAGCGCCTCGGTCAGACGCAGGAAAACCAGGCCGTTGACAGCGATAAGGCCGAGCCTTTTGCCCGCGTAGTCGCGGATGGTCTTGTCCAAACGGCCAACGCCCGTGGCGCCACCGTCGGCCAGGGTGACGACCTCGCCCGCAAGGCCGCGGCGCGAAAGCTCGTCGGCAAAGGCCTCGGCGCGCTCGCGACGCACGGGGCTGTCGTCGCTTGCCTCGGTGAGCAGGCACAGGCGCTCACTGCCAGCGGCGGCCAAGGCGTCTACCAAGCCGGCGACCAGCTCACGGTTGTTAGATGTCACCAGATCGACACCGCCGTCGGCAACGTCGCGGTCGAGCAGCACAACGGGCAGACGTCCCGCTGCCGCGGCGATCGCCCCGTCATTGCCTCCGCAGGTGTTGACGACCAGGCCGTCCACGCCGGCATCGATAAGTCTGGTGAGCGACTCTGCTTCCTTTGCGGGATCGTTGCCGCTAATGGCCGTCATAAGCGAGCAGCCGCGCGCGGCGGCACTGGCGGAAAGTCCTTCGAGCATGGCGCTCGAGAACGGGTTGGCGATGTCGGCCAAGATCACGCCAATGAGATTGGTGCGCGAGCTGCGCAGATTGCGCGCAGCGGCACGTGGGCGATAGCCGGTGCGCTCGATGACCGCCGCGATGCGAGCACGGGTTTCCTCGGTCATTTGCCCAGGGCGGTTGTTGAGATAGCGCGAGACCGTGGCCGGACTCACGCCCGCCTCGGCGGCAATGTCCTTGATTCTCATCTGCGTCATAGCGCACCCCGTTTCCCAATTGTCGGCGGTCTGAGTCATTTTAGGCATTATTAAAAAACTCGGTTGCAAAACGCTGTAGGTGAGTATACTACAACTCGAAACGAAAACGATTTCGTAAATCGATTTCGGCGAGCGTTGGCACGAAGGTGCAAAGACGCACCCTACCGTCTTGGCACCTGCGTGCCAACGCCATATCAAAGGTGTACGCACGAGTAAAAGGAGCTGCGCGACCATGGGTAAAACGGTTCTTACCTTCGGCGAGATCATGATGAGACTCTCACCCAAAGACCACCTGCGTATTGAGCAGGCAACCGAGTTTGACGTCCGCTACGGCGGCGCCGAGGCCAACACTGCGCTTTCCCTGGCCTACCAGGGCGACAAGGCCGCTTACGTCTCCGTTGTCCCGGCCAACCGTCTGGGCGAGTGCGCCCTGCGTTCGCTGAAGGCCTACGACGTCGACACCACGCGCGTCGTGCGTCAGGGCGACCGCCTTGGCTCCTATGTGTTTGAGGTCGGTGCCTCGCAGCGCGGCAACGGTTGCGTCTACGACCGCAAGTACTCTGCCATCAACATGGCCAAGCGCGACGTCTTTGACTGGGACGAGATCCTCAAGGGCATCGATGTCTTCTATTTCTCCGGCGTGACCCCCGCCGTCTCCGATGAGATGGCCGCCGCCTGCAAGGATGCGCTCGCCGCCTGCCGCGCCAAGGGCATCACCACCGTGTGTGACGTGAACTATCGCGGCAAGATGTGGTCGCCCGAGAAGTCGCAGGCCACCATGAGGGAACTCCTGCCGCTCGTCGACATCTGCATCGCCAACGACGAGGATGCGCCTGCTGGCCTCGGTATGACCTGCGTCTCTGGCTCCCTTGCCCACGGCATCGAGGAGCGCGACACCTATGTCGAGATGGCCCGTCAGATCTGCGCCGAGTACGGCTGCAAGAAGGTCGCCTCGGTCGTCCGCAACATCTCCTGCGTCGAGCGCTCCATCTGGATGGGCATGCTCTTTGAGGCCGAGAGCGGCGAGCACTGGTTCTCCCCTGCTCACGACGTGCACGTACTCGAGGGCGTTGCCGCCGGCGACGCTTTCAACGCCGGCCTCGTCCATGCCCTCATCAACGACTTTGACCCGCAGGACGCTGTCAACTACGCGATTGCAGCCTCGATCCTCAAGCTCACTATCAAGGGCGATTCCAACTTGGTGACCGCAGACGAGATCGCAGCCGCGGCATCCGCCGCCGACGGTGGCACCCGCGTCGCCCGTTAATTCGTTCCCCATTCCGCGGGCCGCAGCTTTCCAATCCCATACCCCTGCGGCCCGCTCCCCGATTCCTCCGGCCGGGCAAAACCACCAGTCCCATTCCGGTTTTGCCTGGCATTCCCTACATGACTGGTCGAGCAGCCGGTTTTGGAATTGCTTGAACCCCAAGCAGTGCCTCCGATAACCAATCCAAAATCGGCTCCTGACCAGCACATTTGGCAATCACGCGCCCATGCGCGCCACACATCGAAAGGAACATCATGTTCGATCAGTTCTACACCACGCTTGAGTCCCTGGGCATCGTGCCGGTCGTTGTGCTCGACAAGGTCGAGAACGCCGCTCCGCTCGCCCACGCCCTTATGGCAGCTGGCATGAAGTCCGCCGAGGTCACCTTCCGCACCGCCTGCGCCGCCGAGTGCATCGCCGCTATGGCCGAGGCCGAGCCCGAGATGTGCGTTGGCGCCGGCACTGTCCTGACCGTCGAGCAGGTTGAGCAGGCCCGCGCAGCCGGTGCCAAGTTCATCGTCTCCCCGGGTTACAACGAGGACGTCGTGAAGCACTGCATCGACATCGACCTGCCCGTCCTTCCCGGCACCGTGACCCCCTCCGAGGTCACCGCAGCCGAGAACCTGGGCCTCAAGGTCACCAAGTTCTTCCCCGCGTCCCAGTATGGCGGCCTGAACACCATCAAGGCCCTCGCCGCTCCGTTTGTCGGTCACCGCTTTATGCCTACCGGCGGCGTGAGCACCGCCAACGTCGAGGAGTACCTGAGCTCCTCCGCCATCATCGCCTGCGGTGGCACCTGGATGGTCAAGCCGGCCCTGTTTGCCGACGGCGACTTCTCCAAGGTCGAGCAGATCGCCCGCGAGGCCATGGACGTCGTCAAGAAGGTCCGCGGCTAGGTTTAGCTCTCTATCGTGAAAGGGGGGCGTGCCCTAGACCTCGCCCCCTTTCTTTTAAAGCGGCTCGGAAGCGCGCCGTTTCCGTCACGAACAAGAACCAAAACCGTCTTGTATGCTGATAGAACGTGACGGAAGCGACACGCCCCCGAGCCGCTTTGCCTACTCGGCTGGCAGTCGCACTCAACTAAGACACTTCGACAAAAGCCGAACCATCAAAACAGCTGCGGCACCGTCTGGAGGAATGGACCCTTGCTTCCGGTCTTTTCCTCCAAGCGGCGCCGCAGCGTTTTCGTGCCCCGATGTGCCCCGGCACTTGCGGTGGAATACGGACTGCTTACACCATCAGAGCCGCAAAACAGTCCCTATTTCACCGCAACTAATGAAGGGAACGAGTTAGATGGCCGAGTCTTTGGACAGCTCAAAATAGTCAGGATGTAAGGCGATAACCGGGCCCTGCTCCTCGGGCATCAGGTGCAGGTGTGTCTCGGCCAGATAGCTCGCCGTGTCGGTATCGCCCTTTTTAATGGCCTCGAGAATCCGGCGATGCTGCCGACGAATCGGCTCCCAATCCAGATCCTGCGAGACCATACGCAACCAGTTGTATCGCTCAAAATGCGTATTGACGCTCTTCATCCAATCCCACAACATGTGGCGGCTGGCAATCTCAAAACACGTCTCATGGAACAGGTTATCCAGATCGAAAAAGCGACGCGTTTCGCTATGGTCGAGCGACTCGGACTCGGCAAGAATCTGCTCGAGCCGATGCTTTTGCTCGGGCGTGGCGGCCGAACAGCATTTAATAAGCACGCTTCTCTCGAGCTTCTCACGCAAGAAGCAGGCGTTTTCGGCGTGTTCCATGCTGATCTTAGAGACGTAGGTGCCGCTTTTGGGGCGCGTTTCCACCAGCTCCTGCTCACGCAGGCGTACAAAGGACTCGCGAATGGGCGTGCGTCCGATTCCCGTCTCCTTTTCCAGACCAATCGCCGAAAGGCGCGTGCCGGGCTTGAGCTCGGCATAGATGATCTTTGAGCGCAATGCGTTATATGCCTGATCTTGCAAGCTCTGATAATGCTGGTGTTGTTCCATAAAGCCCTCGGATGAAGCCCACGGTTTGTCGAATTTCACCACGTAATACTATCGCATCCCCATCCCCTCAGTTGCGGTGAAATAGGGACTGTTTATACAGCCGGGGCCGCAAAACAATCCCTATTTCACCGCAACTTCCAACCAGTCTTTTTGGGACGGGGCTTTTTTAGCCAAGGTTGAACAAAAAGGCCCCGAGCTCGTGTGAGCTCGGGGCCTTTCGCGCCGCACATCTATGAGAGGAGATATTTGATGCACATGGGCGCTACTCCATGTAGCCACCCTGAATGGCGGAAACCGCATGCTCGGTAAAGAACTTGAGCGTGCCGGAGGTATAGCGATTAGTCTTGGGCTTCCAAGCGGCTCGACGCTCGGCCAGGACGGCGTCGACCTCGGCCGGCTCCATCTTCTTGCCGGCGATGCCCACGATAGACAGCGAGCGCTCGGGAATGTTGATCTGGATAAGGTCGCCTTCCTCGATCAGGGCAATCGGACCGCCCACGGCAGCCTCGGGCGAAACGTGACCGATAGCCGGGCCCTTGGAGGCGCCGGAGAAGCGACCGTCAGTGATCAGGGCAATGCTCGCGCCCAGCTCGGGGTCGCTGGCGATAGCCTCGGTGGTGTAGAACATCTCGGGCATGCCGGAGCCCTTGGGGCCCTCGTAGCGAATGATGACGGCGTCACCGGGCTTGACCTCGTGCGTCAGGACGGCGTGGATAGCGTCCTCCTCGCAGTCGAACGGACGGGCCTTGAGCGTAGCCTGGAACATCTCGCGCGGAACAACCGTGTGCTTGACGACGGCGCCCTCGGGGGCAAGGTTGCCGTGGAGGATGGCGATGGAGCCATCGGTACCAAAAGCCTGGTCAAACGGGCGAATGATGTCTTCGCGCTTGAGGTTCCACTTCTCCAAGTAGCGGCCACACTTCTCGTAGTAGCCGTTGTTCTTAAGGTCCTCGAGGTTTTCGCCGAGGGTCTTGCCGGTGACGGTCATGACATCGAGGTGGAGCATCGACTTGATCTCCTCCATGATGCGCGGCACGCCGCCCGCATAGTAGAAGAACTGCGCCGGCCACTCACCTGCGGGACGAACGTTGAGCAGGTAGTGGGCGCCACGGTGCAGGCGATCGAAATCGTCGGCGGACATCTCGATGCCAAACTCGCGGGCGATCGCGGGGATGTGCAGCAGCGAGTTGGTGGAGCCGGAGATGGCACCGTGGACCATAATGAGGTTCTCGAAGGACTCCTTGGTCACGATGTCGCGCGGGCACAGGTTGTGCTCGGAGAGCCACACGGACTGACGGCCGGCCTCGCGCGCAAACTCACGCAGGTCGGAGCTGGTGGCGGGCAGCAGGGCCGTGCCGGGGAGCATAAGGCCCAGGGCCTCGGCGGTAACCTGCATGGTCGACGCGGTGCCCATAAACGAGCAGGCGCCGCAGCTGGGGCATGCGTTGTGCTTGGCAAACTCAAGCTCCTCACGAGAGATTTCGCCGCGCTCGTAGCGGGCAGAAATCGCGCCGAGCTGCTCCAGGGTCAACAGGTCGGGACCGGCATCCATGACACCGCCGGTAACGACGATGGAGGGGATGTTGATGCGACCCATGGCCATGAGGTTCGCAGGCAGGCCCTTATCGCAGCTGGCGACAAAGACGCCGGCGTCGAACGGGGTGGCCTTGGCATGGATCTCGATCATGTTGGCGATCATGTCGCGACTGGGCAGCGAGTAGTTAATGCCGTCGTGGCCCTGGGCCTCGCCGTCGCAGATATCGGTGCAGAAGTAACGGGCGCCGTGACCACCAGCCTCGGCAACGCCAGCACGAACCTCCTCGACCAACTCAAACAGGCCGGCAGAACCCGGGTGCGAGTCGCCGAACGTCGACTCGATAATGACCTGCGGCTTGTCCAAATCCTCGATAGTCCAGCCGGAGCCCAGACGCAGCGGGTCCATCTCGGGGCTGATGGTGCGGAACTTGCCGGATCGCGGCTGCAGCTTGGCAACCAGGTCGGCTGCCTCCTGCTGAATCTGTGCCTTGGTCTTCTCGTCCATGATGCTCTCCTCTTTTGATTTGAACGGTTGTACCAATCGTTGGTTAATGAATCAGGTGTAAATGGGTACCGAGCGATGCACTCGGCGAAAGATGCTTAGCTACGCGAACTAGGCGAAGAACGAAATCACCAGGGCGCAGGCAAGACCCGAAAGGCCGATGAGCGTCTCCATAACGGTCCAGGACTTGAGGGTGGTCTTCTCGTCGATCTCCAGAAACGAGGAGCACATCCAAAAGCCGGCATCGTTGACGTGCGAGAGGGCCGTGGCACCGCCGCAGATGGCAAGACAGATGGCGGCACGCATGAGCACCGAAGCGCCGGCGACTGCAGGCATGGCTGCCATAATGCCCGATGCCATGGTCATAGCGACGATGGAGCTGCCGACAGAGGCACGCACCATGACGGCAATCAAAAAGGCAACAACCACCAAAGGCAGCGGTGAAGCCTCGAGCATGGGACCAATAACCTGACCCAAGCCGCAGTCCTGCAGCATCCAGCGAATGACGCCGCCGCAAGCGATAACCAGCAAGATCATGCCGACGGGCTTAAGAGAGCGGTCGAGCAAGGCCTTGAGCTCGGCGCCGGAGTAGCCGCGGCGCGCGCCCAGCAGATACATCGCGACGAGCGTGGCGAGCGTCAAAGCGACGAACGGCTTGCCCAGGAAGGCGAGAATCGAAGCGAGCTCGGCGGGCATGGGGATATAAGAGGACAGTGTGCCCAGCAAAATCAGACAAAGCGGCGTGAGCACGATGGCAAGCACCATGCCAAAGGAGGGAAGCTCCTTTTCGTCGCTCGCGCCCTCGGCAGAGGTAAAGTGCTCCGGAACATCGGTAAAGATGCGACCGCCCACGTTGCGGCCCCAGATGACGCCGGCAATCGCCATGGCGATGAAGGCGGTAGGGATACCAACGAGAATCATGGTGCCCAGGTCGACACCGAGCGTGCCGGCGACCAGAACCGAACCGGCCGATGGCGGCACAAACGCATAGCCAGCGGCAAGTCCCGCGAGTAGCGCGATGCCGTAGTAGAGCGTCGACTTTTTGGTCTGGGATGCCACGCTAAACGCAAGCGGAATCAAAACGACTACGCCCGCCTCAAAGAACACCGTAGTGCCGATGACCAGACCGGTAATGCCCAGTGCCCAGCTGGAGTGACCCTGCCCAAAGGTATCGATGAAGGTCTGGGCAATCTTCTTGGCGCCGCCGCTCTCCTCAAGAATCTGACCAAACATCGAACCCAGGCCAATGAGCAGGGCGATGTTTTGCAGCGTGGTACCCACACCCTTGGTGACAGTGTCCGCCACCAGGTCGAGCGGCATACCGGCGCCGATACCGATCGCGAGTGCCGAGACCATCATCGACAGCACGGGATGCAGCTTGAACTTGATGATGAGCGCAAGCAGCAGCGCGATGCCCACGATGGAGGCGATAACCAACCTGGTAGGGTCTGCCATAAACGTTGGGTCTGACATCTTTCCTCCAATTCATCAGACCTTTTGAATTCGGCTTAGACTATAGCGTGTTTTCAGTAGGTCTGATGTTTAAAAGGGAAACTTTTTTCAAAATACATCTGATGTATTTCCTGAACGATCTGTTTTATGCGATAAATGGCGGCTCACAGCTCCCTATTGTCGGAGCGAATCGCTGCGACTCCTGTTGAATGGGCTAGAATAGCTCTGATGAATTCTTTTGATATGAGGTGAAACGTGGCACGAGCCGATTTGGGACTCCCCGAGCAGATAGCAGATAAAATCATTCAATTGATCTTAGATGAGCATCTTGAGCAAGGCGATCGCCTGCCCAAGGAGACCGTGCTCGTCGAGCGCCTGGGCGCCGGCAGGAGCACGGTGCGCGAGGCCATGAAGCTGCTGCAGTCGCGCAATATCGTGCGCATTAAGCAGGGTTCGGGCACCTATGTGGCGTCAAACCCCGGCGTTGCCGACGATCCGCTGGGCTTTACCTTTATCGATGACAAGAGGCGCCTGGCACGTGACCTGCTCGAAGTGCGTTTTATGATCGAGCCCCAGATGGCCAGCATGGCCGCAGAGCACGCGACCGACGATCAAATCATCTGCATCAAAGAGCTTTGCGACGAGTCCGAGCGCTTGGCCGCGCTGGGCGAAGACTATTCTGCCGCCGACACCGCGTTTCATATCGCAATTGCCGAAAGCTGCGGCAACCTCGTCGTTCCCCGTCTAATGGGTGTGCTCAAGGCATCTGTCCCCCTGTTTATTGACGTGACCGGCAAAAAGCTGGTTGAGGAGACCATCCGCACCCACCGTGGCGTGGCCGACGCCATCGCGGCGCGCAATCCCACCGCAGCGCATGATGCGATGTACCTGCATCTGGTGTACAACCGCAACATGATCGCGGAAGGTGCGCAGGCAAATAGCGAGTAGAGGTCCGCGCGGCAGGGGCGCCCTGGCCGGCGAGTACTTCCAGGAGGACTTCTTTGCCAACGCAACCGACGAGGCCATCATCGCCAAGGTCAAGGAGATCTTGGGGCTCTAATCGGGCATTCTGCGCCTTCCCGTCGAACGCAAGCGGCGGCTGCCCCAACGCGTAGGGCAGCCGCCGCTATTTTTCTATCTATCGAATGGTGCAAAGGGGGTGACTAGAGCTCGCAGGCAACCTTGTAGCCATCGCCGATGGCGTCGCGGATGTTGCCGCACTTGTTGGCGTCACCCAGCACGTGGGTGGTAACGCCGGCAGCGGCAAGGTCGTCGGCCAGCTTGGTATTGGGACGATAGCCCATGGCAAGCACCAGCGAATCGGCACCGGTGATGGTGTGGATCTCGCCGTCCTTTTCGTAGCTGATGGTGTCCTCGGTGATCTCGGTCACCTTGGCCTCGGTCAGCACGTGGACGCCCTTGGAGAGCATGCGCGTGATGAGCACCGCGCGACCGGCGCCGCCCTCGTTTGCGGCAAGCGTCTTGGTCATCTCGATAATGGTGACATCGCGGTTGGCCGGCGACAGGTCGTTGACCAGCGGGGCCAGGTAATCGGCCGTCTCGCAACCGACGGTGCCGCCGCCCACGATGACGATCTTCTTGCCCGGGAAAGCCTTGCCGCCCAGCAGGTCGTCAGCCGTCATAACCTGCTTAAAGCCCTGCATGAAGGCCGGAGCGATGGGCTCGGCGCCATAAGCCAGGACGACCTCGTAGCCCGCGTAGTCACGCTGAATGTCCTCGGCAGTAAGCTCGGTACCAAAGACGCACTTCACGCCCGACTCGGCCAGACGACGATACTGATACTTGATCACGCGGGTGAGTTCCTGCTTTGCCGGCGGAACGGCTGCGATGCGCATCTCGCCGCCCGGCTCATCCTGCTTGTCCACGAGCACCACGTTATGGCCGCGCTTGGCGGCAATGTAGGCTGCCTCCATGCCCGCAGGACCAGCGCCCACAACCAGTACGTTCTTGGCCTCGGCGGCAGGCTCGTAGCCGGCCTCGTCGCGCTCAACATCGGGGTTGACGGTGCAGGAGATGCGCTTGCCAAACATGATACCGTTCAGGCAGCGCAGGCAGCCAATGCAGGGGCGGATGTCGTCAGCGTTGCCGGCAGCGGCCTTGTTGCAGAACTCGGCATCGCACAGATTGGCGCGGCCCATCATGCAGATGTCGGCAGCGCCGTCCTCGATCAGCTCCTCGGCAATCCAGGCCTCGTTGATGCGGCCGACCGTGGCGACGGGAATGTTAACGTGCTTTTTGATCTCGCGCGAGCAGGCAGCGTGCGAGGCCTGCTGGGTACCGGCGGCGGGAATCGCAGAACCGCGCTTGATGGTGGTGCCGCCCGACACGTGAATCATGTCAACGCCGGCCTTCTCCAGGCGACGCGAGACGTAGATCATGTCGTTGAGGGTCAGGCCGCCATCGGTGTACTCATCACCCGAGATGCGAACGTCGATGATAAAGTCCTTGCCGCAGCGCTCGCGAATCTCGGCGATGACCTCGAGCAGGAAGCGCATGCGGGCGTCGAGCGAGCCGCCGTACTCATCGGTACGCTTGTTATAGAGCGGAGTCAAAAAGCCGCCGAGCATACCGTGGGCGTGCGCCGCATGGACCTCGACGCCATCGACGCCAGCCTTCTGCATACGCACGGCAGCGTCGCCAAACTGATGCGTGAGCTCGTGGATCTCATCCACCGTAATGGGGCGCGGCGCCTCGCGGGCATAGGACGGGCCCACAAAGGACGGAGCGATCAGGCGCGGCGTGCCCGGAATGTTAAAGGCCATGTAGGCGGGATGGAAGAGCTGCGGCATGATCTTGCAGCCATACTCGTGGACGGCCGCGGCGAGTTTTTCCCAGCCGGGGATAAACGTGTCGTCGTAGCAGCACATGTCACCCGGCAGATAGGTATAGGTAGGCTCGACCGTCACGACCTCGGTGATGATAAGGCCAACGCCGCCCTTGGCGCGGGCACGGTAGTGGTCGACCAGATCGTCGGTCACATAGCCATGATCGGCCAGGTTCGTGGACACCGGCGGCATAAAGACGCGGTTCTTGACCTCGGTCGTACCGACCTTGATCGGGCTAAAGAGCATCGGATAGGCGGAGGACTCCATACGGGCTTCCTTTCGTTTGAGCCGCTCAGCGGCAGTTGCTAACGTACCTATCGTATCAGTATCCGCTGCATTCGCACTCGCTCGCACTCCCCACCTTCAATCCCGACCCTCACAAAAAGTTGCGGTGGGATACGGAGTAGATGAGGCTTTTGACAGACAAAACAGTCCGTATTTCACCGCAACTGATGGGCGGGGTGGAATTGAGGGCTCAGATAGTCAGTCATGCCCTCATCCGCCACTCCCTCACCTACAGCGCGCCGTCCAGCATAAGGTTCACCTTGAGCACGTTGACCGTGGGCTCGCCGAAGACGCCCAGGAATCGGCCCCTGGTGCACTGGGCGATGATGTCGCGCACCTCGCCTTCGCTCTTGCCCGTGGCCTTCGCCAGGCGCGGTACCTGGTACTCGGCGGCATCGGGGGAGATCTCCGGGTCGAGGCCGGACCCCGAACACGTCACCAGGTCGACGGGCACAGCGTCCATATCGGCATCGGGGTTGGCGGCGCGGATCTTCTTCACGCGCGCATCCACAAGCTGCCGATACTCCTCACTCGCCGGGGACAGGTTGGACGGGGCACCATACGCCATGAGCTCGCCGTCTTCGCCTTCGACAATTGATACGTTCTGGATACGACCCCACATGTGGGCTTCGTCATCGAAGTTCTGGCCGATGAGCTCGGAACCCACAACCTTGCCGTCGACCGTAATGAGCGAACCGTTCGCCTGATACGGGAACGTAACCTGAGCGATGCCGGTCACCACGAGCGTGTATCCCAGGCCGCAGACGATGGTAAACAGCGCGAACACGCCCAGTGCGCGCGATGCGATACCTTTGAACATACAAACCTCCGTCTACATCATGCCAATGCCGAACAAGGCCAGCAGCATGTCGATAATCTTGATGAATACGAACGGGGCAACGATGCCGTCCAGACCCCACACGAGCAGGTTGTGGGTCAGCAGCTGTCCGGACGGGACCTCGCGGTACTTAACGCCCTTGAGAGCCGCCGGAATTAGCGCGACGATGACCAGCGCGTTGTAGATGATGGCGGACAGCACGGCCGTCAACGGGTTGGTGAGGCCCAGGATGTTGAGGGCGCCCAGTCCCGAATAGATCGGCGAGAACAGGGCCGGGATGATAGCGAAGTACTTCGCCACGTCGTTGGCCACCGAGAAGGTCGTGAGCGAGCCGCGGGTCATGAGCAGCTGCTTGCCAATACGCACGACCTCGATGAGCTTGGTGGGGCTGGAGTCGAGGTCGACCATGTTGCCGGCCTCCTTGGCAGCCTGGGTGCCCGTGTTCATGGCCACGGCGACGTCGGCCTGGGCCAGAGCGGGCGCGTCGTTGGTGCCGTCGCCGGTCATGGCGACCAGGTGACCCTCACGCTGGAACTCGCGGATCTTCTCGAGTTTGCCTTCAGGGGTGGCCTCGGCCAGGAAGTCGTCAACGCCGGCCTCGGCGGCGATTGCCGCGGCGGTGAGCGGATTGTCGCCCGTCACCATGATGGTCTTGATGCCCATCTTGCGCAGGTCGGCGAACTTCTCCTTAACGCCGGACTTGATGATGTCCTTGAGGTACACAACGCCCAGCACGCGGCAGTTCTTGGTCACGACCAGCGGGGTGCCGCCGGCCTTGGCGATGCGCTCGACGACCTCGTCGCACTCCTGGGAGAACACGCCGCCGGCTGCCTCCACATAGGTGCGCACGGAATCGGCAGCGCCCTTGCGGATCTCATTGCCCTCGTAGTTCACGCCGGACATACGCGTTGCCGCGGTGAACGGGATGAACTCCATACCCTTATCCTCGAGCGTGCGACCGCGCAGACCGAACTGCTCCTTGGCGAGCACGACGATGGAACGACCCTCGGGGGTCTCGTCGGCCAGCGAGGAAAGCTGAGCGGCATCGGCCAGCTCCGCGGGATCGACGCCGTCGACCGGGATGAACTCAGCGGCTTGGCGGTTACCCAGGGTGATGGTACCGGTCTTGTCGAGCATGAGGATGTCGACGTCGCCGGCGGCCTCGATGGCGCGGCCGGACATGGCCAGCACGTTGGCCTCGTTCAGACGGCTCATGCCGGCGATGCCGATGGCGGACAGAAGGGCGCCGATGGTAGTGGGAGCCAGGCACACGAGCAGCGCCACGAGCGTGGTCACGGCCGTGGGGTTGTCCATGTCGTTAAGACCGACCGAGAAGCAGGAGTAACAATACAGGGCCAGCGTGACCAGGATAAAGACGATGGAGAGGGCCACCAGGAAGATCTCCAGAGCGATCTCGTTAGGGGTCTTCTTGCGCGCGGCACCCTCGACCATCGCGATCATCTTGTCCAGAAAGCTCTGGCCGGGCTCACTGGAGATCTTGACGATGATCCAGTCGGACAGCACCGTGGTACCACCGGTAACGGCAGAGCGGTCGCCGCCGGCCTCGCGGACCACGGGGGCGGACTCGCCGGTGATGGCGGACTCGTCAACGGAGGCAGCGCCCTCGATGACGTCGCCGTCGCCGGGAATCTGCTCTCCGGCGCGTACGATCACCAGGTCGCCGCGCGTGAGCTCGGTGCCGGGAACGACGATGAAGTGCTCCTTGTCCTCAACGGACTCGATGCGATGGGCCTCGACATCCTTCTTGGCCGCACGCAGGGAATCGGCCTGGGCCTTACCGCGGCCCTCGGCAAGCGCCTCGGCGAAGTTCGAGAACAGGTCGGTGAGCCACAGGATGACCGCGATGGCGACCACATAGTAGGTGGGCACACCCGCGTCCTGCACACCGAAGATGGAAGCGACGGCCAGGACGGAGGTCATGACGGCGGAAAGCCACACCAGGAACATGACCGGGTTTTGAATCTGGACGCGAGGATCCAGCTTGGCAAACGAGTCGCGGACCGCGCGGCCCATCATGTCTTTTTGCATAGCCATAAATCTGCGCCCTCCTTTACGCAATCATCTGAAAGAACTCGGCAACGGGGCCAAGCGCCAGGGCCGGGAAGAAGCTCAGGGCACCGATCAGCAGAACGATGAACACGAGCAGGAATACGAACATGCCGTTGGTGGTAGACAGGGTACCGGCGCTCTCGGCGACCTTACCCTTCTTGGCCAGCGAGCCAGCGATAGCCAGCGTACCGATGATGGGCATGAAGCGGGCGAACAGCATCTCGAGGCCGAGCATGACGTTGATCCAGGGAATGTTGCAGTTCATGCCTGCAAACGCCGAGCCGTTGTTGCCGCCGCATGAGGTGAAGGCATACAGCACCTCGGAGAAGCCGTGCGCCCCGCCGTTGGTGAGCTGGTCGGCAAGACCGGGCACCATGCAGGCGATGGCCGAACACACCAGAATGGCAAACGGAGTTGCCAGGCACAGGACAACTGCCCAGCGCATCTCGCCCGGCTCGATCTTCTTGCCCAGGAACTCGGGCGTGCGGCCGACCATAAGCCCGGCGATGAACACTGTGAGGATGGCGAAGCCGATCATGCCGTACAGGCCGCAGCCTACGCCGCCGAAGACGACCTCGCCCAGAGCCATCTGGAGCATCTGGACAAAACCGCCCAGCGGGGTGTATGAGTCGTGCATGGAGTTAACCGAGCCGTTGGAAGCGGCGGTGGTGTAAGCCGACCACGTGGAGGAGGTGGCGATACCAAAGCGGCTCTCCTTGCCCTCCATGTTGCCGCCGGCCTGGCCGTCGGTCATCTCGATGTTGACCGCGCCGCCATCGGCCAGCTGCGGGGTGCCCGCATGCTCGTTGACGGCGATGATGCCGGTGAAGATCACCAGCAGGATGAACATGGCGGCAAAGATGGCCTTGCCCTGCTTGGTGTTCTTGACGCCGATACCGAAGGCGAAGCAGCAGGCGGCCGGAATCAGCAGCAGGCTGGTCATCTCGATGATGTTGGTGAAGGCACTGGGGTTCTCATACGGATGGGCGGAGTTCACGCCGAAGAAGCCGCCGCCGTTGGTGCCGGACTGCTTGATGGCGACCTGAGGAGCCGCGGGACCCTGGGGCAGGAACTGCTCGGTGACCACGCGCGCGCCCTCGACAACCTTGCCGTCGACCTTGACCGTGTCGCCCTCGATTTGGGCGCCGTCGATGACGCTCCAGCCGCCGTCTGCATTAGGCTGGACAGCGACGGGCTCTACGAGCTCAGCCTTCTGAGCCGGCTGGAAGTTGGAGATGACGCCACCGGCAGCCAGACAGATGCCAAACACGAGGTTCAGCGGAATGAGCACATACAGGACGGTGCGGGTGAGGTCGACCCAGAAGGAACCCAGACCCTGCTCCTTGACCCGACGGAAGCCGCGGATCAGCGCGAACATGACCGCGATACCGGTACCAGCGGAAACGAAGTTCTGCACGGTGAGGCCCATGAACTGCACGAAGTAGGACAGGGTGGTCTCACCGGAGTAGGACTGCCAGTTGGTGTTGGTTATGAAGGAAGCAGCCGTATTGAACGACAGGTCCCATGGCACACCCGGCAGGTGCTGGGGATTGCCTGGCAAGAAGGACTGAAGCACCTGGAGTGCCACAAGAGCCACGAGGCCGATCCCCGAAAAGACCAGCACGCTTGCCAGATAGCGCCTACACCCCATCTGCTCTGCCGCGTCGATGCGAAGCAGACGATAGACGCCACGCTCCACAGGAGCAATCACAGGCGACAGGAACGTATGCTCGCCATCCATGATATGGGCCATGAACCGACCGAGCGGAACGGCCAGGACGACGAGCACGGCAAAGTACAAGATGTACTGAATCGCAGCGTCCATAGTTTACGAATCACTCCTCATCAGAATGTAGATGTAATAGATAAGGAGTCCGATGCAGACGACTCCGATAATGGGAATGAGGATGTCCATTACCGCCCCTTTCACGCGCGGTCCGATGTCTCGGACGCCTGCTCTCGCAAGCGCCTGGGGACAGTAAACGCTTCTAGAGATTAAAGAGGCGTGAGGGCCGGGGCTCACGACCTTAAGATGCCGTAAAGATGCAGGTAGAAAGCACTATTGCGGCTGCAGTGCGCCTATACTCGACCTCGCGAGCATACAGTGGCGTCCTCACCGCGCATGCACGCATGGACAACGTTTCAGAAAGGCTACGCTATGCAGCGCGACGCATCGGACACTCGCGTCAATCCAGACCTCATCCTCAAGGCAATTGAGAAAGACGAGGTCGCCGATGACGCTCGAACCAGCCGGGGACACCTCAAGATTTTCTTTGGCTACGCTGCTGGTGCAGGCAAAACCTATGCGATGCTTCAAGCCGCCCACGCCGCCAAGCGGCGAGGTGTCGACGTCGTCGCGGGATACATCGAGCCGCACGAACGTCCGGCAACTGCCCATCTTGCACAAGGGCTTGAGAACGTGCCCTGCAAACTCATCGAGCACAACGGCATTGCGCTCAGCGAGTTCGATCTAGATGCGGCTATCGAACGCGCCCCTCAGCTCATCCTTGTCGACGAGCTCGCCCATACGAATGCGCCGAGGTCTCGCCACGACAAACGCTATCAAGACGTCGAGGAACTTCTACATGCAGGCATCGACGTCTATACGACCGTAAACGTTCAGCATATCGAGAGCCTAAACGACATGGTTGCATCCATCACCGGCGTTGTCGTGAGCGAACGAATCCCCGACCGCATCTTCGATGATGCCGACCAGGTCGAGCTCGTCGACATAGAGCCCGAAGACCTACTTGAGCGCCTTCGCGCCGGCCTCGTCTACCGTCCCGCACAAGCCGAGCGAGCGCAACAGCATTTTTTTACCGTCGAGAACCTCACCGCACTCCGAGAAATCGCGCTGCGCCGCTGCGCCGATCGCACCGGCCACCTCACAGACGCCGCACGCGTGCTGGGAAACCGTGACTACTACACCAAGGAGCGTATCTTAGTCTGTGTCTCCCCGGCGCCGACCAATCCCCGCATCGTCCGTGCCGCCGCACGCATGGCGAAAGCGTTTCGCAGCGAGCTCGTCGCCCTGTTCGTAGAGAGCCCACGCACGCAAGCCATGAGCGATGATGAGCGCGCCAAGCTTGCAGACAATATCGCCCTAGCCGAGCAGCTCGGAGCACATATGGAAACCGTCTATGGCGACGACGTCGCGTTTCAGATCTCCGAGTTCGCGCGCCTGTCGGGTATTTCGAAGATCGTCATGGGGCGCACGGGCGAGCACAGCAGCGTCCGTCAGGCCCTCTTTGGCCGCAAATCTCTCGTAGAACAGCTCATAACATTCGCCCCGAACCTCGACATTTACATCATTCCAGACCAGTCGACTCCGCCCTCCCGACCCAAAGGACGCCGCCATGCGCTCGCCCTGCAGCCGCCCAGCAGCCGAAACGTGCTTCGCACGCTGGCCCTCTCTCTTGTCGCCACGGCGATCGGCACGGCTTTCCGCCATCTGGGATTTGCCGATTCCAGCATCATATCCCTCTATATCCTCACGGCCCTGCTGACCGCCGTCACCACGACGGGGCGTATCTGCACGATCGTATCGAGCGTGCTCTCTGTAGTGCTTTACAACTTCTGCTTCGTAACGCCTCTGTTTTCGCTCGCCAGCTACGACCGAAGCTATCTGGTCACGTTCGGCATCATGTTCGCTACCGCTATGGTCGCCGGCGAGTTAACTGCGCGCATCGCCGACAATGCCCGTACCTCCGCCGAGAACGCATTCAAAACGCGCGTACTCCTCGAAACGAACCAGCTCTTACAGCAAGCCCATAGCGCGGAGGAGTGCGCCCGCGTCGCCATGAACCAACTCGTCAAACTGCTAAAACTCGACGTGGTCTTCTACCCCGCCGAACACGGCACGCTCGGCAAGGCGCTCTATGAGTCCGCTGGCACCGAAAACCGATCCGCGTCGCTGCTCACCGACTACGAGCGCGCCGTTGCAACCTGGACCTTCACCAACAACAAGCGCGCGGGCGCAAGCACGCGGACCCTGCCTGAGGCGCGCTGTCTCTACCTCGCGGTTCGCACCGGCGACAAGGTATTCGGTGTCATCGGCATCGCCCTGGAGGGGCGCGAGATCGAAGCCTTCGAGCATTCGATCGTCCTATCTATCGTAGGTGAATGCGCCTTGGCGCTCGAAAGTGACCGGGCGGCGCAAGAGCGCGAAGAGGCTGCGGTCTTGGCGAAAAACGAGCAGCTGCGCGCCAACCTTTTGCGCTCCATCGGCCATGATTTGAGGACACCCCTCACGGCTATATCCGGATCTGCGGCAATCCTTCGGAAGAGCGACGAGAAGCTCAGCCTCGAACAACGCTGCGATCTCGCCGATGCCATCTACGACGACTCCCTCTGGCTTATCGATACCGTGGAGAACCTCCTCGCCATCACACGCGTCGAGGACGGCACCATTCGCCTCAACTTCACATCCGAGCTTATCGACGAGGTCATCGAGGCCGCCCTCAGCCATGTCGCACAAGCATCGCATGGACGTGTTGTCACCATCGAGCACACTGACGACATCCTGCTGGTACGCATCGACGTCCATCTCATCATGCAGGTGCTTACGAATCTCATCATGAACGCCTTCAAATACACGCCCGAGGACTCGACTGTCACCATCAGCGCACGTCGCGAGGGCGCGTTCGTCGTGGTGGACGTCGCAGACGATGGGCCGGGTGTGGCAGACTGCGACAAGCCTCATATCTTTGAGCGCTTCTTCACCTCACGCAATATGCGGCCCGTGGATTCGCGTCGAAGCATCGGCCTTGGGCTGTCGCTCTGCCGCTCCATCGTGGAGGCGCATGGCGGCGTCATCGAAGCTCGCGACAACCACCCCCATGGGGCCGTCTTCCGTTTTACCCTGCCCGCCGAGGAGATCGAGATTCATGAATAATGCCGCTAAGCCACGCATCCTCCTGGTCGAAGATGACCTGACCGTTCAAAACCTCGTTTCGACCGCGCTTGACCTCCACGGCTATGTCGTGAGCAAGGTTTGCAACGGCCAGGCCGCCATCATGGATGCGGTGTCGCACGGCCCTAGCCTCATCATGCTCGACCTCGGCCTTCCCGACATTGACGGTATCGAGGTCATCACGAAGATCCGAAGCTGGTCGGCAGTCCCCATTATCGTCATTTCGGCGCGCACCGAAGATTCCGACAAGATTGCAGCACTTGACGCAGGGGCAGACGACTACCTCACCAAGCCCTTTTCTGTGGATGAGTTGCTCGCGCGCGTCCGCGCGAATTTGAGGCGCTCCTCGATGGCGTCGAGTGAGTCGACAGAAGCGAGCACGTTCGACAACGGTCCGCTGCATATCGACTACGCCGCGGGATACGCGACGAAAGACGGACGCGAGCTCTCGCTCACCCCAACCGAGTACAAATTGCTCGTCCTTCTGGCGAAAAACGTCGACAAGGTGCTCACCCACACCTTCATCACCCGCGAGATATGGGGCACGAGCTGGGGCAGCGATCTGGCGAGCCTGCGCGTGTTCATGCGCACCCTGCGCAAGAAGATCGAGGCAGACCCCTCTCACCCTAAGATGATTCAGACGCACATGGGTGTCGGGTACCGCATGCAGCGTCTCTAGCCCACCCCACAAAAAGTTGCGGTGGAATACGGAGTAGATAAGGCCTTTGACAGCCAAAACAGTCCGTATTTCACCGCAACTGATTTAACGATACCCTAAAAATACTCTTCAACTCGCCGCGCTCGCGTCCAAATGCGCAAAGCGCCCCGCGAACGAATGCTCGCGGGGCGCTTTGATGTCCGGGCCTTACTTGATACCACGGCCCAAGTCTTCGGCGATTTTGTCCACGCCCTTAAGCGCGGCGCACGTCTTTTTGTTGGAGCAATGCCCGGTGCAAACGCCACCTTGAGCGCAGTCGGCGCAGGTGCCCTTGCGGTAGATGCGCACGCACACCGCGACAAACGCAATGCCGACAACAGCCAGTACAACAATATCGATAGGTGCCATAGCAAGCCTCCTCTAGTTAACCACCACTTACTTTACCCCATTCTCCACCTACCAAAAAGGGACAGGTTTATTTTGGTCGGTTTTATCTGCGGAAACGCCACATCTCCCCCACCAAAAAGCCCGAGTGTCGCTGGGACACCCGGGCTCGTGAAAAGGGGCTGATCCTTATTCGGACTTAAGCGGAAACTGCAGCGGAAGCAGTGTTGGTCTCGTCCTCGTCGGTCCATGCATGTTTGGGCATGGGGCGGAAAATCTGGAAGAGCATTGCAACCAACAGCACGATGGCCACAATCGTCCAGATACCAAACTGCCCAAGAACAAGCAGGTTGTAGAACTGGTTGATGAACAGGCCGATAACCCAGGCAAAGGCGCACTCGTAGCCGATGGCAATCGCGGTCCACTTGCCGGAGTCCATCTGGTTGCGGATGGTACCCATGGCGGCAAAGCACGGAGCGCACAGCAGGTTGAAGGCACCAAAAGCAACGCAAGCGCCCATAGTCGGGAACATGCCGGCGAACGCGGTCCACAGGCTCGGGTCGGTCTCGGCGGCGTCGGCAACGGACAGCAGCGAGCCGGCGGTGGCGACGACGTTCTCCTTAGCGACAAGGCCAGAGACGGTCAGTGCGGTGGCCTGCCAAGTGCTAAAGCCGAGCGGGGCGAAGATCCAGGCAACCAGGTTGCCCAGCATGGCGAGCACGGAGTAGTCCATGAACTCCTCGGGGATGCCCTCCATGGCAGGCAGGAAGCCAAAGGAACCGTTATAGCTACCGAAGTTGGAGAGGAACCAAACCACGACAGTGGAGGCGAAGATGACCGTGCCGGCCTTCTTGATAAAGGCCCAGCAGCGCTCCCACACGTGCAGTGCCCAAGAGCGGATCGCCGGGAAGTGGTAGGCAGGAAGCTCCATAACGAACGGCGTCGGGCGGCCGGCGAAGAGCTTGGTCTTCTTGAGCATAAGGCCCGAAGCGATGACGGCAAAGACGCCAAGGAAGTAGAAGAGCGGGCTGATCCATGCGGCGGTGGTGGAAGAATCGCCGATGATGGAACCCATGAGCAGGGCGATAATCGGCAGCTTGGCGCCACAGGGAATAAACGTGGTGGTCATGACCGTCATGCGGCGGTCCTTCTCGTTCTCGATGGTCTTGGTAGCCATGACGCCGGGGACGCCGCAGCCCGAGGACACAAGCATGGGGATAAAGGACTTACCGGACAGGCCAAAGCGGCGGAACACGCGGTCCATGATAAAGGCGACACGGGCCATGTAGCCGCAGTCCTCCAGGAAAGACAGCATGACGAACAGCAGGAACATCTGCGGCACAAAGCCAAAGATGGCACCCAAACCGCCGACGATGCCGTCGCAGACCAGCGAATCGACCAGGCCACCGTCCTCGGTGCCGCCCGCCACAAGGGCGTCGTGCACCACGGTGGTGATACCCGGGACATAGGGGCCGTACTGCGCCGGGTCAACCGAGTCGGCATCGTCGCCCGCAGCCTCGACGGCCGCGTCGTAGGCGTCGCGGCCCTGACCGAGCACGTACCAACCGTCGGTACCGAAGAGCTGGTCGTTGGTGAAGTCGGTCACCGTGCCGCCCAGGGTGGAAACGGCGATGTAGTACACGCAGAACATGATGACCACAAAGATCGGCAGGCCCAAAATACGGTTGGTAACCACGCGGTCGATCTTCTCGGAGGTGCTCATCTTGGCCGGAGCCTTGGTAAGGCACTCGTCGATGATGTGGGCAATCACGCCATAGCGCTCGCCGGTAATGATGGACTCGGCGTCGTCGTCGCAATCCTGCTCGCACTGGGCGACCAGCTGCTCGACGCGAGCGGCCTTCTCCTTGGTGAGGTTGATGAGCTTGCAGGCGTCCGCGTCGCGCTCAAACAGCTTGACAGCGTAGTAGCGACGCTTGTTGGCGGGAACGCTCGCCGGCAGGTTGTTCTCGATGTGGTCCAGAACGTCCTCGATGGAGGAATCGAACTTGTGCTCCGGCACCTGGCCCTTGGAAGCGGCAGACTTCTTGACCTGATCGAACAGCTCCGTGATGCCCTTGTTCTTAAGAGCGGAGATCATCATGACCGGGCAGCCAAGCTTCTTGGAGAGCTTGTCCGTGTCGATCTTATCGCCGTTCTTCTCGACCAGGTCGGCCATGTTGAGGGCGACGACCACGGGCAGGCCGGTCTCGATAACCTGAAGCGCCAGGTACAGGTTGCGCTCGAGGTTGGTGGCATCGACCACCTGGACAACGACATCGGGCTCGCCGCTCATGAGGTAATCGCGCGAGCACTGCTCCTCGGGGCTATAGGGCGAAAGCGAGTAGATGCCAGGGAGGTCCGTGATGGTAACGTTCTTGTCGCTTAGGAGCTTGGCTTCCTTTTTCTCAACCGTGACGCCGGGCCAATTGCCAACGTAGCCGTTGGCGCCGGTGATCAGGTTGAAAAGCGTGGTCTTGCCGCAGTTGGGGTTACCCGCAAGCGCGACATGGATCTGTGAATCCGCCATTCAATCCTTCTTCCTTGTGTGCCCGCGCTGCTTTCTCCGCGCGAGCTGGATAATGTGCTTCAAAGTTGCTGCATTAAGTTAGAAAAACCTAACTTTATCTGCAGAAATAGCCGTCTAAGGGCCCCTTACTGGACCTCGACGACGGCAGCCTCCTCCTTGCGGATGGAAAGCTCGTAGCCGCGCACGTTGATCTCGACCGGATCCCCGAGCGGTGCGACCTTTACGACCTTAAACGACGTGCCCTTGATGAGCCCCAGGTCCATAAGGTGGCGGCGAAGTGCGCCCTCACCGTGAAGCTTGACGATGGTGGAGCTCTCGCCCACCTTAACGTCACCCAACGTCTTCATGTACTTGTCCCCCTTTCAGTTTTTGCGGAATGTTGCGAACTAACCCACGGTCATGATGTGCATGGCGACCTTGGAATCGATACCAAAGCGTGCACCCAGCACGGTGACGATGATATTGGCACCACTCGAGCTCACCACGTGAATCTCGTTGCCCTCGACAAAGCCGAGGTCCTTGAGGTGGTGCTTCATGTCCTCATTGCCCTTTACGCGAGACACGCGCACGGTTTCGCCCGCTTTTACCATCGAAAGCGGCATAGCCGGCATCTGCGGTCCGCAAGACATGAGTGAGCTCCTAACGTCGGTTCGTCCTCAACATCGACGCAGCAAAAGTTAACCACGTCTATGTTCGCTATAGTAAACTAGCACGTGGTTAACTTTTTGGAAAGGGGCCCTATTCAGTTTTCGAAAAAGTTTCCCATATGAAACAGATGTGACAAAGGGACTGTCCCTTTGTCACATCTGTTGCGCTTAGAGGGAGAGGTTTCTGATCGACGTGACACACGAGGCCTCGTCTACGCCCGAAACGCGAAAGACGATGTCCTCGCCGCACTCGCCGTAAAGCGCCATGAGCCCCATCACATCACGGCCGTCGGTATGGCGGTCGCCGATGCTAACCGACACGTCGCTGCGATGCTTGGCAATGATGTCGTAGAGCAGCGCGACCGGGCGGGCATGCAGTCCCAACGGATCTTTAATCGTCTTTGTAAACTCGACCATGTCCCCTCCCACGACGTCGCACATTCGGCCGGCAAAACCCAGCCACGTGGTAGTTATTGTACGTTACTGGCGCACCCCCGTTCCACAAAAAACGAGGGAAGGCACGCGTCCTTCCCTCGTTGCGGGCAATATGTAGCCGCTCGCCTACATCAGGCGCAGGCTGACGTCCTTGAGCTGGGCGCCACTAACGGCACTCGGGGCGCCCGACATAAGGTCGGAGCCACTGGCCGTCTTGGGGAACGCCATGACGTCGCGGATGGAGTCGGAACCGGTGAGCAGCATGCACACGCGGTCCAGGCCCAAAGCGAAACCGCCCATCGGGGGCGCACCAAACTTGAGGGCCTCCATGAGGAAGCCGAACTGAGACTCGGCGCGCTCCTCGGTAAAGCCCAGAAGCTTGAGCATGGACATCTGCATCTCGGCGTTGTGGATACGCATACCGCCGCCGCCGGCCTCAAAGCCATCCATGACAAAGTCGTAGGTGCACGAACCGGCTGCCAGCGGATCGGCCTCAATCTTGGCGATGTCGGTCTCGGTCGGCAGGGTAAAGGGCTGGTGCTCGGCAGCATAGGCCTTGCGATCCTCGTCCCAATGGAACAGCGGGAAGTTGACGACCCACAGGAAGTCGTGGCCCTCGCGCTTGATCTCGAGCGCATTGGCCATGTGGGAACGCATGCCGCCCAGGATCTCGTCAGAGAGCAGGCGCGGGCCGGCGGCGAACATCACGAGGTCGCCGGGCTCGACGTCCATGCGCTCGCGCAGGGCCGCCATCTCCTCGTCCGAGAAGAACTTGACGATGGGGCTGTTGATGGAGCCATCCTCGCGGAAGGCGATCCAAGCCAAGCCCTTGGCGCCAAACGTGGAGGCCACGCCGGCGAGCTTATCGATCTTGGCACGTGCCCAGGCACCGGCGCCCTTTGCGTTGATGGCCTTGACGACGGAACCCTCCTCGTTTGCGGCGGTCGCAAAGACCTTAAACTTGGAGTTGGCAAAGATATCGGTCAGGTCGATCAGGTGCATACCATAGCGGGTATCGGGCTTATCGGAGCCATAGGTATCCATGGCCTCCCAGTAATCCATGCGGCGCAGCGGCGTGGACATCTCAACGCCCATGCGGCCAAAGGCGTCGGCCAGGACCTCCTCGAGCGCGCTCATGACATCGTTCTGGTCAACGAAGGACATCTCGATATCGACCTGGGTGAACTCGGGCTGACGGTCGGCACGCAGGTCCTCGTCGCGGAAGCACTTGGCGACCTGGTAGTAGCGCTCGACGCCACCGACCATAAGCAGCTGCTTCAGGAGCTGCGGGGACTGCGGCAGGGCGTAGAAGTTACCCGGCTGGATGCGGCTGGGAACGATGAAGTCGCGGGCGCCCTCGGGCGTGGACTTGAATAGGGAGGGCGTCTCGACTTCCATGAACTCACGGTTGTGCAGCGCCTCGCGAATAGCAAAGGTAAAGTCGGAGCGCAGCTTGAGATTGGCCATCATCTCGGGACGACGAAGGTCCAGATAGCGATAACGCAGGCGGGTGTCCTCGCTGGTCTCGATGCCATCCTCGATCTGGAACGGCGGGGTGACGGACGTGTTGAGCACCTCGGCATGATCGGTCAGGACCTCGATCTCGCCGGTCGCGAGCTTGGTGTTGGTGGTCTCCTCGCCACGAGCGCGCACGACGCCATGGATCTTGATGGGCCACTCGGGACGCATAGTCTCGGCGATCTTAAAGGCGTCGCCGTCGGAGTGCTCGGGGTCGAAGGTGAGCTGCGTAATGCCCTCGCGGTCGCGAAGGTCGCAGAAGATAAGGCCGCCGTGGTCGCGGCGACGGCTCACCCAACCGGTGAGGGTGACCTCTTCGCCCACGTTCTCGCGGCGAAGCTCGCCGCAGGTACGGGTGTGCATGGAATGCTCGTCGATGGGACGGGTCTGGCTCATACCAGTGATCCTCCTTTATGGATCTGTGCCGCCCCGTGTCGTTCCGGGCGGCGTCGTACAGATTTGCCCAGCCTGCGTAAACCGCGCAGCCGGACATGGCGTTCTATCTTATCGCACCCACGTCGATGTGCCGCGAAAAACTAACTCCTGCCCAAAGACTTGACGGAGACGAAACAATTGACGCACCGCGGCCGTCGCCGAGGCGCGCCGCGTGCGACAATGTGCCCCAATACAACTGTACTTGGAAAGGCCCGCCATGACTGCACGCCTCATCGTTATGGATATCGACTCCACGCTCATCAACCAGGAGGTCATCGACCTGTTAGGCGAGGAGGCCGGCGTGGGCGAGCAAGTAGCGCAGATCACCGAACGCGCCATGCGCGGCGAACTGGACTTTAAGCAGGCGCTCGAAGAGCGCGTGAAGCTGCTCGCCGGCCTGGACGAGAGCGTGTTCGAGCGCACCTTTGAGCGCGTGACCTTTACCCCCGGCGCGCTGGAGCTTGTGCGCTCGGCGCACAGCAAGGGCTGGAAGGTCGGCGTGGTAAGCGGCGGCTTTCACAAGGTCGCCGATAAGATCGTGGCCGCTGCGGGTATCGACTTTTGCCTGGCCAATCGTCTGGAGGTCGTGGACGGCAAGCTCACCGGCAAGCTGGCGGCAGACATTGTGACCAAGGAGTCCAAGCTCATCCAGCTGCTGGATTGGGCGGTTGAGTGCGGCGTCGACATGGCCCACACCGTCGCGATCGGTGACGGCGCCAACGACATCCCCATGATCCAGGCCGCGGGCACGGGCATCGCGTTTTGCGCCAAGCCCAAGACGCGCGAAGCCGCCCCGTTTGCCATCGACGAACGCAACCTGATGCTCGCCATGGACATCATCCTGCGCGACTAGCCGATCCGTCTAACAGTTGAATCAGTCTGTCCTATAGTTTCCGAACAATTTTGTCTTAGTGTTCGGAAACATACCCTTTGAGTGCTAGACTTTGCGCCGTCGAAGGGAACATATATGGATAAGCGAGATCTTGAGCAGCTGCTGAGCGATGTTGCCGGCGGATCAGTCACCCCGGCAGTCGCCCTGACGCGCATCCAGACGGCTCCGACCGCCGATCTGGGCTTTGCACAGCTCGATCTTTCGCGCGGAGTGCGCCAGGGAGCCGGCGAGGTTGTCTACGGCGCCGGTAAAACCGCCGAGCAAATTGCCGCCATTATCAAAGCATTACTCGATGCCGGCCAGGAGCGTATCCTGGTCACGCGCTTGGATGCCGAAAAAGCCGCGCGCACCGCTGAGCTTCTTGGCAACGACATCGACCTGGGATATGTCCCGAACGCCCAGCTCGCCCTGGTGGGCGGCAAGCCCTCCCCCACCGGCAACGGACGCATCGTCGTCGCCTGCGCCGGCACGAGCGACCTGCCCGTCGCCGAGGAGGCCGCGTTGACGGCCGAGTTCTACGGCAACGAGGTCGATCGCCTCTACGACGTGGGTGTCGCCGGCCTGCACCGTCTGCTTGCTCATGCCGAAGAACTTGCCCAGGCGCAGGTGGTCATCGCCATCGCCGGCATGGAAGGCGCCCTGGCGAGCGTCATCGGAGGCCTTGTGAGCTGTCCGGTCATCGCCGTCCCCACCAGCGTGGGCTATGGCGCGAGCTTTGGCGGCGTAGCCGCGCTGCTCGCCATGCTCAACTCCTGCGCCAGCGGCGTTTCGGTCGTCAACATCGACAACGGCTTTGGAGCCGCCTACCAGGCAAGTCTTATCAATCATCTGAGCGCCGGCACGCCCTGCGCCCGTTAAGGAGCATTCCATGTCCAATCATCAGCACACGCTTATCATCGACGGCACCTCGGGCATCAGCGGCGATATGACCGTCGCGGCCCTGCTCGACCTAGGCGGCAGCGAGGAGCACCTGCGCGAGCAACTCGCCACGCTGCCGGTCGACGGCTTTACGATCGCCGTCACACGCGTAAACAAGCATGGCATCGACGCCTGCGACTTTGACGTTCAGCTTGCAGAGGAGCTCGAGAACCACGATCACGATATGGCCTGGCTCTACGGCAACGAAGCAGCTGCCGAACACACACACGAGCATGAGCACCACCATCATGATCATGGCGAGCACGTGCACGAGCATGACCATGAGGTCCACGGTCATGGCCACGAGGGCCACCATCACGCCCACCACCATCACCACCGTTCTTTGGCGGACGTCACCGCCATCATCGATGGCTCGCAGCTAAGCGATGGCGCCAAGCGTCGCGCGCTCGCCATTTTTACCGCGCTCGCCGCCGCCGAGGCCAAGGCCCACGGCAAAACGCCCGAGACCGTCATGTTCCACGAGGTGGGCGCCGTCGACTCCATCGTCGACGTCTGCTCCGTCGCCATCTGCCTCGATGACCTGGGTATTGAGGACATCGTGGTCGAGTCGCTCTCCGAGGGTCACGGCACCATCCACTGTGCCCACGGCCTTATGCCCATCCCCGTCCCCGCTGTCGTCAACCTGTGCCAGGCGGGCAATATCGCCCTCACGCCCGCGCCGGTCGCCGGCGAGCTCGTGACGCCCACGGGCGCCGCCATCGTTGCCGCACTGCGCACGTCCGAGCACCTGCCGGCCCGCTACCGCATCGAGGCCGTCGGCTACGGCGCCGGTAAGCGCCCCTACGAGGGTTGCTCCGGCACGCTCCGCTGCCTGCTCGTTCACGCGGACGCATAGTCATGGATGCCCGCAAGGAAAAAAGCCGCGCCGCCATCGTTGCAGCATTCTCCGAGCTCCTTCGCGAGGAGGACTACGGCAAGATCACCGTCGGCGACATCATCGCGCGCGCCCACGTAGGCCGCGCAACATTCTACGGCCTCTTTAAGAGCAAAGACGACCTACTGTCCGAGCTCGTGAGCGACATCTGCACCCACGCCCTCGATGACGATGGTACACCGCTCGACGACCCACTCGTGCAGGTCGAGCATATTCTCAACAATCTATGGGAACGTCGCCAGGGCGTCCGAGCGCTGGTAGCCGGCGCCGGCTCACGCGTCTTCGCCGACTGCTTACGCAAGACCATCATGTCACGAGCAGCCGAAACCGTCTCTACCGATCCAAACGGCCCCGCCGGCACCATGGACCGAAGCTTCCTACTACACCACATAGCCTCAAGCTTCGTAGGAATGGTCCAATGGTGGACCTGGCACAACTTCGAGGCAGATAAGACCGACGTAGCCAAAGACTACCTATCAGCCATTAAGCCCCTCTTCAACTAAGTAAGAAGCTCATCCCAAAGCACCGCCCCACCCCAAGGCGCCACGCATCCCAAAGTGTCAACAACAGCTCAACGCCCCTATCAGCAACAAGCCCCTCCCATCCAAATACAGATATATGTTGGGTTGCTTGCTCGAACGCAGCAAAGATCCCGCAGCTGGCCGCATAGGGTAACTTCCCAGCGCATTCCGCAGGACGCAAAAAGGCTCGCCGCACGAAGTGCGCAGCGAGCCTTTTTGCATGTCCGAGGACGCGCTGGGAAGTTACCCCATGCGGCCAGCGGACAACTATGTAGCCTTCGACTAGAACATGCCCAAGAAGCCATGCACAAACAGCGCGGCCACAATAGCGCCGACAAACGGTGCGATGCCAGGAACAAGCAGGCCATACTTCCAGTTGTTGTCAGCCTTGTTCTTGATCGGCAGCACCTGATAGGCCATGCGCGGACCAAGGTCACGTGCCTGGTTCATGGCGAAGCCGGTGATGCCGCCCATGCCCATGCCAACGGCCCAGACAATCAGGCCGACGCAGATGGCGAGCAACAGAACGTTCTCACCAGCACGGCTAGCAGCAGCAAGGATGGCGCTGATGAACACGAAGGTGCAGAAAGCCTCGCAGAAGAAGTCGCGGGGATAGTTCGTGCCCTCGGTGGTGGGGTTGGTCGAGAAGATGTTGCGCTGGGCAATGGGATCGACGACACCCTCGGAAGCCTTGAACTCATCGGCATACATAAACCAAGCGATCACGGCACCCACAAAGCCGCCGAGCATATCGGCAAGCATGAAGGGAATGCAGTTGCCCCACGGCACCAGACCGACGATGCACTGGGCAAGCACCATAGCGGGGTTCATGCACACGGCGCCGCCAAAGACAAACAGGCAGACCGAGATGCCAAAAGACCAGGTGGTGATGGCAAACATATGGCCAGAGCCCTGATACTTGGTGCCCTTGAGCACGGTATCGCAGTGCACGCCGACGCCAAAGACGATCATGAGGGCCGTCGCGCCGAATTCGCAGAGGAGTTTGGTAAGCATAAAATCTTATCTTTCTTGTCGGTTATAAACGATTCGTTTAAGCCGCGCGCTAGTGCTGCGCGACGACAACGCCCAGGCCATCGGGAATAACGGCGACCTTGGCGTCGGCACCCTTCATCTCAAAGGCGAGCTTGAGCGCCTCCTCGAGGGTGTTAACCGGCGTCATGTGCATATCCTTGAGCATCTGGTGGTCGCACAGGTCGGTAACCATGATCACAGGGTGATGTGCCAGGATGCGAGCGAAAATCTGGCTCGTCCACTGATCGGGCAGGGTCTCGTCCTTAGGACGATCGATGCAGGCGCGCTCAAACTCTGCCGGATCGTTGTCGGCGATGTTGTGATAGAAGCCCTCGCCGCCGTGACCGTCGGCACAACCGGCGACGTCGATGATCACGCCGCCCTCGGGAAGCGTGGCCTCGGCAGCGCACATGCCCTTCACAGCCTGATAGATGTTCTGATCGAGGGGGTAGCCGCCGTTAGTGGTAATGGCGATCTCGCACTCGACGGGCTCAACGCCGGCAAGGCTCTTCACGAACTCGCAGCCAGCCTCGTGCGCCTTGTGGATGTCGCCGGCAAAGGAGCCAATGACCTCGTGCTTGCCGTTGAGCACCACGTTGAGCACAAAGGCAAGGTGAGCCATCTCGGCGGCGGCAAACATGTCCTCGCTCACGTGGTTGTGGCACAGGTTGCCGGCGCGCGAGTGGGAATCGTTCACAAACTGACCGTTGTGGTTGTACATGATGGTCTTGTAGCTGGCGATGCCAGGCAGGACGGACTTGCGGCTACCAGAGAAACCGGCAAAGAAGTGCGGCTCAATGAAGCCCTCGGCAAGCAGCAGATCGCAATCGGCGGCAATCTTGTTGATGATGCACTCGCCACCAGAAGGCAGGGTGCCGATCTTTTTCATCATGCTGTCATCAGTCGCGACGTGCATAACGATTTCCTCGTTGGCAACGATCTCCTCGCCATACTTATTGACGAGCTCCTCGTGCGTCGACGGACGGTGCATGCCCGTAGCAACCAGAATGCGAACGCGCGCCTCAGGCGCAGCGGAGTGGATGTGATGCAGCAGAATAGGCATCGTCACACGCGAGGGAACGGGACGCGTATGATCTGAGCTAATGATGACAATATCCTTCTTGCCAGCACAAAGCTCCTCGAGCGAAGGCGAGCCGTAAGGGTTGGCAAGCGACTCCTCCACCAGCTCTTCCTGCGATTTCGTAGTCTTAAACTCGTTTTGATGACCTTCCATCACACCCGCGAAGTTCTTATCCTCGAGTTCCAGATGCAACGTCTTGTGGTCAAACGGCAGTTCACATTCAAACAATGACGAGCGCCCTCTTCCTTTCAACTGACACACTAGATAAACCGTTGGAAGGATACGCCGCTCACCGAAAAACACCACCGTCTACCGACTCATTAACACAACGTTCATATTTGACCCACAACAAAACGACCGCGATCCCAAACAGGACCGCGGCCGCCACAGTCGTAAGGTGAGAAGCGCCAAATGCGCCACCAGGATAGACCCCCTCCAAAACGCGCGAAGCGCGCCATTCTTCTCCTCAACTCTAATCCCTGAAGACCGAGGACGAAGGGACCCGATGGGTTTCCCTCTGAATGCATTCCGCAGCACGAAGCCCCCTTATCCGCAGCTCCGAAGGAGCAGGATAAGGGGGCTTCAAGTGCGAGGACGCATTCAGAGGGAAACCCTTCGGGTCCCGGTGAGAGCCACAGGGCTATCGATTACCCCGTGTTCTGCAATCCTGCCGAGACGCCGGTCACAGTTGAAAGAATCAGGCTCATGTACTCGGCCTTCTTCTCCTCGGCCATCTCGTCCTGGTTCATACGCACCTCGCGAAGGGCGCGAACCTGGGCGATGGACAGGGCGTCGACATAGGGGTTACGCACGCGAACGGCGCAGCCGAGCACGCGACGGCGCTGCAGCGGCCACTCGTCACCGACGATGGCAAGAACCCACTTACGCGTGAGCTGCATCTCGGTAAAGACCTTCTCGGACAGATCCTGGCGATCGCCCAGGTGCAGATACATCTTGGCGATGCGCTGGTCGGTCTTGGCAATCGACATCTCGATGTTGTCGATAAAGGTGCGGAAGAACGGCCACTCCTGGTAGGCAGCCTTGAGCTGGTCAAGGTCGCCCAGCTGCTCGCAGGCGGTGCCCAGGCCGTACCAAGCGGCCAGGTTAATGCGCGCCTGACTCCAGCTGAAGATCCACGGAATGGTACGCAGGTCGTCGAGCGACTTGGCGCCCAAGCCGCGCTTGGCGGGACGCGAGCCAATCGGCAGCAGACCGACCTCGGTCAGCGGCGTCACGGTCGAGAACCACGGTGTAAAGTCCTCGGTGTTCAGCAGGTCCAGATAGCGCTCGTGGCTTGCGGCGTTAAGCTTCTCGGCCATATCCCAGAACTTCTGCGTGGTCTCGGTGTTAGTCTTCTCGACACTCGGGGCTGACTGCAAAAGCGTTGCGGCGGCAACGGACTCAACATGGCGCTGAGCCAGCGTGCGGTTGCCGTAACGGGCAAAGATGACCTCGCCCTGCTCGGTGAGCTTAAAGAAGCAGTTGACCGAACCCTTGGGCTGCGCCAGCACGGCCTTGTTGGCCGGGCCGCCGCCACGGCCCACGGCACCGCCGCGACCGTGCATGAGCACCAGGTCGATATCGTTCTTCTCGGCCCACTTGGCAATGCGCTCCTGCGCGGAGTGCAGCGCGAGCATGGCCGTGGTAGGACCGGCATCCTTGGAGGAGTCGGAATAGCCCAGCATGACCTCCATGCGGCGGTTGGTCTGGGCAAGGCGCTTTTGCACCACAGGCAGCGTAAGCATCTGGTCGAGCACGTCGACGCAGCCCTCGAGGTCCTCGAGCTGCTCGAACAGCGGGATCACGTCGAGCTCGGGGACATCCTCCTCGTGTGCAAAGGACAGGTGGGCAAGCTCAAAGACGTCGGCCACATGCTGGGCGCTCTTGGTGAACGAGATGATGTAGCGGTGCGCCATTTTCTTGCCGTAGCGCTTTTGGATGGAGCCGATAGCGCGGAAGGTATCGATGACCTCGCGCGTCATGGGCTGCAGGTCGCCGTGGATACCGTTCTCGTGGATATCCTTGAGGGCGCGGGCATGCACCACGGAATGCTGACGGAACTCCATCTCGACCATATGGAAGCCGAAGGACTCGACCTGCCAGATGATGGTCTGGACCGGGCCGTAGGCGGCACGGGCGGCGCCGCAGGCAGCCAGCGAGCGCTGGACGACGCGCAGGTCATCCAGGAACTCGTCGGCGCTGTGATACATGGTGTCGGTGATACGGCGCACGGTGGCGTTCAGGCGGTCGGCCATGACGAGCATGACGGCGCGATGCGGCTCGTGCTCGGAGATCAGCTCGGCGCGGGCCGTGTACCGAGGGCTCATCTCGACCTGATGGTTCCACAGGTTAATGAGCTCGGCCGACGGCTTGCTGTAGGTAGCCTCGAGCGTGAGGTTGCGGCCGATGTGGCGGCACTTGTCCTCGAGCTTGAGCACCATGTGCGTAAAGTACTTGGCGGCGACCTCACGGCTCACCTTGGCGGTGACGTTGGGGTTACCGTCGCGGTCGGAACCGATCCAGCTGCCGGGGTGGAAGAACGCCGGGCACAGCGGCGGCACGGTGCCGGCCTTGTCGCCCAGCACCCAGTCGTCAAAACGACGGTAGATGACGGGGATAACGTCGAACAGCGTGTTATCGAAGATGTCGATGATGGTATCGGCTTCCTCGACCGGCGTGGGCTTCTTGAGCGCGATGGGGCTCGTACGCACCAGGGCGTCGATCTCCTGCAGCATATGGCGCTCGTTCTCCACCAGGTCGGAGCCGCCCAGACGCGGACGCTCCTCCAGCAGGTTGGAGATACGGCGGATCTTGCCCTCGACGGCCTTACGACGGGCCTCGGTGGGATGTGCGGTAAAGACAGGGTGGAACTCGAGCTTGTCGAGCAGCTCGTTGGCACCCTCGGCACCCAGCTCATTCACCAGCTGGTGATAGGCAACGGTAAGCTCGTTGGCAGGATCGACCTCGGTATCGGTCGACGCACCGGCCTCGCGCTCGCGCAGCTGCGCCACACGGTAGTTCTCCTCCGACAGGTTTGCCAGATGGAAAAAGCTCGTAAAGGCGCGGACAATGACCTGCTGCTTATCGAGCGGCAGGCTGTCGATCAAATCGACGACCTCACGAAATGCCACGGCAGTGGGCTCGTCGGCGGTGGGCACGCCCTGCTCGTCGACGGCTTCGTCGGCAGCGCAGGTACCGGGGTTGCCGGCATTGACCACAATCTCGGCTGTCAAAATCTTGTCGAACAGGTCCGCGATCTCGGGATCATACTCGCTAAGCACACGGCGCTCCAGGCGCAAGAACAGCGCCAGATTGTCGCGCAGCTCCTCGGGGATCTCGATCTCGGCGAGACGCTCCCTGGACTCGGCATTCGAGCCGATTCGGTTAACGAGGCGGTTGACCACGGCAGCGACGCGCGCCGCGGCTTCGGGTACAGACTGGTTGCTTAGGTTCTCAGCCACGTTTCCTCCCATTCCTCCTTCTATGCACGTAACATGCGGTATTCATTATAGGCGCTTGAGAAATACTTTCGACACTGATTGCGCTTTACCACACAAAAGTATTTTCTGCATTGCAAAGGTTTTTGCCCTAAATGGTCGTATTTCTCGGTGGGCGGCATACGTAAACGGGGGCATTCCGCATAAAAGCGAAACACCCCCGTAACAATCGCTCTCCATGAGCAGGGCACGTTAGCAGGCCCGAAGCTCAAAAAGATGCGCTACAGGCGCTCGCGAACCGCCTCGACGACGTTGTCCAGATCGGCGAGCACCTCGTCATGGCTTTGCATGTCGCGCACCTTGACCTTGCCGGCGGCAAGCTCGTCGCCACCCAAGACCAGGATGAGCTTGGCGCCCACCTTGTCGGCCTGCTTAAACTGAGCCTTGAGCGAACGGCCCTGGTAGTCGGCCTCGGTCACGATACCTGCAGCGCGAAGCTCCTGCGTAATGGCGAAGACGTTCTGGCGCAACTCCTTGCCGGCGTTGGCGACGTAGACGCACGGGGCCTCATCGGCACCCAGGTCGCCGCCAAAGGCCTGTAGGGCCAGCAGGGCGCGCTCAAAACCGACGGCGAAGCCGACGCCGGCCGTAGGCTTGCCGCCCTCGAGCTCGACCAGGCCGTCGTAGCGGCCGCCGCCGCCGATGGAGCCGACGCCGGCGCCAGGGGCCTCGACCTCAAAGACGGTACGGGTGTAGTAGTCCAGGCCGCGCACCAAGGTGGGATCCTCGACATACTCGATACCGGCGGCATCCAGATAGCGCTTGACCTGCTCGTAGTGTTCGCGGCACTCGTCGCACAGGTTGTCACCCATCAGCGGAGCCTCGGCCATGATCTCGCGGCAATGGTCGTTCTTGCAGTCGAAGGCGCGCAGCGGGTTAAGCTCGGCGCGCTCGCGGCACTCGTCGCACATCTCGTCGGCGTGGTCGAGAATGAACTGCTTAACCTGCTCGCGATAGGCCGGACGGCACTGGGGATCGCCCATCGAGTTAATGAGCAGACGGAGCTTGGAAAGATCGAAGCCCAGACGCTTGTAGAACTCCATGAGCATGATGATGCACTCGGCGTCTGCCGCCGGATCGGGAGCGCCGAGCCACTCGATGCCCACCTGATGGAACTGGCGCAGGCGGCCCTTCTGGGGACGCTCGCCGCGGAACATGGCCTCGGCGTAGTAAGCCTTAAACGGCGTGGAGCCCTGGGGCACCAGGTTGTTCTCCACGACGGCGCGCACCACACCGGCCGTGCCCTCGGGACGAAGGGCCAGACGCTGCTTAGGCTTGAGCTTGGTATCGGTGCCTTCGGTAAAGACGCGCTCCAGGTTGGCGCCGCTAAACACGCGGAACATCTCCTTGCGCACGACGTCGGTCGACTGGCCGATGCCGTGGACAAAGACGTCCACCTGCTCGATCGCGGGCGTCTCGATGGGCTTAAAGCCAAACGGCTCGAATACGCTGGCCGCAATCTGCTGCATCTTTTGCCAGGCGCGCATCTCGGCGCCGATAAGGTCGCGGGTTCCCTCCGCCTTCTGTGCCTGCATGGGCAAACACCTTTCTTTTGTATCGCGTCATAGGTAGTGGACATTATACGGCACAAAGCAGCAACGCGGCGGCGCGTCTGACCGAACGAGGGTATGGGGACTCGTTCGGCCAGATGCGCCGCCGCGGCAGCCACGGACGAAGCGGACAAGCGGCAATGCGCTTTGGCCTATCTACTCCCCCGCCACGCTCGCGCGCAGCTTGGCAGCGATGGGCTCGGACGCCAACAGGAACACGAGCATAACCACGGAGCACACCAGGCACACGATCCAGGTGCTCGCAAAGGAGCCCGTAGCGTCGAACAGCACACCCGAGACGATGGCGCCCACGGTGCCACCGACCATCTCGAGCGAGGTAATGGTGCCCGTGACCTTACCCAGGTCGGCCATGCCAAACTGCTTAGACGCAGCGATCGTGGGCGTTGGAGATGTTGTACTGCGCAAGGGAAATGCCCAGGTCGCTGACGATCAACGGCTGGAACAGGCTCATGCAGTTGACGAAAATCGTGTAGCACGTGGCCATGATCACGAAGCCAGAGGCCACCACGAGCCAGCCGGGGAAGAACTTACGCTGCTGGGACATACTGCTCCTTATTTAACAAACGAATAGCCGGCGCCGGGCGCCGGTAGTGCCCAAGATTGCCTTGAAAGACAAGGACATAGGCCTTACGACCATGCCCGCAGGCTTGAAAGGCAAGGTTGGGTGCTACCGGTGGTCGGCGATATAGCCCAAAGCGACGGCGGTATAGGCCGCGGCACCGAGCGGCAGTTCGGCATCGTTAAAGCGCGCCTTGGGATGATGCTGAGCAAAATGCTCGTCCGTATCAGTCACGGCAGCGCCCACGGTAAAGTACGCACTCGGGATCTCGCTCGAGATCAACGCAAAGTCCTCGCTCGCCATGGCGTGGAACAGCGGCAGGAAGGCGGACTTGGGCAGCACCGCGCCCACGTAGCCAAGCGACGCCTGCGTCATATCGTCATCGAGTACGAGCGGCGGAACATCCGAGAGTGTCTCGATGGTCGCCGGCGTGCGATACGTTGCCGCGACGCCATTGACGACCTCGGCGATGCGAGTCTTAAGATGCGCCATGAGCTCGACGTCAAAGCCGCGCAGCGTTCCTTCGAGCACGCAGGTGTCGGGAATGACGTTTGCCGCCTGTCCGCCGGCAAACCTACCCACGGTAAGTGCGACCTCCTTGGCCGCCGGCACCTCGCGGGAGATGAGCTCCTGGAGTGCCAGGTGCACATGGACGCCGGCCGTGATGGGGTCGATGCAGATCTCGGGGCTCGAGCCATGGCCGCCCTTGCCCTGAAGCGTGATGCGAAAACCGTACACGCCCGAGAGCGCCAGGCTTCCATAGAGCACCAGGCCGAGCGGCGATTGGCTGTTAACGTGCATGGCGAAAGCCGCCTGGGGACGCGGGTTCTGCAGCAGGCCATCGGCAATGGCAGCGCGGGCGCCCTCGAAGGTTTCCTCGCCCGGCTGAAACAGCAGCTTAACCGTGGCATTGGCATCGACAAGCTCGGCCTCGCGAGCCTTGAGTAGGCGGGCGGCACCAAGCAGGGCCGTCGCATGCATATCGTGGCCGCAAGCATGCATGCAGCCGTTGACAGAGGCAAAAGACTCGCCCGACTCTTCCGCGACGGGAAGGGCATCCATGTCACCGCGCAGCATGATGACCGTGCCGGCCTGATCGTCCGTGCACGTACCCTTGCCCTGGGCCGCCACGGCCGCACCGGCACCGATGAGGCCCACAACACAGGAACCATCGACGAGCGTGGCAAATGGGATTTCCATCTCGGTCAGGCGCGCTTGAATATACGCAGAGGTCTGTGGGAGGCTATTACCCAGCTCGGGCATCTGGTGTAAATCGTGTCGCCACGCAGCGAGCTCGTCTGCAAAAGCCTGAGCTTCTGCAACGAGACCGTCACCGATAGCGGCCTGCGCCGCTGCGGTGGCCTTGGGCGCTGATTGCGGTTGAAGATCGGACTGAGCTGGTGCCATAAATGCCCTCCAGTAACGTTTTTGCGGTAAGCACTTTGATAGCGTAAAGTGTAAGGTACAACTTTAAGGGCGAGGCATAAAAAATGCCGCCCCAGGAGGGCGGCGCAACAAGTTGTTTACAATTGCGGGCGCGGCTTTCGACGCAAAAAATCGAAGTGAGTCTCGCTCAAGATAATCGACAGGAAGATAAGCACAAAGCCGGCGAGCAGACGCGAGGTGAGCGCCTCCCCCATCAGCAGCACCGAAAACAACACGCCCGAAGGCGACTCCATCGAAAGGAGCAGCGAGCCCGTCGAAGCCGGGACATGCGCCAGGCCGACGTTTTGGATGAGCAGAGCCACGCATGTGCAGCCCACCGAGAGAAACGCCATCGCACTGATAAAGCTCGGCGTCCACACGGACAGAGGCGCCTGGGTTTCGAATAGCAGCGACGTTGCCAGGCTCAGCACGCCGTTGCCCACAAACATCCAAAACGTAATGACGTTGATGTCCATTTTGCGACCGTACTTGGCGGTCACCGCCATCTGGATGGCGAAGAAGACCGCACCCGTCAGCGTAATGACGTCACCGATGTTGAATTCAACGCTATCGAGCGCCACCAAACCAATGCCCGCCAAGCACAGCAGCGCCGCGCCCAGGTTATAACGGGTGAGTTTTTCGCCGCTCAGAAAATAGCTCGCGAACGGCACAAGGATGCAATACGTGCCCGTCAAAAAAGCATTCTTGCCCGCCGTAGTATGTGCCAGACCGACCGTCTGCAACGCATAGGCCGCCCACATGAGCACGCCCATACTCAGGCCAACGATCAGGTTGCGAGCGTTGAGGTGCGCGATGATGCGTTTGTGGAAGACGGCAAACATGACCAACGCTGCGGGCAGAAAGCGTACATAGAGCAGCGCGAACACCGGAATGGTGCCGAGTGCGTCCTTCATAGTGGTAAAGGAGTAGCCCCAAATGACCGCCACCGAAAGGAGCAGAACCTTCCAGAACAGCGGAGAGCGTGCGCCGGCGCCCCGGGGAATACCGCCCGCGCCCAAATCCTCACGGGCTACTGGGCTATCGGGCAAGTTTTCGATTTCGTTGGCAGCGTATTGGGCCATGGAACATCCTCGCGCTCAATCTGGGCGTGGTGTCCGCACGCGCGTGACCGCATGCCGCCTCATGGTCAAATAAAAACGGGACGCGCCGGACCCCCGGCACGCCCCGCTACTGTAGCAACAACCAGCGTTGCACCGCAATCCAGCCCACTAAAGTACCGGCAGAGTAAACCTCGATGCTCCGGCAATATCAGCGAAAACGACCCCAAGCGAGCAAGGTGACGTGAAATGAAAGGGCGCTGACCTTCTGGTCGCGCCCTTGAAATTGAACGTCAGATTGCCGCTTGGGGCCGTTTGCAGCGTCGAGCCGTTACGCGGTTTGGTAAAACCGCGTAACTAAATAAGCTTCGTGCTTTCAAGCTTTTCGATGATCCAGTCGTTGGCTTTGATGACCGGGCGGCGGAAGACGACGCCCAGGGCCAGCGACGGAATCAGGTAGCTCGCCAAGATACCCAGCTCAATCCAATACTCCATATGGTAGGCGCCGGCCATGGCGGCATGCATGGCGTTGATGCCATGAGTGAACGGCAGGAACGGATAGATTGCCTGGAACACGGGGCCGGTCATCTCGATGGGGAACGTGCCGCCCGAACCACCGACCTGCATGACCAACAGCACGACAGCGAGCGCCTTGCCGATATCGCCAAACGAAACCGTAAGCGTATAGACGATATTGGAGAACACGAGACTCGCGACCCAGCCCGCCAGCACAAACTGCAGCGGGTTGTCGCACTGAATGCCAAAGAACAGAATGTCGCCCGCGCACACGAGCGTTGCCTGCAGCAGGGCCAAACCGCCAAAGAACAGGTAACGGCCCAGATAGATCTCGTGCAGGCGTACGGGGACGAGCTCGTTGATAAGCTCATCGTCAACCGAGACCTTCATCATGGCCGCCAGTACAATCGAGCCGACCCACAGCGACAGAATCGTGTAGAACGGTGCCATGGCCGAACCGTAGTTGCGGATCGGATAGACCGGTTTGCGGTCAAGCGCGACGGGACCGGAAAGCGACACGGCCAGACCCTCGGGATCGTTGCCGATCATCGTCTTGATCGTGGCCAGATCGTCCGACATAAGAGCACCGTCGAGCTCGTCCTTGAAAGCGCTAATCTTGTCCGACGCCTCACCCAGTTGGTCAGAAGCCTTGTTGACGAGCTTTGCGGCTTTGGACAGACCCTTCGCGAGCGAACCAGAGGCGTCGGTCAGACCGCTCACGGCGCTATCCAAGTCGCCCGAGATACCGTTCAGGGAATCCAGAACGCCCGAAATGGTCTTCTTGAGCTCCTTGGCCTTAACCGAGAACGTGGAATCATAGTCGGACTTGGCTCCCGAGATACCCGCCTTGGCATCGGCGATTGCCTGGTCGACCTCGGCACGCGAGTTGTTGACCTCCGCCATGCCGTCCGAAAGGGACTTTGCGGTCGCCGTCAGGTCCTTCGCATTGTTGCGGTACTCAACGGCGATTCTGCCCAGCGACGTAGCAGCGGACTTGAGACCGTCTTTGAGCTTGTCATCACTCACCTGGTCGGCAAGGCTGCGGAGCCGATCGGCCATCGCATCGATATCGTCAGCACGCGTATTGAGCGCCGCTGCGGCTTCGTTGAGCTGAGACACCGTAAGGTCAACATGCTGATTCGCGGCATCGAATGCCTTCGCAAGCTCGGCGGACACATTGTCGAACGAACCCGCGCTTCCATCGATCGCGGCATCGATGGCATCGTTTGCCGCCTTAAGCGCTTCTTTGGAATCATCGATGCCGCTTTTGGCATGTTCCATGAGCTGCTTCGTCGACTCATCAACGGTGCCCGTCTGCTTGAGCATGCCGCCCGCCGATATCAGTGAATCGGACGTAGAGCTCAATATGCCCGCGAGCGACGTCGCGCTCGCCTGAACGTCCTGCAGGTCCTCGACCGAATCGCCCAGTGTCGAGGACAGGTTGGCGATAAAGTTGCTCACCTGATCGGTGCTCATGTAATCGAGCAGGCTGGACACGGTCTTAAGGCCGATGGTCGTGATGGTCTTGGTAAAGGTCTCGTTGACCTGACTCTGGACGGCGCTCGAGCCCTTTTCAGTCACGATCTGTGCGATGGCGTTGGCCTTCTGGTTCTCGTAGAACTCGATATCGGCGTGCTTCACCTCGGTCGAGAAAAGCGTCATCATGTCGGCGCTAAACGTCTTGGGGATAACGACGGCGGCATAGTATGCGCCCGACTTAACGCCCTCAATCGCCTTATCGCGGTCGTTGAGGACAACCCAGTCAAAGTTCTCGTTACCGCGCAGGGTCGCCGTCACGTTTTCGCCCACGTTGATCTCGACGGGAATCAGGTCGCTCTCGTAGCCCTCATCGGTGTTGACCACGGCAATCTTAAGGTTGCCGGTATTGCCGTACGGATCCCAGCTGCCGGCGATGTTAAACCACGCGTACAGGCACGGCACGATAATGAGGCCCATCACGACAACCATGCCGATCACGGAGCGAGACACGTTTTGGGCATCACGCTTAAACAGGTGCAGGATGTTCTTCATTTATGCCTCACCTCCTTTAGAGTGCTTGCCAAGCGGGGTGGTATCTCCATCATTTGTAGCTGTGCTGTCGCTGCCCTGAGATTTACGATGCGCACCGATATGCGGCAGACGGCTCGTGGGCTGTTCGCTGTCCTTGGTGCCCCGCTCGCTGGCGTTGAGACCAAACATGCGACGGGCGGCAGGGATGGCAGCCGTGTGCTCGCGCATCTCGCGGCGAAGATCCTCATCCGAAAGCGCCGAGATGCGCATCTGGGTGTTGAGGCTTGCACGGATGTACTCGATGTTGATGAGCCAGCCGCAGATGGCAATGACCGAGATAATCCAGATAACCAGCAGAATGATCTTGCCATTGTTGTCGATATCGAGAACCGTCGACAGAATGAAGAGCAGCACCTGCACGCCGACTACAGCAGCGAAACCGCCCTTGATGTAGTACGGGTAGCGATGCTCAAAGGCGACCGCATGATCGAGCAGTTCGCGACGGTACGAATCGGAATCGAGCATGACGCGCATGGCCGTACGCAGCGAATAACGTTGGCGCGGCAGGTCGTTGGACTCGCAGATCATGAGGCCCGTCGTGGAAAGCTGCTTATCAAAGAGCAGATTGAGGTTGAGCAGCAACGGGCGCAGCTGCAGACCGATAAAGAGCGCGATGATAAGGAACACGCCCAGGATGCACAGGTTGAACAGGTAGTTGAACGAATACATGCCACCGACGGTCTCGCGCAGCAGGTTGATGCCATAGGTGAAGGGCAGCAGCGGATGCAGCCATTGGAAGAAGCCGGGCATCATCTCGATGGGATACATGCCCGACGAGCCGGGGATCTGCACAATGACGAGGATGACGCCAATGGCTTTACCGATATGCTTAAAGGTGGTGGACAGCGCATAGATGATATTGACGTAGGTGAACGAGATAGCGATGCCGCCCAGCACAAAGAGCAGCGGATTGACGCACTGAACGCCAATGACTAGGTCGCCTACCGTAACGATGATGGCCTGGAACGCGCCCAGGATCACCAGTAGCAGCCAGCGGCCAAAGTAGCCCTGACGCGCCGTAAAGCTACCGATGCCCTCGCGGTCGACCTCGAGTTTGTAGATAGCGATGAGCACATAGCCGCCTACCCACAGCGCCAGATTGGTGTAGAAGGGCGCGATGCCCGAGCCAAAGCTCTTGACCGGATAGATTGACTTGGATGTCAGCTCAACCGGAGATGCCATGAAATCTGCCACGTCATTGACGTCGACGTCCATGAGGTCGGCTAACTCGCCCATAGACCCAGAGGTCTGCAACGCCGCAATGTCATTGGCGGCGGTCGCGAGCTTGTCCTGAACCTTGGCAAGGGAGGCGTCGGTTTGGGACAGCGTGGTCTTTGCCTGCTTGAGCGTGGCGCCGAGCTGCGCCAGCGTGCCGCGCGCGCTCGCTATCGTGGGGGTCATACCCGATACAATGCCGGTCAAATCGCCCGAAACGGCGGCAAAGGAGTCAAGCGCGCTCGAAGCCTTCGGAAGTGCGTTCTGACCCAGATCGGTCTGAGCCTGACCGAGGTTAGCCGTACCGGTCTGAATTGCCGCGTTGAGTGCGTTGCTCGCGTTCGAGACGGCCGTGGCGTCATTTGCCATGGCGCTCGACTGCGCGGACAGACTGTTCTTGATACTCTGCAGCTGGTCGTTCTGCTTCTTGAGCGTATCGATCGTCGAGGCGATCAGTGCGTCGATCCGATCCGATCCCGTCGAGGTATCGCCGGCAAGAATCTGCAGGTGGCCGATAACTGCGGTGTTGTGATCGATCGTTGCCTGGAGAGACTCGAGCGAGTTGTCGATGCGGGTGGTCGTAGATGTGACCGTGCCCGTCAGCTTGCCGATGGCAGCGTTCGCGGAGGCCGATGTCTTGGTTAGCGCAAGGCTGCCTTCCGAGAGCGCCTTGGAGAGCGAGGTGATGGACTTGCCAGCCGTGGTACGAGCTTCGCCCAGCAGATCATTACCCTGAGCGATTGCCTGCGTTAGCGAAGGCGCCTGTCCCTGCAGGCCCGCCAACGCAGCATCGGCCGAAGCAATCGAGCTGCTCGTCTTGTCGATGGCGGTGTTCATGTCGCCGATGGAATCACGCACTTCGCCCAGGGTATCAGACGCCTCGGACACCGAGCCCGCCAGCGAATCCTGGGTCTGGGTTGCCTTGTCTTTAAGATCGATGCCAGCATCTTTGGCAATGCCCGCGACGGTCTCGCCCACCGTGGAGACAAACTCAGAGTTGATCTGCTCCTCGATGGTGTTGGCACCGGTATCGGTGACCTTGGGCGCAATGGCGCTCTTTTTCTCGTTGACGTAATAGGTGAGCTTCGGCTGATGGTAATTGCCGTCGAGCATCGAGACGAGATTGTCGGAGAAGTTCTTGGGAATCACGATGGCAGCATAGTATTCGCCACTTTCGACGCCCTCTTTGGCATCTGCCGCCGAGTCGACGAAGGTCCAGCCCAGCTGGTCGTTCTCTTTGAGCTGGTCGACCACCTTATCGCCTGCGTTAAGCTCGCCCACTAGGTCGTTCTGGGTGCCCTGATCGTTGTTGGCGATGGCGATTTTAATGCCCTGGGTATTTCCGTACGGATCCCAGTTAGCAACGATGTTGTACCAGGCATACAGCGAGGGAATGACGCACACGCCCAGGGTAACCACCAGGGCGACGGGGTTCATAAGCAGTCGCTTAATGTCGCGCTTGAATATCGCAAAGGAGACCTTTGCGTTGGATAGTTTGCTGCCGAGACTCACGCTTGGACCATCCATCCTGTCGTTGAATCGAATCGTACTATCGACAACCATTGTACGTAGGCGCTTTAGTGCCTCGCGTCACAATGGTGCTGAGTTTTGCGGGTAGCAATATACTACGAAGATAAGTTAACGTACAGATGTACAGTATCTTAAATTCCCGCAGCTCACAAAACCACAACCCGCACAAACTAGCAGTTCGAATAGTCATTGGGGACGTTCTTAAACGACCAGTCAAACAAGAACGTCCCCAATGGCTACTTTGGACCACGAAGGCGTCGCAGGTTGAGCATAAGTCAGCGAAAACGCCCCTAAGCGAGCAAGGTGACGTGAAAGAGGAGGGAAGCGTACTTCGGTACGCGACCGACGATTGAACGTCAGATTGCCGCTTAGGGGCGTTTGCAGCGTCGAGTAGTTACGCGGTTCGTAGAACCGCGTAACCCCCTAGTTACATCAGTTCGCAAATAGCCGCGGCGAAGGCTACGGGGTCCTCGGGGAGGATACCCTCGACGAGCAGGGCCTGGTCGTAAAGCAGGCCGGAGTACTGCTTGATCTTGTCGGCATCGCCTGCCTTCTGAGCAGCGACGAGCTTGGCAAAGACCGGATGCTTGGCGTTGAGCTCGAGCACGCGCTGGCTCTTGGGCATACCGTCGGGCGCGCCCTCGGGACCCTTCTGGAGCACCTTCTCCATCTCGAGCGAAAGCGGGCCCTCGGTGGTGATGCAGGCGGGAGCCTCAGTCAGACGCGCAGAGACGGCAACCTTCTCGACCTTGTCGCCGAGTGCCTCCTTCATAGCGCCAAAGAGGTCCTCGTTCTCCTTGGTGGCGTCCTCGGCCTCCTTCTTCTCGTCATCGGTCGCCAAGTCAAGATCGCCGGTCGCGACGTTCTTAAGCTCTAGGTGACGATCCTCGACCTCAGGCTCGGCACCATCGGCAACTGCCTTTTCGGCAGCCTCGCGAGCAGTGTCATCCTCGTAGACCTTGGGCATATCGGCAGCCACGTACTCACGCATGGCCTGGAAGGTGAACTCGTCCACGTCCTGCGTCAACAGCAGCACATCGTAACCGCGGTCGAGTACGCTCTTCACGACGGGCATCTTGGCCAGACGCTCGCGCGAATCGCCGGCGGCATAGTAGATTGCCTTCTGGCCCTCGGGCATGCCCTTGGCATACTCGGCAAGGGTGATCATCTTCTGCTCCTTGGCAGACCAGAACAGCAGCAGGTCGGCGAGCTCGTCGGCCTTCATGCCGTAGCTCGAGTAGATGCCGTACTTAAGACCGCGACCAAAGTTCTCAAAGAACTTTTCGTATGCCTCGCGGTCGTTGTCGCGCATGTCCTCGAGATCGGCGGTGATCTTCTTCTCCACGCGCTTGGCAATGGCCTTGAGCTGACGGTTCTGCTGCAGCGTCTCACGCGAAATATTGAGCGTCACGTCGGCAGAGTCCACGACACCGCGCACAAAGTTGTAGTAGTCGGGCAGCAGGTCGTCGCACTTCTCCATAATCAGCACGTTGGAGCTGTAGAGCGCCAGGCCCTTCTCGTAGTCCTTGCTGTACAGATCGAACGGGGCGCGGCCCGGCACAAACAGCAGGGCATCGTACTCGAGCGTGCCCTCGGCATGAAAGCTGATAGTGCGCGCGGGATCGTCAAAGTCGTGGAACGTGGACTTGTAGAACTCGTCGTAATCCTTCTGCTCAACGTCGGAGCTGCGCTTTTTCCAGATCGGCGTCATGGAGTTAATGGTCTCGAGCTCCTGATAGTCCTCGTACTCGGGCTTGTAGTCGTCACCAGCGTCCTCGGGCTTGGGCTTCTGGCGGCTCTTGCTCACCATCATCTGAATCGGGTAGCGCACATAGTTGCTGTACTGCTGAATCAGGCTCTTGAGGCCCCACTCGGTCAGGAAACGATCGTAGGTCTCGGCCTCGCCGTCGGCATCGAGCTTCTCGTTCTCGCGCAGCGTCAGGATGACATCGGTACCGTGCTCGGCGCGCTCGCCGTCCTCGATGGTGTAGCCCTCAAGACCGTCGGATTCCCACACATGGGCGACATCCTCGCCATAGGCGCGGCTGACGACCTTCACATGGCTGGCGACCATAAAAGCCGAGTAGAAGCCCACGCCAAACTGGCCGATGATATCGACATCCGAACCCTGCTGCTCGGCGTTCTCGGTCTTAAACTCCTCGGAGCCGGAATGGGCGATGGTGCCCAGATTGCGCTCGAGCTCCTCGGCGGTCATGCCAATGCCGTTATCCGAGATGGTAATGGTGCGGGCGTCCTTATCAAAGGAGACGCGAATGGCCAGGTCGCCCTGGTCGATCTTGACGCTCGGGTCCTGCAGGCTCTTAAAGTTGAGCTTGTCGACGGCATCGCTCGCGTTGGAGATAAGCTCGCGCAGGAAGATTTCCTTGTTGGTGTAGATGGAGTTGATCATGAGGTCGAGCAGTTTTTTGCTCTCGGTCTTAAATTGACGCATGTGCAGTCCTTTCGCGCTACCCCCGTCCGCAAAAACGGCCCGGTTGCCCGAGCCGCATCGCAGACCTGCTATGTTCAGACTTAGATTTTATAACCCATTAGCGCGCATATATACATACGGAATCGAAAAACTGTATGTCCGAGCGCTCTGATGCGCCAATTGCCAAGGAGTGTCCCAAACTGCCGACAGGAAAGGAACGTCCCTACCTGCCATCTACGCGCTTGGCCATCCAAGCATGGGGCTGGCCCTCGTCTTCATAGTCCACCGGGGCAATCTGTGTGTAGCCCGCCTTGGCATAGAGCGGCAGCACGTATTCCTGCGCATGCAGCTTAATGAGCTTGGCGCCGGCATCACGCGCGCACGTATCACTGGCCTCGACAATCTTGCTCGCCAGACCGCGACGGCGCATGCTCGGCAGTACAGCCACGCGCCCCATAATATAGGTCTCCCCCGCCGCGACGCCTTCGTCCAAATCGCACGCCGGCGACACCGGAGCCTCTGCGTCAGCCGCGCGCTCAAGCTCTTCGGGAAACACGCGCGAGCAACCGGCAAGCTCGCCGTCTACATAGAGCGTCACATGAACGCAGTTCGGGTCCTCGTCGATAGCGTCGAACTCATTCTCGTAGCCCTGCTCGTCCATAAAAACGACGCGGCGCACCAACGCCGCGTCATCAAAGCATCCCGTCTTAAGTTGGATATCCATGGCTGCCCTTTCATTCAATGAGAACGTTAGGGACAGATTTTAGCGAAAATGAGCTCCGCGCACGCTAAACTTCGCGCGAGCCTTCGCCAGGCAGTCGTAATGACCCACGTTATGGGCATCGCTCGCGATGAAGCTGTACAGGTTCTGATCGAACAGGCGCTGTGCCGGCTTTTTCTCGCGACCAAAGCGACCGCCGGCAATAAAGTCCGCCGAAGCCTGCAGCTTGCAGCCCATATCGACCAGGCGTTCCGCCACGCTTACATCCTTTTGAACCGCACGATAGCGCTCAGGATGAGCGATGATCACCTGGTAGCCACGGCACTGCAAATCGTAAATCGTGTTCTCGTATTCTCTAAACGCATACGCATCGGCATGCGTCGAAAGCTCGAGCAGGAACTCGTTGGTCCCATCGAAATGCAAGTGCTCCGCGGCATCGATACCAAGCTCAACGAGCTTTCGATGGTTGACCTCGAAGCCCATCTGGAGCGGAAAACCGTCAGCGTTATCGCGCAGCAGCTCAAAGGCATCCCACATCTTGTCGTAATCAAAATAGGGATCACGGCAGTGAGGAGTGCAAACGATTCTGGTTACACCGGCCCGCTTGGCAGCCTCGAGCATCGCCAAGCTCTCATCGAGATCGGCGGCGCCGTCGTCTACCCCCGGCAAGATATGGCAATGAATGTCACGCATAGGTCGGCCCTAATCAACTAAACGTTTGCTCGGTTGGTGAAGATGCCCTTTTTGGAAGTGCCCTGACCGTCGGAGCCCTTCTTAACCTTCTTACCGTCCTTGGTGTAGTAAGAATAGTAGTACTCGCTGGTCTCGGTCTCACAGTAATTCATGACGGTACCGATGAGCTTGACCTTCTCGGACTTCTTAAGCTGGGCGATAGCATTGAGCGCCTCTTCGCGCTTGGTAAAGTCCTCGCGCACCACGAACAGCGTGCCGTCGGTCAGGCTGGCAATCTCGGCAGCATCGATGAAGGTGCCGACCGGAGGAGCATCGAAGATGACATACTGGAACTTAGCAGACAGTGCCTTGACCAACTTGGAAAAGCGATGGGAGACGATGATGTCGGCAGGATTGGGAATGTGCGGCTCGGCATCGAGGAAGTAGAAGTTCTTCTGACCCGTCTCGACAATTGCCTGGTCAATGGAGATCTGCTCGGAAAGGACCGCATAGAGTCCACCGCGCGAACGAACGCCGAGCATATCGGAAAGGGACCTGCGGCGCATATCGGCCTCGACCAGGAGCACGGACTTGCCGCTCGTGGCGATTGCCTGAGCAAGGTTAATGGAAACCGTAGACTTGCCCTCGTTGGGAATCGAGGAGGTAACGGTGATGGTACGAATGGGGTCGTCCACGCTCGCAAAGCGGATGTTGGCCAGAAGGGTCTTGGCGGCATTCTGTACAACGAGCTTGTCGGTGTTCTTTGCCTTAGCCATGCCTATTTACCACCTTTCATAGCCGGAATTCGGCCAACAACGGGAATACCCAGGAGCTCTTCTGCCTCTTCGGCACCGCGAATGCGGGTATTGAGCATGTCTGCCAAAACGACATAGGCAACTGCGATAAAGATACCGGCGAGGAACGCGACGGCAATATACAGCGTACGCTTGGGGCCACTGGGGGCTTCGGGGGTCTTAGCCTCGTCGATAACGTTGATGCTCTGGGCAGCGCCGACGTTCTGAGCGACCGTACTCACCGAGCTGGCCATGGCCTTTGCGACCTCAGCCGTCTCCTTGGCATCGGTGCCGGTAACCGAAAGCGTAATGACACGCGTGGTGGTCTCGGAGGAAACAGACACCTTGTAGTCATCCAGATCGGTGAGGCCCAGTTCTTTGGCGGCGCCGCTCTTGACGCTATCGCTATCAAGCAGCGTGGCGATATCGTTGGAAAGCATCTGGCTCGCCGAGAGATCGTTGTAGCTCATCTGACCGCTATCGTCGGTCTTGGCGAGAATGTACATGCTCGTCGTCGCGGTATAGGTGTTGTCCATCGCAGCGAAGGACACGATACCCATGGCGATCGCGCAGACCACCGGAAGGGTGATGACCAGCTTGAGGTGCTTCTTCAGCAGCTGGAACAGTTCGAGAAGGGTCATGCAGCTTGCCTTTCATTTCCCCAGTTCGGATTGACAAAACTGTCCGTATGTTATCGCATCTTTTTACCGAGACCAAACTCTATACATAAGAAACAGGCTCTCCTGTAAAAATGACGGAAGCGATCGTAAAATTGCACAACAACGCCGCACCCGAAAGTCCGATGCGGCGTCTACATCATTATCTATGTTGTATCGCTATGCGAATGGCTCCTCCTGCTGTATGGGAAACGCCACCGTAATGGTGGTTCCCACGCCCAACTCGCTCGATAGATCGAGCGTGGCATGATGATACAGGGCCGCATGCTTGACAATGGCAAGTCCCAGGCCGGTTCCGCCGCGTGCCTTGGACCTACTCTTGTCCACGCGATAGAACCGCTCAAATACCTTGCCCTGTTCTTCAGGCGCGATACCGATTCCCGTATCGGCGACCGCGAGGAACGGATGGCCTTCGTCGTTGGTGCCGCACTGCAGCGTAACCGTACCGCCGGGTCGATTGTAGCGGATGGCGTTGCTTGCCAGATTGTAGATGAGCTCGTCAATCAAGCGCGACACGCCTTCGATGACCACAGGCTTGGTCTCATGACTTATCGTCACATTCGCCTGACGGGCAACCTGTTCAAGACGCTGCTCAACCGTGTAGATGGCACGCGAGAGCTCAATAGGCTCCGTGGACCCAATGGGCACCGCCTCGCCCTCAGTTGCACGCTCGGCCTCGTCCAAGTTAGACAGCGTAAGGATATCGTTGACAAGCGCTGCCAAGCGGCCCGCCTCACGATAGATGCGACCGCCAAAGTTGCGCAGGTCATCCTCGCCCTCAACCATGCCGTTTGCGATGAGCTCGGCATAGCCCGAAATCGCCGTAAGTGGCGTCTTGAGCTCATGGGTGATATTCGCCGTGAACTCGCGGCGCATACGGTCGTTGTCCGCTAGCACCGCCATTTGGCGCTTGAGTTCCTGGCGCTGCGACTCGATACGCTCAAGCATGGGGACCATCTCGGCATAGGCGTGCTCATAGCTACGGCGCGGGTGGTCCAAATCCACCTCTTGTAACGGCGCGATGATGGCACGGGACTCGCGGCGCGCCATGAAAAACGAGAGTACCGCACCCGCTGCTGCGATAAGCAGCATCGGCGCCACCATCGACAGCAAAATCGCCGCAACGCCAGGCTGGGCCTGCGCCAAGCGGACAACCTGGCCGTTATCAAGGGCGACGGCGCGATACAGCATAATCTCGTCGAGCGTAGAGCTTGCACGCTCCGCGGAACCCGAACCATTCTCAAAGGCCTCGATGACCTCGGGGCGATCGCCGTGGTTGGGCAGTGTGGAAGGCGACGCCTCGTTGTCGTAGGCAACCGATCCATCCTTGTTAATCAGCGTGATGCGCAAGTCCTCGCGATCGAGGCTACGCAAGAACGGGATGGGCTCCTGCTGCTCGTCGAGGGCGGCAGCAATGAGCTCGGTTTCCTGCGCCAGATTGGCACTCGTGGCATCCGCCAAGGTGTTTTGCACAAAGAACGCACCCAGCACCGTAAACGCCACGATAACCGCCATGGCGCAGACAAAGATCGTCACAAAAACGCGGTGCGACAGCGTATGTTTTCCCTGGGGGGCGAAGACCACGGGTTACTCCTCCGATGCGGTGGCCGCGGTGTCGTCGCCTTCGGCACCATCACCGGCAGAAGGCTCGGCCAGGCGATAGCCCACGCCGCGCACGGTCTCGATGGCGCTGGCATGCTCGCCCAGTTTTTGGCGAAGCGTCTGCACGTGCACGTCAACGGTGCGCGAACCGCCGTCGAAGTCCCAGCCCCACACGCTCTGCAGCAACGACTCGCGGGTAAAGACAACGCCGGGCTTGCGCATGAGGTACTCGAGCAGGTCGAACTCGCGCAGGGTGAGCTTAAGCGGCTCGCCGGCAACGGTCACCTCGCGATGGCTGGGCGAAAGCACGATGTCGCCCACGCTGAGCACATCGCTCGCCTGCTTGACCATGCCGCCGCGACGCAGCAGCGCACGGCAACGGCTGGCAAGCTCCATGAGCGAAAACGGCTTGGTCAGGTAATCGTCGGCACCGCCATCGAGCGCCATCACCTTGTCGAGTTCGGTGTCCTTGGCGGTAAGCATCATGATGGGCACCGTCGCCGTCAGGCGATCGGCACGCAGGCGGCGCATAATCGCCAAGCCATCGGTGTCGGGCAGCATGATATCGAGCAGCACAGCATCGGGCACCCGTCGCGCCACGGCAGCTTTAAACTCGCCATCGCACGAAAAGCCCTCGGCCTCGATTCCCTGCTTGCGCAGCGCGTAGACCGTCAAATCCCTGATGTTGTCATCGTCCTCGACGTAATAGATCATGTTGAACCCCTTTGCGGCCGATATGACCGCATCTTAACCCTAAAAGCACCTGTAAAAGACAGCGTCAGCCAAAACGCCCCGTCAAATAATCCGCCGTGCGCGGATCGGACGGATTTTTGAAGAGTTGCGCGGTAGGCGCGTGCTCCACCAGCTCACCCAGCAAAAAGAATGCGACCAAATCGGAAATACGCGCGGCCTGCTGCATGTTGTGCGTCACAACCACCAGCGTGCAAGTCTCCTTGAGCTCGCAGGCAAGCTGCTCCACCACGAGCGTCGACACAGGGTCGAGCGCCGAGGTCGGCTCGTCCATCAGCAGAATGTCGGGCTGCACGGCAAGTGCGCGGGCGATGCACAGGCGTTGCTGCTGACCGCCCGAAAGACCCAGGCCCGACTCCTTGAGCTTGTCCTTGACCTCATCCCATAGCGCAGCGCGACGAAGGGAGTCCTCGACCAGCTCATCGAGCACGGCGCGGTCGCGCACACCCATACCGCGCGGACCGTAGGCGACGTTGTCGTAGATGCTCATGGGAAACGGGTTGGGGCGCTGGAACACCATGCCCACGCGCTGGCGCAAACGGCAGATGTCGTAATCGCCCAGGATATCTTGACCATCGAGCGCGATTTTGCCCTCGATGCGGCAATCCTTGATGCCGTCGTTCATGCGGTTAAAGCAGCGCAGCAACGTGGACTTTCCGCAGCCCGAAGGCCCGATGAACGAGGTGATCTGCTTGTCGCGAATCTTGATATTCACGTCCTTGAGCGCATGGTGGTCGCCATAGAACAGGTCGAGGCCCTCGACATCGATGCGCGTCGGCGAGGCGGCAAGATCCTCTGCCGTGGGGCGAGTCGCATCCCCAACCTCGCGCTCATGCGCGGCCTCGGCCTGCGCTTCCATGAGTTCTTCAAGCTCCGTGGGCTCCACAGCCGCAGCAGCCGTCATACCGCATACCTCCATATCGATATCAATTCAGCAGTATCGATAGTAGAAATCGCGGCTCATATGCACGTGAGCGCATTGTCAGGTGTTTGTAAGGGCGCCTACGCTACGCGGCAGGCAGCTCGATGGTAAAGACGGTATGCTCGGGCGTCGATTCGCACGCGATGGTACCGCCATGCGCGCATACAATCTCCTTGGCGATGGCGAGGCCCAGCCCAGCACCGCCGCGATTGGTCGCACGCGCTGCATCCAGGCGATAAAACTTCTCAAAGATCACCTTGAGCTTTGGCTCAGGGATCGGATCGCCCTGGTTCACAAATCGTACGCGTACGCCACCGTCGCCCAAACGCCTGGCCTCGATCGTGATCATCGAGCCTTCATAGCTATAGGCAACGGCGTTTTTCATGATGTTGTTGAATACGCGAGCCATCTTGTCGCCGTCCACGAGCACCGTCAGGTCCTCGCAGATATCAACCTGGGCTTCCTTGTGCTGTTCGTTGAGAATGGGATAGAACTCGTCGGCCACCTGCGCCAGCAATAGCCCCAAATCGACGTAGGCGCGGGTAAGCACGATATCGTGGAAATCGAAACGCGTGATGTCGAAGAACTCCTCGATGAGCGCGTCGAGCCGGTGGGCCTTGTCGAGTGCCACGCCTGTAAAGCGTGCACGCTGCTCAAGCGGCAAATCGGGAGCCTCCTGCAGGAGCGAAAGATAGCCCACCACACTGGCGAGCGGCGTACGCAGGTCGTGCGCCAGGTACGTAACCAGGTCATCTTTGCGATGCGATTCGTCGCGCAAGGCCTGTTGAACCTTACGCTCGCAATCGCGCGCCCGGTTGAGCGCACCTTCGACCTCGAGAAAGTCGCCGTCGATGGTATCCCACGTGTCGGGGTCATCAATCAGACGGTCCTGAATACGGGCGGCGATTACGCGGTCGGCATGCTGCTCGCCTTGCTCATAACCCTGGTAATACAGGGCGCGCCCGCAAAAGAACAGGACACAGACGGCGAGCGCCAGCACAAAGCCAAGCATGTTGAACACAAAGGCGGCATCAAAGAACACGGGCTCGCCAATACCGCCAAGCGCCATGGCCCCGATCGCCAGCGTAATTGTCCACGCGGCACCGCCGATTACCACGCAGCGGCGAACGATTTCGAATCGATCGATCAGCAAAAAGCCAATGAGCAGAACTGCCAGGATGCCAACAATATTGTCAATGCCGATGAGTAGCAGACTCAGCAAAAAGAGCAGCACCGTCGCAAGCGCGCGGTTGTCGACGACCGCCCTTATGTATTCAAAGAGTCGATCGGGGACCTCGAATACCCGTCTATCGTCTTTTGTCATATCCACTTCCCCACCACCAAAGGCGTTATTCGATTATGTAGCCGACGCCCCAGACGTTTTTGATAAAGCGCGGCTTTTGGGCATCATCGCCGATCTTTTCGCGCAGATGGCGGATGTGCACCATCACCGTATTGTTGGAGCCGGGCATAAAATCCTCGTTCCACACCGCGCGGAACAGGTCCCCCACGGCCACCACGCTGCCACGATGCTCGACCAGATACAGCAAGATGGAATACTCGATGGGTGTGAGGCGCACCGGTGCACCGTCCACCGTCACACAACGAGCATCGCGGTTGATCTCGAGGCCATCGAGCTGGATGGTCGGCGATTCGACCGCCTGTGCGCGGCTGCCGTAGCTGGTGTAACGACGGAGTTGAGCATGAACGCGCGCTATGAGCTCCAGCGGACGGAACGGCTTGACCACGTAATCGTCTGCACCCAGTGAGAGGCCCTCGATCTTATCCTGCTGGGCATCGCGCGCCGTCAGCATAATAACGGGATAGGTATGGCCAGCGCGGATGGTGCGCAGCAACTCAAAGCCGTCGATATCGGGCAGCATGACGTCCAGCAGCGCCAGATCGAACTCCTGCTCCAAAATCGCCTTGGCAGCATCTGCTCCGCTATAGGCAATCTGAACATCAAAGCCCTCTTTTGTAAGGTAGATACCGACCAGGTCGGCGATGGCCTTCTCGTCATCAACTACCAAAATGCGCTCATTCATGCGTGCTCCTCTCGCGCTCCATTATGCCCGAGGCAGCGCGCGCCACACACAACAAGCGCGGTCGTTTAAGTCGACCTTAAGCACCTATGCGTCCGTTCGGGCGCAGACATGGGCCGCGCGCGCCCGCGCACTGATTGTCCGCGCCGGTAAACGATATACTTTGAACTCTAAAGAGACCATCCCGTCGAAAGCGAAATCTGTGAAGACCCTTAGTTCTCTTGTAAAGCGCTCCGCGCAACTGACCGCCGGCATTGCCTGCGCTCTCGCCCTTGCTGCCGGCGTGCCGTCTATCGCCAACGCCCAGGTGCTTACGACTGATATCGTTTGCGGCAAGACCGCCGACGCCCGCGGCATCACGGCCGAGAATCTGCCCGATATCGATGCGACCAACGCCATCGTCATGAGCAAGGACGGTTCCGTCTATTACGCCCGAAGTGCCGACGAGCAGGTCAAGATCGCCTCAATTACCAAGGTCATGACTGCGATCCTGACCGTCGAGAACTGCAAAATGGACGAGAAGATCACGGTGAGCAATGCTGCCGCCACCGTAGGCAACTCGACCGCCGGCCTGCTCGAAGGCGACGAGCTCACCGTGGAGCAAGCTCTGCGCGGTCTGATGATCCCCTCGGGCAACGATGCCGCCATCGCGCTTGCCGAGCACGTGGGCAAAAAGATCGACCCCAAGACCAAGGACGCCGTGGCCACCTTTGTAAAGGCCATGAACGAGCGCGCTAAAAAGCTCGGCTGCACGGGAACGCTTTTTGAGAATCCGCACGGTCTGGACTTTGATGAGTGGACCGGCGACATGCACTCTACCGCGCACGATGTAGCCCTGATGATGCAGGAGGCAATGAAGAGCGATACGTTCCGCGAAATCGTGGCGAGCGATGATTCCTGGATTGAGGTTACGGGCGCCGACGGTTCCGACCATTCTCATTCCATGGATACACACAATGAGCTGCTGGGGCAGGACGGCAATATCGGCGGTAAGACCGGCACCACCGACGATGCCGGCTATTGCTTTACGGGAGCCTACAACCGCGATGGCGACGAGACCTACACCGTCGTTTTGAACTCCAGCACCACCGACCAGCGCTTTGCCGACACGGCCGCCCTTGCCAACTGGTACTACGGCCACAAGGTGACGGTTGCGATCGCCAACACGCAGGAAAAGACCACCAACGGCAATCCGCTCATCGCGCGCATTAGCCAGACCGATTGGACGGACAAGACGATCGATGCCACGCTCGCCGACCCCGCAGCTCAGGCAACCGTCTTTTCGCTTGCTGGAGAGGTGACCGAGAAGGTTACCTACGATGACCTTTCGGGCACGGTGCATGTGGGCGACAAGGTGGGTAGCGTCACGCTCAAGCAAGACGGCACCAAGATCGCCGTCATGGATTTGGTTGCCGACGAGGAAGACTCGGGGCCGAATCCCATTGAGTGGCTCCTTGTAAAACTCGACCGCTTGGGCCGCCGCATCGACAACCGCCCACTTACGGCAGAAAGCGAGACCATCGCCAAGGCGCCCGAGGTGTAGGGCTGGGGGAACATTACATTTGAGATTGGAGAGGCGTCCAACGGGGCGCCTCTTTTTGAATACCTCTTAAACGGGATGCGTCAGAATCACCAAAGCGACATTGCTAGCCGTTTACCTTCGCTGTGTCTTTTCGGACCTTGAAAACGGGTCCACCGGGCATGCTAGTAGATCCTTTCGACCTCCTTGGTCAAGGCCCTGAAAAGATCCCCAGCTGAGGGGTCTGCCCCAGGACACAGCGATTGCCAGGCACCCGTTTCTCCGATGGTGCCCGCACTCGTCATAACAAGATCGTCGCTCCGCCTGCGAATGGAGACACTAACGGAGCGGCCATTATGGAACCCATGGATATCGACTTTATTTATGCGCCCATCAGCTAGATAACTAATCATGACATTGATGCTGTCACCATACTCCGGCAATTCGAAGCCGTGGGAATCCATCAATAGCTTCACATCCTGATGGTAAATGCGGGCCTCGACGACATTCTTGGGCATTTTCCCCGTCTTTGTTGGAGAGCAAAAGCTGATGCTTGGCTCCTCTTCGCTCATGCCTCGGTCAAACCTAAGCATGCACGGGCATACCGACTCAATGGTTCGCAAGGCGTCCGCCGCGACCTTTTCCTCGGTAAACATCTCCACGTCGATGCCGTTTTCTTCCATCTAGGCACGGTTTTTACGTTGAAGCTCTAGCCGAGCCGCAGCCTCCCCATCTCCACGCTGTTCCCAATTTCCGGAGTCGGCGACATTTCGATCGAATGTAGAATCAACGGAACATGGCGCTTGCTGTTGAGTCGGATCACTGTCGCCGAGACGCCTTAGCTCGGAGCGTCTCATCAGTAGTGTCACAATATCAAACAGCCAACCAAATCCAAAAAGGCCAAAGGTAAAGAGATATAGAAAGAAGCTACCCCACATCCGTGCATACGCCCTATGAGCGCCCGACCACCCAAGAAGGAAGCATAGCAAAAGCGCCTTGTTTGCCCTGTCAACCGACGTAATCTCTCGAGTGAGAGATTTCTGTTCAGGCTTCGCCAAAGGTGTAATTTCATGCGATGAAACAGTAATTGAGGACGTCCTTGACGCCGAGCTCCGAGCGCCTGATTTAGCAACGGCGCGAGCGACATCCCCAACTCCGACGGTCGTTCTGCTGTATACGGCATTGTAAGCAGCCTTCTTCGGATTTTTGATCCACCCCATGCCCTTCTTACCATAGCCGGGGATTATCGCCCGCCTTACCGCGCGCTTCGCTCTGCCGGTCGTTCTTGCCTTGAGTGATGTCTTTAGATTCGGCTTACGCAGCCCGACCTTTACCATATTTCTACTCCATCCCCTCGGAACCCCACACCGGGGTGCACGAGCACGCCTGGGTCTCCCCGTTTTCAAGCGCCCCGTGTTTGCCTAATGTTCACGCCCTTTCGGACTCTAATCCCCAGCCGCCATTCTTGATAATAAAAAAGGGCCCCAAATGGGACCCTTCTTCAAAGTCATACTGGCGGAGAGCTGGGGATTCGAACCCCAGATGCCCTTTTGGGGCATACTCGCTTAGCAGGCGAGCACCTTCGGCCTCTCGGTCAGCTCTCCGTAACAGCCGTTCTATAGTAACCAAACAGCCGAAGTTGGGCAAGGGGAATTTTGAGGCGTTTCCTCTTTTACCTCTCTTTTACCAGTAAACGTCTCAGTCAATCATCTCAATCTGTAACATCTGCAGGCCGTAATCCCCTCCAGATGTTACAGATTGAGACAAAGATACAAGGACGGCCCCAGCGACAGCGCGGACAGCCCATTCTTTATTAGTCCTCTCGAACGGTCTCCAACAGATAATCGCGCATGTACGGAATTGCAAACGAAACACAGCCATAGCCCGCGGGCTCAATCAACCCCGCATCGATCAGACGCTTGCGATATGACCCAACTTTGTTCGCCGACAAACCCATCTTCTTGGCGATATCGCCGTTGGCGATATCGACGCCCTCGCATTGAGCCATCGCCGCGAGATACTGAAACTGCCGTTCCGACACCCTGCGCAGCGCTGGGGCAATCACCATAGCATTAAAGCTATCAAGAGCCGCCTGGATACCCTTACGAGCCGCCTCTTCGCTCACACTCTCCGCCCCACTGCGCGCAGCAACCTGCCAAGCGTAATATCCGACCAGCTGGACCATAAAGGGATAGCCTGCCGAAGCTTTTGTTAATAGCTCAGCGGCACCTTTGTCGAGCTCCTTGCCCGCTCGTCTCATCGTATCCTCAAACGATCCGCCAACTTCAAAATCGGAAAGCCGAGTAAGTTCAACATGTTTGGCTCGCTGAAGGAACGTCAACGTATCATCCACCACCACGCCATCTACCGATGTCGGCAGCCCGGCGAAAGCGAAAGCGACATTCGCTCCTTGGCGAATCAAGAGCTGCATCTCATTGCCTAGCTCGCGCATTTCCTCAGTTGAGGCATCCTGGATCTCGTCGAGCGTAATGAGCAGACCACCGCGCTTCGCAGCATCGTACATCGCCTCGCCCAGATGAGAGGCCGACTTCGACATCTCCATGGAGCCAAGGCTGACCCCTAAAATCGATGGGGAAATCGAGATTGATTCAAGACGAACGTTTCGCTGCAGAGCCTCGAGGATTCTATTGCAAAAACCAGCATTGGAGGCAACGTCAACGACCTCGAATCCTTTTTTGCGTGCAAGGTCACCCAATGCATTAAGGAGCACCGTTTTACCTGTGCCTCGGACGCCCGAGATGCGCATGAGTCGATCGGGGGCACCAGGACCATTCTCAAGAGCCTCGGCAAAGTCATCCAAAACAGTGTCCCGTCCGATAAGCTCAGGCGGATTCATGCCCGCCGTTGGCTTAAAGGGGTTAACAGCTTTCGTCATTCTGCCCTCCTCTGCTAGTTTTAACAACTTTAACAAAGTTTAGCAACTTTAGCAGAGTTTAACAGTTTTAGCAGGCTCGGCGGCTTTATGCCTTACCGATCCTGCCGGGTCCTCCCGCCCGCGCCGATACAAATAGCGCAGTGCGGCCCCTCTATATCGCCCCTACCCCAGCGAGCGACTGAGGGAGCCGAGCTCATCGTTGCCCATGGTGCGCCACATTTGGAAGATGCAGACGCGCGCCAGGAAAAAGAAGCCGTTATCGACCAGCTGCACGGCGGCATCCGCCAGCTGGTTGGTCACGGCGGACACGGGAGGCAGCTCGAGCCCGGCCTTACGGATGGTCTCAACCGCATCCTCGAACGTCGGCGGCTCATTGACGCCCATCTCGTTCATAAGGCCCTGCATTTCTTCCAGCGCGCTACCACCCGACTCCTCGCCGCGCGGCACGAGGCGGTAGCACGCCAACGCGAGCTCGAGCTGGTCGCAGTTCCAATAGGCAAACGCCAGACGATAGAACAGATAACCGATTGCGGAACGGTCACTGGCAATGCGCAGGCCGTGGCGCGCCACCTCGATAATCTCGTCAAAGCGCTCCAGGCGCGCCAACACGTTGATGAGCGCAAAGTGCGATTGCATGGACGAGCGAGCCAGATCGTAAAGACGACGCACCTCGGGCAATGCCCGTTCAAAATCCTCCTGCTCGGCGTAATAACTGCAGATCTCGTGCTGGGCAAAGTACAGCGCATCGGGAGCACGCAAAATACGAACGGAGCGGTCTTCCTCCATTACCGGCAGCACCATGCGTACCAGCTGGTTGTCGCAAAACTGCGTCTGGACCGGACCCGTTGCCAAAAGCTCGGCAACGGCACACTTGGCCTCCAGCTCCTCAGCAAGACGGGAGAAGCCCTCAAACGCGCTTGCACGGTCAACTTTTGCCTGCTCGCGCAACTCAACGACGCGCGCCACATACGGGTCATCGTCCATCTCCATGACCTCGAGCTCATCAGCCGTATCGGCAAGCAGCAGGTCGCGCAACGCCGGCGGCAGCGAACGGTGGTCGTCACGCGGGCGAGCGTGAACCTCCGCAGGCTCAATCGCATCCGGCGCGTCCGACTCATATGCCTCAAGCATGCGCTTGCACGGCATATCGTCCATATCCATGCTCTCAAGATCCTTGGCGACAGGCACGCAATTGGCCAGATAGGCCGCACGCCCAAAGGAATATGTTGCAATGACGCGCTCGCCCTGCTCGCCGTCGGGAGCCGCAATCTGAACATAGCAGCGCGCAATGCAGGCACCTGCGGCAAAGCAAGCCGCTGCCAGCGTAAGCGCCACGCGCGCGTCGTGCTCCGCGGCCCAAATCACACGCGCGTTCTCGTCCAACTCGCGCCAGACATCCTCCTGAGCGTCGTATTCACGCTGTGGCATGGCATCCACGACAGAGTGCCCAAACCGAACGAGCATAATCCCCTCGGCAACGTTTGCCCGATAGGTATAGTCGAGCCGTGTGACCACGTTAAGCGCCTCGACGATACGCGCGAAGCGGGTACGCACATCCCACTCACCGCCCGGCTGGCAAGCTACCGTTCCGGGTTTGCCCCACGGGTTGTCGCTCGAGGTCGTATCGAGCAGTCGGGGAACATCGTTGGTTGTCTTGGCGATATGCCACGCATCAAAGAGCGCGCAGCCCTCAAGGCTCGGCGAGGATGCCGCGGGGACCAATCCGGCCCCGATGCGCTCAAGGATGCCGGAGAGGCGGTTGAGACGGCACTCGATGGCAAGCAGCATGTCAATCTCGTCCTGGTCCAGCAGGCTACGATCAAAATTGAGATAGAACAGCTTTGAGCGGTCAATGCGCGCTAGGCTCATTTCGGACTTGGCAGCAATGATGCGCAGACGGGGCAAGTCGATCTCGCTCATCAGGGCGGCGGCATAACGCTCGATTCCGCTCGGATTCTCGGCATGGTCAACACGGTAAAGCAGCGTCTCGATAGCATCGGGGAGCGGTGCCGTGTCAAAGCCCAAAAACACCTCGGCCGGCTCGGGCAACTTTACGAGTTTGATCTTGTCGACAACGTTTTGCACGCCTGCATCGAGGCCGTCGACGCCCGCCGTGTTCGCAATAGCGCTTTCGGAGTTGGCAAATATCACGTAGCGCAAGAACATCGAGGCCATGAACTCGCCGAAAGGAAGGGCGCGGGTCGAATTCCATGTCTCGTGGTCGGACTGCTCGCGCATGGGGCCTTCGGGAGAGCCGGCAGTTCGCGCACACGTGCGCATTGCACCGTTAGCTTCCCTCACCATAATCTCGCCAATACCGGAATCGGACTCGTGAAGGACCAGCTCCATGTCAGGGTCCTCGGGCAACGGTACTTCCCGAACAGGACGATCAACCTTATAAACCTTGCCCGACACGCTCACGTAGCCCAAGAGCGATATGTGAGTTTTGCCGACGAATTCGACGACATAGCACGACTCTTTGGGGTCCTCGCCAAAGACTTTCCAGACAACACCATATGAGCGCCCCGCAGGCTGCTCTGGCATCGATGGAAAACGCTTTTTGGGGTCGAGAAACCTGAGCTTGTATGTCGGACGCTCTGCCACGAAATATCACCCTGATCAGTCGTTGAAAGAAGGAGTGGTCGCGGATGGGCCGCGACACCTACTCGGAATCTTACACGAGTCGATAAGAAATAGTCCGCTTCACGCTCGCGCCTCGACCGAGGTTCGAATCCATGCGGTGTTTCCATAAAAGAAAAGCCCCCGTCGCCGGAGGCTTCAAGCTCAAATGGTGCGGCGTATAGGATTCGAACCTATGACGTTCTGATTCGTAGTCAGACCCTCTATCCAGCTGAGGTAACGCCGCGACTTGTTGATTATTATGCACATAGACTGAATAATGGTCAAGCATTTTTTCAAAAAAAGTTATTGAATTTAGTTTTTACTCATTTAGAGGGCTTGGTGCGATCTTCGACGCCTCGCGATATAGAAGAGCAGTCGTTGTTGGGAGCTTTAAAGTCTATTGGTGCGACGTATAGGATTCCGCGCATCCACTCCGGCTTCGACCGAGGTTCGAATCTCCGCAATGCTCCCATATAAGAAAAGCCCCCGTTGCCGGGAGCTTTAAAGTCAATTGGTGCGGCGTATAGGATTCGAACCTATGACGTTCTGATTCGTAGTCAGACCCTCTATCCAGCTGAGGTAACGCCGCAGCGCAAGACATATAAAACCACTTTAGCTTATTGGAGTCAAGCACAATTTCAAACTTTTTTGTGGAACGCAGTCTTGTCATGCTGCTCCGCATATACCGCCATTCCCCGTACGATCGATTGGCTTTTCGATCACGTCAAACTTAGCATCAAGTTCCCTCAGGAGCGATCTCACCCGCTGGGCACAATCATAATCGGCAAACGAGATGCTCAACATGCGAGCAACCTGATTAGATGTCTGGACCCCATAGAAATGCTCTAGGGCCACAAGCCCCTCGTGCGCCACAAACGTCTCAACCACATGAGGCGACTCCTCGTAGCACCATTGCGTCAACGGCCCCTCGCTCGTCTGTCGAACCACCAGGCCACCCATGCCAGACGGCTCACACGTCACAAGCAGGTACTCCCCGCCCTCGTCGCTCTCAAACAAAACCACCCGATCATCAAACAGCTCCATCGCGTCCCCTTTCTCTCGCTCTTATTTAGCAAAAGCATAGCAGGTAGATGGCTGCATACAGAACAGTTGTTCGTGTGTTTTCTATTGAGCTGTCCGCACAGCATGGTATGGACCTGCGCACGAAATAGGGCGCCCCCGAAGGAGCGCCCTTGCATATCGCCTATGCAGCCAAGTTACGCGACCGGCTCGATCTTCTCGAGGCCGCCCATGTAGGGACGCAGGACCTCGGGGATCGTGATGGTGCCGTCGGCGTTCTGGTAGTTCTCCAGAATGGCAGCCATGGTACGGCCAGCCGGCAGGCCGGAACCGTTGAGGGTGTGCAGGTAGCGCGAACCCTTGAAGTTCTCGGGGTCGCGATACTTGATGTTGGCGCGGCGAGCCTGGAAGTCACCGCAGTTGGAGCAGGAGCTGATCTCCTTGTAGGCGTTGTAGCTCGGCAGCCAGACCTCGATGTCGTAGGTCTGACGGGCAGAGAAGCCCAAGTCGCCGGTGCACAGGCTAATCACGCGATACGGAAGGCCCAGCTGCTGCAGCAGGTACTCGGCCTCGGCGGTCATGCTCTCGAGCTCCTCGTCGGACTCCTCCGGCTTAGCGAACTTGACCATCTCGACCTTGTCGAACTCGTGCTGACGGATGATGCCACGGGTATCGCGACCGGCGGAACCGGCCTCCTCGCGGAAGCAGGGGGTGAAGGCGGTGTAGCGGCGCGGCAGGGTGTCGGCGTCGAGGACCTCACCGGCGTGCAGGTTGGTGAGCACGACCTCGGCGGTGGGGATCAGGAAGTTGTCGCCCGAGACGTGATAGGCGTCGTCCTCGAACTTGGGCAGCTGGCCCGTGCCGAACATGGTCTGACGCTTGACGACGATGGGCGGCCACCACTCCTTAAAACCACGGCTGGTGTGCGTATCGAGGAAGAAGTTGATGAGGGCGCGCTCAAGACGGGCGCCGGCGCCACCGAGAACGGTGAAGCGGCTGCCGGAGAGCTTGTTGCCGCGCTCGAAGTCAAGGATGTCGAGGTCGGTGCCCAGATCCCAGTGCGGCTTAAAGTCGAAGTCGAACTCGCGCGGGGTGCCCCAACGACGGCGCTCGATGTTCTCGTCCTCGTCCTTGCCGTACGGCGTGGCCTCGCAAGGAATGTTGGGCAGGTGAGCCATGAAGTCGTACTGCTCCTGCTCGAGGGCGGTGCGGCGCTCGGCCAGACCGTCAATCTTCTCGTTGACGGCGCGCACGGCCTCCTTGGCGGCCTCGGCCTCGTCCTTCTTGCCCTCCTTCATCAGGGCGCCGATCTTCTTGGACTCGGCATTGCGCGTGGCTTGAAGTTCCTCAACCTCGGTGATGACGGCACGACGCTCGTCGTCGAGCTCAAAGAACTTCTCGCGATCCCAAGACGTCTGGCGGTTAGCCATGGCGACATCGATGGCATCGGGGTTCTCGCGAACAAACTTGATATCAAGCATTAGATCCTCCGGCGATATACATTCCATTTAGGTTGCAACCTTGTACATGTATGGGCAAGTATATACTTATGAGCGTTTACGACCCAACTCAACTACGCAAGAAGGCACCCAATGGACGCAGTTTTTTCCTTTTTGTTTGGCACCCGCACCGGTTTTGCCATCCTTTTCGCCGGCGGCATCCTGCTGTTTGCGATTATTGCCTTTGTAATGGAGAAGCGCACCCATAAGATGTATGTCGACCGCGGCCCCAAGTCCGAGGACGAAGAAGACAGCTTCTGGGACTAACCTGTCAAAAAGGGACAGGTTTATTTTGGTCGGTTTTATCTGGGCAAACGCAAGTGCCCCGCAACTGGAATTGAGCCAGTTGCGGGGCACTTTTCGCTAAAAGGACAAAACCGCAGGAAAAACCTGCCAAAATAAACTGTCCCTTTTTTGGTCGGTTTTACTGGAGGGTTGCGTCGATTGCCTTGACCAGGGCGCTGCGCATGCCGGCGTCCTCGAGTGCAACGACGCCCTTGATGGTGGCACCGCCGGGCGAGCATACGGCATCCTTCATCGCCGCAGGATGCTGGCCAGTTGCAAGCTGCAGCTTTGCCGTACCCAGCACCATCTGGCTCACAATGCGATAAGCATCCGCACGCGGGATACCGTGCTTGACCGCCGCATCGCCCAGGGCCTCGATTGCCATGGCGACAAACGCCGGAGCGCAACCACCCACCGTGCCGCCCACAAACAGCAGGCTTGTGTCGAGCTCGACGACAGCGCCAAGCTTACCGAGCAGGTCGAGCACCACAGCACGCTGCTCGTCGTTAAGCGTCGAAGCCTTCTCGCAGGCGATGACGCCCTCGCCTACCGAAACCGGCGTGTTGGGCACCGTCGAGATATGCGCGACGCCCGGCAGGACCTGCTCCCACTTGGCACTGTCCCAGGTCCAGGCAACCGACAGAACGACCTTTTTGGCAAGAGCATCCTTGATCGGGGCGAATACCTTCTCGATCATGTACGGTTTGACCGCAGCGACCACGATATCGGATGCGGCGACAACCTCGGCGGCATCGTGGCAGGCGACCATGCCGCGCGCCTCGCAGCGCTCAACCAGCGCGTCGTAGCGACCCGCGCAGGCGCACATGTCGCTCGCAGCTACACCGGCAGCGATCCAGCCATCGGCCATAGCGCTCGCCATATTGCCAAAACCGACAAATCCAATCTTCATATCTCATAGTCCTTTCAGACACATTCCTCAAAACGAAAGGTATTGTCCCACGCCGTTGTTTCGTATTGCCGACCTATTTGTGATACGGCTCGCCACGACTGATCTTGCAGGCACGGTAAATCTGCTCTAGCAGCACCACACGCGCCAGGTTATGCGGCAAGGTAATGCGTCCAAAGCTGAGCATCTCGTCGGCGCGGGCGCGCACCTCATCACTCACGCCGTCCGAACCGCCGATTACAAAGGCAATGTCGCTGCTGCCTCGCAGCATAAGATCGTCGAGCCTCGCCGAAAACTCCTCGCTCGAGCGCTCCTTGCCCTCGATAGCCAGCAGGATCAAATGCGCTCGAGATGGCAAGGCGGCAAGAATCGCCGCCCCCTCCTTGTCGCGCGCGGCATCCACGCCGCCCGCCTTAGCCGGGTCGATATCGGCCACCTCGCGGATATCCACCTTGGCATAGGCACCTAGGCGCTTGGTGTACTCAGCGCACGCGTCCTTCCAAAAGCGCTCCTTGAGCTTACCGACGCAAACGACGGTGTATTTCACGCGCGTCTACTCCTTCGAATCGTTTTGAACTTTGCCGGCGGCCAGCATCTGCTCGAACATCGAGGCCGACTGCGAAAAGTCGCTCGGCAGCACGACCGTCGAGGTTTTACCCGTGCGAGCGAACTCCGTCATCATCTCGGACCACTGCGTAAACATGAACAGTTGGTTGGCCTCGTCATTGCCGACACCCGTCTCCTGGATGATCTCGAGCGAATCTTTGATACCCAGTGCGATGGCCTTGCGCTGGTTGGCGATGCCCTCGCCCGCCTTTTCCATTGCCTCGGCCTCGGCGGTCGCCTCGGTGACGCGCTTGATGCGGTCTGCCTCGGCGAGCTCCTGTGCCGCAGCGCGCTTGCGCTGGGCGGCGTTGATGTCGTTCATGGAGTTCTCAACCTCGGTCGGCAGTGCGATTTTGGTGATGAGCGTCGACACGAGGGTGAAGCCGTAGGCGGCCATCTGCTCGGAAACGGTAGCGTTGACATCCTTGGCGATGTCATCCTTCTTGGCAAAGACCTCATCGAGTGTGTAGACAGGAATCGAAGAGCGCAGGGCGTCGGTGATGAAGTCACGCATCTGGTCGACGGGCTCCTGCAGCATGTAGTAGCTCTTGTAGATGCCCGAATCTGCCGGGCCGGCGCCCATGTCGTAGCTCACGTGGTACTGAGCGGAGACCTCAAGACCGATGGTCACGTTGTCCTGGGTCTTAACGTCGATGCCAAAACCGTTTTTCATGGTGCGCAGGCTCACCGTGGCGGCCTTGCGGTCGATCACGGGCACCTTCACGTGGAAGCCCGCGTTGACGATACGATTGAACTTACCCAAGCGCTCGATGATCACAGCGTGCTGCTGCTCAACGACGTAGCAGGCGTTGGGAAGCAACAGCAGCAGGATGATGATGGGAATCAAAAGGCTCGTAAGGGCAGCGATGATACCGGAAAACAGCATGGTCTCTCCTCTGATAGGCACACGTTGCCATTAGGATACCCGTCCAAGGAGATCGTGCATAACAAAAAAGCCCCCATTGCTGGGAGCTCTTTCATTTAATGGTGCGGGCGAAAGGACGTCCGCGTATCCGCTTCGCGGATCCGCACCGGCTTCGCCCGCCTGCCGGCGGACTCGCCAGCTCGCTAAAAACGCTCCGCGTTTTCTTGACGCTCGCTCCTTCACAGGTTCAAGTCCCCGCGATGGGCACATAACAAAAAAGCCCCCATTGCTGGGAGCTCTTTCAATCAATGGTGCGGGCGAAAGGACTTGAACCTTCATGGGGTTGCCCCCATACGGACCTGAACCGTACGCGTCTGCCAATTCCGCCACGCCCGCGTGCAGGAATTAGAATAACGGAGCGCCACCGCGAACGCAAGAACTATTTTTGAAAAAGTTTGCAGGCATTTTCCCAAGCGGCATGCGCGATTGTTTCGGCGTCCTCACCAGTGCGATCGATACGGTCGTTAACCAGCGCGTTTGCCGTAATGGAGATCATTGCGGGCTCGCATTCAAGACCGCGGATGGGCTCCGGAGCCATATACGGGCAATCCGTCTCGAACAAAATTCGATCGAGTGGGGTTGCCGCAAATGCCTCGCGCACGTCGTCGTTGCGCTTAAAGGTGGCCGCACCACCATAGGCGATATAGCAGCCCAGCTCCACAAAGCGCTCCATCGTGGCGCGGTCCTCGCCAAAACAGTGCAGCACACAACCGGTCTGGGGCACGCCCACCCCACGAAGCACGTTGTAGGCGTCCACGTGCGAGGTACGCTCCTGGTCCATGTCCTCGTGACGCAGATGCAGCTCCACCGGCACGTTACGACGCACGGCAAGCTCGAGCTGGCGCGCCATGCAGTCAATCTGCACGTTATGGGGTGCCGGCGCGATATCGTCGTCATAGTCCATGTGGTAGTCCAGACCGATTTCGCCAATACCGGCGCACAAAGGGTCATCAAGCGCAGCAACAACCTGCGCGTGAATGTCGTCGGTATAGTCCGGCGCGCCATACGGATGCACGCCGGCAAGATACTTGATCTGCGGGATATCCTGCATCGGCAGAATTTCGCGCACGAGCCAGTCGCTATAGTCCGTCACGCTGCGCTTGTCGGCGATGGGGTCGAAGACCGTCACCAACAGGTCGATGCCTGCCGCCTTGGCACGCACGAGTGTCTCGGGCACATCCTTGCCCCAGAACGAAAGCAGATGCGCATGTGTGTCGGCAAGCGGTGCCAAGGGCACGGGACAAGCAACCGTCTTCTTTTTCTTGGTAAACGTCACGCGTTCGGCATTAAGCGTCATGGGAAAGCTCCCGAGCCAGACACACAAAGTCGGCGACGCCGAGCGTCTCGGCGCGCGTGGTGGGTGCGATACCGCAAGCCTCAAAGGCGGCATCGAGCACGTCCTTGGCAAAGCCGTTGGCGCTCATGGAATTGCGGATGGTCTTGCGACGCTGAGCAAATGCAGCGTCAATCACGCGGGCCACAAATTCGCGATCGAGTCCTTCGGGCACCACACCGTCAACACGGTCGATACGCACGACGGCCGAGTCCACGTGTGGCGCCGGCATAAAGCAACGCGGCGGCACCTCAAAGCGACCCGTTACCTGCGCATACAGGCCAAGCTTTGCCGTATAGCCGCCATAGGTCTTGTTGCCCGGCACTGCGGCAATGCGATCGGCAACCTCCTTTTGCACCATGACGACGGCGCGCTTTAGCGCCGGCATCGTCTGGAAAAATTGCAAAATGATCGTCGCCGCCACGTTATAGGGCAAGTTCGCGACAAATACCGTCGGCTCACCGCCCGCAGCCTGCTCAATCTGCTCCGGCGTCACCTTGAGCGCGTCGCCCATGATAAAGCGGAAGTTGGCATAGTCGGCGGCGTGGGCATCGAGCACCGGCTCAAGCTCGGGATCGGCCTCAATGGACGTAACGCACGCCGCTTCCTGCAGCAACGCAAGTGTCAACGTACCGCAACCTGGACCCACCTCGAGTACGCGCTCGTCACCTGCAAGCTCGGTAAGCTCGCAGATACGTTCGATCACATGATTGTCGATTAGAAAGTTCTGGCCCAGGCGATGCTTGGTCGCAAGGCCAAACTCCTCCAGCAGCTCCCTGGTGGCCGTGGGGTTTGCCAAAGGCGAAGTTGTCATGGTTGCCTCCTTAGCATGATGGCGGCGTCTTGAAACAAAAGGGCATGGACCGTGGCGGCCATGCCCTTACAGCTAAACAGCAAATTGCCGATATGGCGCTCGCGCGGTCTCTACGCCAGACGCGGGAACAGCGGATCGCCCTTCTCGACGGGCTGACCGCCGGCAAGCAGGCCCCAAGTGCAATTGCCCTTGAGGTCGTCGCTCGCGGCCTCGCCCTCACAGGACAGGCGGCGCAGGGCCTCGGCAGAGGTCTGAGGCATGAGCGGCATCAGCAGGTGAGCAGCAATGCGGATGGCCTCGAGCAGGTTGTAGATCACAAACGCCAGCTCGTCAGCCTTGGCCTCGTCCTTGGCAAGTGCCCAAGGCTCGGAGTCCTCGATGTAGTGGTTGGCGGCGTGAATGAGCTCCATGACCTCGTCCTTGGCTCCGCCGTAATCGAGCACGTCCATCTTGGCCATGTAGCGCTCGACCAGACCATCGGCGATCTTTGCCAGCGGGTTATCGAACGCGTCGGCAGACGCCGGTTTAGCCGGGGCGCAGCCGTCAAAGTACTTTGCGCTCATGTTGAGCGAGCGCGAAATGAGGTTGCCCCAGCTGTTGGCCAGATCGGCGTTGTAGACCTGCTCCATACGATCGAAGCTGATGGCGCCGTCGGTGCCGGGGACCACGTCGGTCATAAAGTAATAGCGGTAGCCCTCGACGCCCAGCATGTCGATAACATCCTGCGGAGCGATGGCGTTGCCGCGGCTCTTGGACATCTTCTCGGCCTTACCGGTCTCGGCATTGCGCACGGTCAGGAAGCCGTGGGCAAAGACGTGCTCGGGCAGGGCCTCGCCGATGGCCATGAGCATCGCGGGCCAAATGACGCAGTGGAAGCGGATGATGTCCTTACCCACGATGTGGAACTGCGCGGGCCAGCGATAGGCCAGCTCGGCACGGGCCTCGTTGGTGTCGACACCGTAGCCGACGGCCGTCATATAGTTGAGCAACGCATCGAACCACACGTAGGTCACGTGACCCTCGTCAAACGGGACCTGAATGCCCCAGTCAAAGCTCGTACGGCTCACGGAAAGGTCGTTAAGGCCGCCCTCGACAAAGCTGCGTACCTCGTTCATACGGAACGCAGGCTCGACAAAGTCGGGGTGCTCGTCATAGAGCTTGAGAAGCTTGTCCTGGAAGGCGGAAAGCTTAAAGAAGTAGGACTCCTCCTGCACGCGCTCAAGCGGACGGTGGCAGTCGGGGCACAGGTGCTGGCCAACGCTGCCGTACTCCTCGTCGCCCTTCTGGACCTGCGTATCGGTGAAGTAGGTCTCGTCAGGCACGCAATACCAACCGTCGTAGCTGCCCTTATACAGATAGCCGGACTCCTTCATGCGCTCCCACAGGTACTGCACGGCATGATGCTGGCGCGGCTCGGTGGTGCGGATGAAGTCGTCGTTGGAGATCTCGAGCTTGCTCCAAAGCTCCTTGAAGTGCGGAGCCTGGCTGTCGGTCCACTCCTGCGGCGTCATGCCATGCTTGGCTGCGGCCTCGGCGACCTTCTCGCCGTGCTCGTCCATGCCGGTCAGGAACTTGACGTTATAGCCGGCGGAACGGCGATAGCGAGCCTGAACGTCGGCGATGATGGTGGAATAAGCCGTGCCCAGGTGCGGATCGGCGTTGACGTAGTAGATGGGCGTCGTGATAAAGAACGAAGGCTTGCTTTGATCCATGGGGTTTGTCCTCCAGAAAAACGTTGCATACAGAGGATGATTCTAGCGCAAGGGCTGGATATCCTCCATCTATTGCATATCGAGCACTATGGCATAGACATCGCGCTTGCGGCGCGAATACTTCTGAGACAGGCGCTTGGCCACCGCAGACGCGGGCTCCCCCTCCTCGAGCGCGGCGCGGATATCCTCGCGCAGGGCCTCGTCGGGATCCGCTGCCGCGGCGCCAACCGGCACGATACCGGCCTCCTCATCCTCGCTCGGCGGCGCGATGACCAGCGCAATCTCGCCCCTTACCTCGCCGCGAGCACGCAGCTCCTCGGCAAGCTGGTCAGCGGGCCCGCGCAAGACCTCCTCGTGCAGCTTGGTGAGCTCGCGGCAGACGGCAACCTCACGCTGGGGAAAGACCTCCGCCACGGCCTCGAGCGTCGCCACGATGCGATGTGGAGACTCGTAGAAGATGAGTGCGCCGGGCACCACGGCAAGGCGCTGCAAACGGCGCACACGGTCGCCGTGCTTTCGGCCCAAAAAGCCCTCGAAGAAAAAATGCTCGCAGGGAATGCCGGACGAAACAAGCGCCGTGACGCAAGCAGAGGGCCCAGGAATAACTTCGACGGGCACATCGGCCTCACGCGCCGCCTCGATCAGCGCCTGGCCGGGATCGGACACGCTCGGCATGCCGGCGTCCGAGGCAAAGGCGAGGGTCTCCCCCGCCAGCAGACGGTCGACCAGGCCGGCAGCGCGGCTAGCGATCACATTCTCGTCGCAACGGACAAGCGGCTTGGAAATGCCCAGGTGCATCAGCAGCTTTGACGTCACACGCGTGTCTTCGCAGCAGATGACATCGGCAGCGGCAAAGGCCTCGCCAACGCGCGGGGACAGGTCACCCAGGTTGCCGATGGGCGTGCCGACCACATAGAGTTTGCCCGTATGGGCGCTGTTTTGCGTCATATCAACCTATTCAATCATGCCGCGCTCGAGCGTACCGAGCGCCGCGCGGGCGTCCCATGCTGCAATGCGCTTCTCGGTCTTCCACGTTTGAAAGAACCAACCGGCAGCCGGCGCAAACGAAGCCAGCTGGTTGGCGATAAACACGCGCTCGTAGGCATTGCGGCCCTCGGGCGTAACCGACGAGTTGGCAAAGATCGCCGCGCCCGACCATTCGCCCACCAGCACGGGGAACCCAGTCGAAATCGCTTCTTTAAGCTCGCGCTTGTTACGCGAAATCGCCGTCGTCAGCCCGCGAGGGCTCGTGATGTCGAGCGCATACTCGTCGCGGTAATGGTACAGGTGAAGGTCCATGTAGACGTTCTTGTACTTGGCGCCGCGCATAAAATGCTTCCACTCGCTGGGATGCCCCGACGACGAGAAGACGACGATTTTATCCTCGGGCATATACGAACGGACGAGCTCGTAGGCATCGCGATAGAAATTGCGCAGGTAGTGAGCAGGAATGCCATCCGTCATGGTGAAGAGGCTCTTGCGAACGCTCATCTGCGGCGTGTCCAGCAGCTCAATGCCCAGCAGGCTCTCGGCCTCGCCATAGCGATCGGCCAAGCGCTCGAGCACGTCGAGTGCGACATGACGGCCGTTGGTGGACGAATGCCACTCGGCGACAGCCTCCGGCGTGGTGGGCGAATCGTTGGAATCGCCCTGGCCACCGGGCACGGTTGCCAGATCGAGCAGCACGCGGATATCGTACTTGGCAGCCCACTCAATCGCGCGGTCGATGTAATCGACAACCGATATGTAGGAGGCATCGGACTCCTGTGAGCCAAAGGCATACCAGGGCACCGGCAGACGCACGGCATTGAGACCGATCTGCGCCATGCGGCGAAAATCGTCCTCGCTCACAAACGTCTCGTAATGACGACGCATGCGCTCGTTGTAAGCGGCGGTACCCATGGCCTCCTGCAGCTCGGCTGCGTTGGATGCGCCGGTCGCCGCGTACAGCGACGGGGTCACCCAAGGCTCGGGAATAAACCAGCCAGAGAGATTAACGCCGAGTATCCTCTCCATCACTGCCCCCTTCGGATCATGCAGGTCGAACCCGCATCGTATTGCATAGGATAAGTATCGTTTTGAGTATACCCGCGTGTGCGGACAGGCGACCGAACGGTCTGCAAAGTGACGCGAAAGTGGGAGGAATGTCTGGGGCGGGCGGGCTCGGAATGGTGCGACGAGGTGTGTACGCGCGCCAAAGGCAGGCACCGGAAAGTGTGTCCCGTTCTGAGCCCTTATTCTGGGACGCAGTTTCCGCAGAACCCTACATAAAAGAAAAGGACCCCTTTGCAGAGGTCCTAGTCAATTCAAGGTGGCGGGGAAGGGAATCGCGTCCGCGCGCTGCGCGGACGGACCGCTGCGGCGCTTACGCGCCTTGCGAGCTACGCTGGCAAACGCTTGCGCGTTTCCTCAGCTCCGCGCCCTCACGGGGTTCGATTCCGTGCAGGGTCCATATAAAAGAAAAGGACCCCTTTGCAGAGGTCCTAGTCAATTCAAGGTGGCGGGGAAGGGAATCGAACCCCTGACACGAGGATTTTCAGTCCTCTGCTCTACCAACTGAGCTACCCAGCCATTTGAGGTGTGCCTTGTTTCAAGGCTTGATTAGTATAACCAAGGACGCGTTCCGGTCAACCGAGAATTTTAAAAAAGTTTTTGAGCACAGCCTCGGTTCTTTAAATCGGCACGTCAGAGGCATCAGCCGGCAGCAAGAAGTTTTTCGCTCAGAGCCGCACGGGCAAACTCACTTGGCGTCATCCCCTCGGCAGCCGCCCGTCGACGAATGGCCTCCTTCATTCCCAGAGGAATCTTGACTGACAGCGTTGCCGTCCCCTCACCTGAGAGTGGGGGCCGTCCATGCACGATCCCACCAACGGTGTGTTCGCCATCCGGAAACTCTTCGCGCTCGTACGACTCGCACCACGCGTCAATCATTTCATCCGTTACAACCTGACCATTAGCGGCCGTATACGTCTTGCCCATCATCGACCCCTTTGCCGAGCCCGTTCAATCTCCTGCCAAAATTTCTTCTGGACTGGAGACAAGGCATGAATGATAAGCCACCCACGGAGAAGCTCGACCGCGACAAGCTCCACGCTTCGTCCGTCTGGGAGCCATCCAATCGCAAGCCATCTCGGCGGCTCGTCCTTCGACTCGCGACGAATGCACTCAGTAACCGCAAGCCAAGCGCTAAGCACCTGCTGTTCTGTCAGGTGCTTTTTAGCGTTGGGATGGATCTCAACATCCATGCATCTTCTCCTCCATCTTACCCAATTTCGTATGACGAAAGTCCGCTGTCGCCAATTCTTAAGCCGGCACGCGTTGGAGAGCAGGGGTCGAAACAATGATTGAAGGACGCTCTAGTACGGCCCAGGCGCCGGGGCAGGAGCACATACGCCAGGGACGTACGTTTTCGTAGCATACGAGGACATAGCCACGTGCATCGATAAAGGCGATATCGATGGGATAGGCCATAAAACACGTATGGACCGAAGAGCAGCGTGGAAATGCCATGACGAGCGGCAGACCGTTGGCGGCAACCGGACACCGTCCCAGCATGCCGCGCAGGCGCACGGCAAACGACTCCGCCACCGCAAACTCGGCCGGCGTCCAGCCCAGCCTATTGAGTGCCCGCGCGTAGGCGATGTAGGACGAGACCGCGGTCACATGACCACCCCCGGACGCCATGGATCGACCGTCACCGCGCGCTCGTGCGACAACGTTGTCGGCGCCCCCAGCGGAACGCCAGCGATGCTGAGAGAAGTCGGCCACGGCTCATAGTGCATGGTGCAGGTGTAGGTCCTAAACGTACCGGATAGGGAGAGCAGGCCACCATCCGATGCCTCCGCGCCTTGCTCGCTCGACACTTCGATCTGCAAGTCATAGCCTTCCATGGCATTCAGAATTTGAGTCCGGACCGTCGCCGAGGCATCGACAGAGCTTTCGTCGCCCTCCCCGCTCGGCGCCACGGCGTGCGCCAACACGATGTCGGGCACCACGCGGTCGAAGCGCGCGACAGCGCTGGCATAGATCATGACGTTGTATACGATGAGTGCCAGCACCAGCAAAACGGGCGTAACCACTGCTATCTCCACCGTCGCTTGGGCGCGCTCCTCGCGCAGACGCATGCGGATACTCATTACGACCCACCGCCCAGAGCGCCAACCAGCGTGGCGACATCGACGGTGAGCGGGATGGAGCCGCCGCCGGGCAGAGGAATCTCCGCAAGCGTGAACACCGTACCGCTGATGGTGCGTTCGACTTGATATTCCAACGCCTCGCAAAGCGCCTTGGGATCGGTCACGCCCAACGGAATACTTCGCAGTTTGTCTTGCGCTTGAGAGAGACCAGCAATGTCAGACCCCGGGCTCTTAATGACGTTGGCGGAATCAGTCAGCACCGGCTTTCGCAGGCGCAAGTCGCACGGTTCCAAACCCAGCGCCGCCACGGACGCCGAAACGGTATCGCCGAGCCACGATGCGATGGAGCCCAACGCGCCGCTGCCCCCTCCTAGGCCTTTAATCATCTCGTCCATAAGTTCGTCGGCCGAACCTTGGATGTCTCCGTATCCCACAAGCAGCCGTCCCCAGACATCCATGACGCCATCGAGTACGCCGGCAACGCCACCCGAGCGTTCCTTCAATGTCGAGAAAAATCGCGAAAGCACGTTGTTTTGCGCCGTCGCCTCATCGGGCGCCAGCACCGCGGCAGAGATGGCACCGCGATCGCCAAGCCTGACTGCCGTGTTAAACGAAGAGTTGAGCTCATCGGGGCTCGAGATGGCACCCGAAACCGCAAAGGCAACCACGCCGTTGCGACCGGGCGGAGCGATACGCGGACGCTCGCCCGAAAGCGCTTTAATGGCCTGGTCAAACGCATTGCTCGCACGGTCGGCCTCATCCTCGGTCTGACGCATGAGCTCAAGCTCTTTGTTCCGACATTTGACGTATTCCTCCAAGGCCTTTTTGAACTCGTCGAAGTGATATTCGAAGCCGTTTTCGATAGAGGTTGAAGGCGCCGCAACAGCACCAAGCGACAAAACGCCAAAATGGCATTTGCTGCATTTATCCTGTCCATCGTAATCGGCAACCGAAGCAAATCCGCTCGGCGTCCCTTTCTTATAGTTAGGGCAGGTCGTCCCGTAATGCAGATACGCCTTGTCATCGTTCACGCTAGTCGGCCACACCGCATCGGTATAGAGTTCCGTCGCCCGAACCTCATCAGAGTTGCGCGGCAGCAGCGGAATATAGGAGGAAACCCTGTCTCCGTTCTCGGTTATATGCGCCCGATCGACCTCCGCGCTCGCATAGGTATAAAACGCCTTACGCGCCGCAGACTCTGCCTTCATCTCGACACTCGAGCCGTGGGGCTTCTCATTTGTCAGACGCCAATGGTAGTAGTCCTTCGCGCGATCAAGGGCAACTTGGGGCTCCCACGTAACGCTCGATGAGTAATGCGGATTTTGAACACCGGAGAGATCCGTTAGGCTTTTCGCACGCTCCCACATGCAAGAACAGCTGCCGACCGAGCCCTTGTCAGACCCACCACAATCCGCCAGCCAAGCACGCTCTTTAGCCTTCGCCGTGTCCTCAGAAGCCTTCCGCAGCTCCTCGGCCGCACCCTCAAAATCATCTGATGTGTCTTTAATGGTATCGGTCGAGATCTCTGATCCTTTGAGCGCAGCGAAGTCAGACTCGGATGTCCTGGGCACGGCAAGCGCCGTACCGGTATAGGTCACACTATCGGTATCCTGCGCCGACACCGTCTGCGTGGCACGCGCGGCGATCAGATACGGCAGAGCCGTCTCGATTTTCTGTAAGCCTTCCGATGCGCTTTTGGCAAACTTGTTGCGCGTTTTAATGATCTCAATCCCGGTGTCGACCATATTGCCGGCAACCGGCTCGGCACCCGGGATGAGGATGGCGACCAGGCCCGTCCCGATCGTGGCAAACCCCGCCAGCCCCAGACTCAAGATGCTCGCATCAACCACCGTGGCAGCCGTGTGATAGGACGACACTACGTTGGCACCCGCCAGCGCGCCACTATCAGCCGCCACCTGAGTATCCCCGGCACGCGACATGCTCCATATCGCCGCGGTCGACGAAAACAACAATGTGAGCACCACTAGGATGACCACGGCAGAAGAAAGCGTGGTATAGGCGCCATCTTCGATAAACAGATCGACACCGGCTCGACCCATAAAGCCGCCTCGCTTGCGATGGCAGCTCGGACGGTGCGTCAAAACGCGTCTAGACCAGAAACGCTTAATCCCATGCAGCAATCCACGAATCATAATCTCCCTCCAGCCATTCGGGACGCGATTGATACGAGACATCGACCTTGAGCTCAACGTAGCCGCCCTCGGCGGTACCACCCATAGCCTGCGCAAACGCACCGATCACAGGCAACGGCTTGACCTCGCCGGAAACAGACACGGACGAAACGCCGCCGGCACCGGCCCGCCCCAACTCGATATTCCACGACAGCGGCCCGCCGGCATGAAAAATCGAGACGTTGGGCACCGCGGCAAGTCTGCGGCGAGTGAACTCCTTGAGGTCTTCGTCGTCCCCCACCGTTGTCGTGGTCATAAGCCGCGCGGTCTCGGCGGCGGCAGACTCCATGACCGCGCGTGTATAGAGCAGGCATACCGGCTGCAGCGCCAGCAGGATGAGCGTCAAAAACGTCGGCAGCAAAAAGGCGGCCTCAACCGTAGACTGCGCCCGATCCTCGCACGCGATATCAATACAGAGCAATGTCCTTGGCGCCCGTCGCGGCATCGATAACCGACGATGGGGCGACGCCATGGGACGCTGCCCGCTCAACCAGTGCCGCCAAGCGTCCATCGGTGCCAGCGCGCCAAAGCCCCGCAATCGCCAGCACAATCGACAACAGCGCCACGGTGACGATGGCGTATTCGACGGTCGACTGAGCAGATTCCTCACGCAGGACACCATGCATTTCACGACCCCTCCTTTGACTCCATTGTTTGCGGAACCAGACGCACGGCACGCAGGCGGCACGAGGCATCGCCGGCATCAGCAGCAACCGTCACCATGTCGACCCAGCCTCGCCCATCGCGCACGATGGCGCCCCATACGTTGCCCTTAATATCGAGATAGCCGCTCAGGGCGAGCTGGGCCGTGGGCACTTCGCGGTAGGCGCGCAGCAGGTCTGCCGCTGCCTCGGTCATCGGCCGGTCCTCGGACCATGCGAGCCGAACCGCGATCGCGTTGTCTACAGACGGCTCCGTCGCGCTGGCGGCCCGCTCGTCGAGTGCCTGCAAAAAGGTCTGAGCCGTGACGGCGGCATTCTGACCGCCCATCGCCCCCGCGCCTTCCGCTTGTGACATCGCCGCCGAGCCCGATCCCAAATCGGCAGTAGCGCCTGGACGCTGCTGCCGCGCAGCACCCAGCCCCCAAAGCGTCACCGCTATTGCCACGAGCAAACAGACGAGCACCAGCGGCGAACCAACAGGACGCCTGCCTCCTACAGGCTGTTGATGCCGTCTTTGATCGCGTTCCATAGTTCTTCGACTTTGCTCTTAAACGCGACGATGGCGATAATCGCAATCACTACGAGTACACCGACCAAGATGGCGTATTCGGTAGTGCCCTGCGCGCTCTCCTCCCGCAACAGCGCCTTGGCACGCTGGCGAGCGCGGATTGTCCGGCAAAAAGCCCAGCTCCAAGCCTTGCCCGCAATGTTGGTCATCGTGTTCATATATTCCTCCCTACATCATCCCGCCTGCTCCCAGCAGCGGGCCCAATATGGACAGAAGCAACGCCGGCAAGATGAGCGTGCCGGTGGGAATCAGCAGCTTGACGGGCGCACGCTCGATCTCGCGCTCGACCGCGGCGCGATGAGCCGCACGGATCTCGCGACTTTGAGCGGCCAGCGTCTCGGCAAGTGGGGCACCCAGGACGAGCGCCTGCCCCACCGTGATGGCAAAGGTCTCGAGCGCTCGCACGTCCAGGTCGCGCGCGGCGGCCAACAGCTCGTCCTCACGCGTGCCCACGCCCACCTGCCACGCCATGCAGGCGCGCTCAAGGCGAAGAGCCAGCACTGACCGGCGGTTGGCGCAGAAAATCTCAAGCGCCGCATCAAACGAAAGACCGGCCGAAAGACCCAAGCGCACAACATCGATCATCTCGGAAACTTCGCCGAGCGACACTCGCGCCGGGCCGCCCGCTCCAACCGCGCCCTTCACTCGCGCGGTCAGAGCATCGACCACCGAGCGACCTGCGGCAGCGACCAGCACCGCCTCGCGCTTGCAGGCCCCTGCGATCTTGCGTGCATCCGCCCGATCCAAACCCGTCGCGACAAATACACTCAGGGCGCACAGGCAAGCCGCAACTGCAACCGGGGCGCTCATAGCTCCACCCGCATAATGCGCCGGATAACCACCAGGGCAACGGCGTTGAGGGCAAGACCCAGCACCACAGCGCCCGCGCCGGCGGGCGTCGCAAGACCGCGACGAAAAACTGCCCCAAGCAGCGCCCACACCCCCCCCCAGCCC